>NZ_CP165727.1:3735000-4037500 GCF_041200175.1 Streptomyces sp. R33 | reverse complement strand
CTGTCGAGAAAAGCCTCTAGCGAGTTTCATGGCGGCCCGTACCCTAAACCGACTCAGGTGGTCAGGTAGAGAATACCGAGGCGTTCGGGTGAACTATGGTTAAGGAACTCGGCAAAATGCCCCCGTAACTTCGGGAGAAGGGGGGCCATCACTGGTGATCGGACTTGCTCCGTGAGCTGGGGGTGGCCGCAGAGACCAGCGAGAAGCGACTGTTTACTAAAAACACAGGTCCGTGCGAAGCCGTAAGGCGATGTATACGGACTGACGCCTGCCCGGTGCTGGAACGTTAAGGGGACCGGTTAGTGCGCTTTCGGGCGTGCGAAGCTGAGAACTTAAGCGCCAGTAAACGGCGGTGGTAACTATAACCATCCTAAGGTAGCGAAATTCCTTGTCGGGTAAGTTCCGACCTGCACGAATGGCGTAACGACTTCTCGACTGTCTCAACCATAGGCCCGGTGAAATTGCACTACGAGTAAAGATGCTCGTTTCGCGCAGCAGGACGGAAAGACCCCGGGACCTTTACTACAGTTTGATATTGGTGTTCGGTTCGGCTTGTGTAGGATAGGTGGGAGACTTTGAAACCCCAACGCCAGTTGGGGTGGAGTCGCCGTTGAAATACCACTCTGGTCGTGCTGGATGTCTAACCTCGGTCCGTGATCCGGATCAGGGACAGTGTCTGATGGGTAGTTTAACTGGGGCGGTTGCCTCCCAAAGGGTAACGGAGGCGCCCAAAGGTTCCCTCAGCCTGGTTGGCAATCAGGTGTTGAGTGTAAGTGCACAAGGGAGCTTGACTGTGAGACCGACGGGTCGAGCAGGGACGAAAGTCGGGACTAGTGATCCGGCGGTGGCTTGTGGAAGCGCCGTCGCTCAACGGATAAAAGGTACCCCGGGGATAACAGGCTGATCTTCCCCAAGAGTCCATATCGACGGGATGGTTTGGCACCTCGATGTCGGCTCGTCGCATCCTGGGGCTGGAGTCGGTCCCAAGGGTTGGGCTGTTCGCCCATTAAAGCGGTACGCGAGCTGGGTTTAGAACGTCGTGAGACAGTTCGGTCCCTATCCGCTGTGCGCGTAGGAATATTGAGAAGGGCTGTCCCTAGTACGAGAGGACCGGGACGGACGAACCTCTGGTGTGCCAGTTGTCCTGCCAAGGGCATGGCTGGTTGGCTACGTTCGGGAGGGATAACCGCTGAAAGCATCTAAGCGGGAAGCCTGCTTCAAGATGAGTATTCCCACCTCCTTGAGAGGGTAAGGCTCCCAGTAGACGACTGGGTTGATAGGCCAGATGTGGAAGCCCGGTAACGGGTGGAGCTGACTGGTACTAATAGGCCGAGGGCTTGTCCTCAGTTGCTCGCGTCCACTGTGTTAGTTCTGAAATAACGAACAGCTGTGTTCATGCCAGCGTTCAAATTTCATAGTGTTTCGGTGGTCATAGCGTTAGGGAAACGCCCGGTTACATTCCGAACCCGGAAGCTAAGCCTTTCAGCGCCGATGGTACTGCAGGGGGGACCCTGTGGGAGAGTAGGACGCCGCCGAACAATCATTGTGGGAAAGCCCCGCACCTTATGGTGCGGGGCTTTTCTGCGTTTACGGGCCATGTTCTGAAAGGGGCGGGGCCTGCGTAGGGTCGAGGCCATGGGCTACGACCTCGTCATCTTCGACAACGACGGCGTGCTGGTGGACAGTGAGCCGGTCGCCAACAGCATCCTCGCCGGATACCTGACCGAGCTGGGGCACCCCACCTCGTACGAGGACTCGATCCGCGACTACATGGGCTCCGCAGTCCACCGGGTGCACGATCTCGTGCTCGAGCGGACCGGGGAGCGGCTGCCCGCCGCGTTCGATGCGACCCTGCACGCGCGGACCTTCGCCGCGTTCGAGCGGGAGCTGGCACCCGTCGCCGGCGTGGTGGACGTGCTCGGAGCCCTGACCGCCCACGGGGTGCCGTACTGCCTGGCCTCCTCCGGGAGTCACGAGCGGATCCGGGTCGGACACCGGGCGGCCGGCCTCGACGGGTGGTTCGAAGAAGAGCGGATCTTCAGCTCGCAGGACGTGGGCAAGGGGAAGCCCGCCCCCGATCTGTTCCTGTACGCGGCCCGAGCCATGGGCGTCGAGCCGTCGCGGTGCGTCGTGATCGAGGACAGTCCGCTCGGGGTGCAGGCCGCCGTCGCCGCCGGGATGGACGTGTACGGGTTCACCGGGATGATGCCCGCCGAGCGGCTGGCCGGGGCCACCGGCTTCTTCGGGGACATGAAGGAGCTGACGGGGCTTCTGGAACTCCCTGTGTGATCTCTCTACCCACGGGTAGCCCCCGGGCCTACGCTGTGCCGCCATGACAGAAGACGTACGGCTGCGCCGGGGGCGGGCCTCCCTGGGGTTCAGCTTCTTCGTGCAGGGCGTGACCTTCGCCCTCCTCGTGACGCGGATCCCCGCCATCCAGGACCGGTACGGGATATCCGACGGGCTGCTGCCCGCCTTCCTCGCCGCCGTGCCGGTTCTCGCCGGGGTCTCCAGCGTGGCCACCGAGCACCTCGTCAAGCGGGTCGGGCCCGCCTCCGTACTGCGCTGGGCGCAGCCGCTGGTCCTGCTCTCCTTGCTGGGGGTCGGGGCCGGCAGCCAGATGTGGCACGTGGCGGTGGCGCTCGGGACGTTCGGGCTGTCCGTCGGCGCGCTGGACGCCTCGATGAACATGCTCGGGGTCAGCCTGCAGCGCGCGTACGGGCGCAGCATCATGCTCGGCTTCCACGCCGCGTACAGCCTCGGCGGGATCGTCGGGGCGTCGGCCGCCTGGGCGGGGGCGCACTGGCACCTGTCGCTGTTCGCCTCGTACCTGCCGGCCGTGGTCGTGCTGCTGCCGCTCGCCCTCTACGGGAGCCGGTTCTACGTCGGCCGGCGGGACATCGAGGACCAGGTCCCCGAGAAGGGGCTGGGGGCCGGCGGGTTCACGCTGCTGCTGCCGCTGTGCCTGGTGATGGCGTGTGCGTACATCGGGGACTCGACCGTCTCGAACTGGAGCGCCAAGTACCTCCAGGACGTGCTGGGGAGCTCGGAGCAGCTGGCGACGGTCCCGTACAACGTGTACATGGTGACCACGCTGATCGGGCGGGCCGTCGGGGACCTGGGCGTGCGCCGCTTCGGGGCGGTGGCCGTCGTACGGATCGGGACGCTGGTCGCGGCCGGCGGGTTCGCGGTGGTGGCGGCCGCGCCAGGGGCGTGGGTGGGGATGCTCGGGTTCACGCTGCTGGGGATCGGGCTGTGCGTGATCGTGCCGCAGACCTTCGCGGCTGCGGGGCGCCTCTTCCCGGGGGCGTCGGACACGGCCGTCGCGCGGCTGAACATCTTCAACTACGTCGGCTTCCTGATCGGATCGCCGCTCGTCGGGGGGATCGGGGACGCCTGGAGCTACCGGGGCGCGATGCTCGTGCCGATGGCGCTGGTGCTCGTGACACTCTTCCACGCCCGTTCGTTCGGCTCGGAGGGCGCCCGATACGGTGTCCGGCATGAGCGGCGAGCCGGTGACCGGGCTGTTGATGTGGGACGAGGCGGTAACGAGGTATGACTTCGGACCGAGCCATCCGATGGACCCGGTGCGCCTGGCGCTGACCATGGGCCTGGTGCGTGCCTTCGGGCTGGACCGGGAGATGGAGGTACGGGCGGCCCGCGCGGCGGGGGATTCCACGCTGCGGCTGGTCCACCGGGAGGACTACGTGGCCGCGGTGCGCGAGGTGTCGGCGGATCCGCGCGTGGCCGACGGGTCGTACGGGCTGGGGACGACGGACGATCCGGCCTTCCACGGGATGCACGAGGCCTCCGCGCTGATCGCGGGCCAGTCGGTGGCGGCGGCGGAGGCGATCTGGCGCGGGGAGGCCGAGCACGCGGTGAACTTCGCGGGCGGGCTGCACCATGCGATGCCGGGCGGGGCGGCCGGGTTCTGCGTGTACAACGACGCGGCGCTGGCGATCGCGCGGCTGCTGGAGCTGGGGGCCGAGCGGGTCGCGTACGTGGATGTGGACGTGCACCACGGGGACGGGGTCCAGGCGGCGTTCTGGGACGATCCGCGGGTGCTGACGGTCTCCCTGCACGAGCATCCGCGGACGCTGTTCCCGCAGACCGGCTGGCCGGAGGAGACGGGCGGGCCGGCGGCGGAGGGTTCGGCGGTGAACGTGGCGCTGCCCGCCGGGACCGGGGACGAGGGGTGGCTGCGGGCCTTCCACGCGACGGTGCCGGAGCTGTTGGCGGATTTCCGGCCACAGGTGCTGGTGACCCAGCACGGGGCGGACACGCATTTCGAGGACCCGCTCGCGCATCTGGCGGTGTCGCTGGACGCGCAGCGGGCGGTGCAGGAGGCGTGTCACCGGCTCGCGCACGAGCATGCGGGGGGCCGGTGGCTGGCGCTGGGCGGTGGTGGGTACGCGGTCGTGGACGTCGTGCCGCGGTCGTGGACGCATCTGGTGGGGATCGCGGCGCACCGTCCGGTCGATCCGGAGTCGGTGGTGCCGGACGTGTGGCGGGACGAGGTGTACGCGCGGACGCGGCAGCCGGCGCCGGCCCGGATGACGGACGGGCGGGCGGTCGCGTGGCGGGACTGGGAGGCGGGCTACGATCCGGCCGACCGGATCGATCAGGCCGTTCTGGCGACCCGGCGGGCCGTGTTCCCGTTGCGTGGCCTGCTCACGTAACGCCTGCGCTCGGGGCCTGGGAGCAGTGATGCATCGTTACGCCGGTTGTTACGCCAAGTGTGGGGCTGTCCGCCGGAATTGATGATCCGCCAGGTGCGGTGCGGCAGCATCGGAGGGTGTTGAGCACCGGCGCGCTGCGTGCGCATCTGCTGGCCGCCCGGTTGGCCGGGCCCGTCGCGACCTCGCGGGAGGAGAGCCTGCGCAGTTACCGGTTGTTCGCGGCGCGGGATCCGCGGGTGCTGCTGGGGCTGGATCCGGAGTGGGGCTGGGGCGAGGGTGACCTGCTGAGGCTGATGGCGGACAAGTGCGGGGTCTCGGCGGATCCCGCGCACGTCAGCGGGCCGGACGTGATCGATCCGGAGCTGACGCTGGCGGCGCTGGAGGCGTTCGCGCAGCGGCTGGGCGAGGCGGCCGGGGCGCGGTCGCCCGTGTTGTTCGGGACGGGGCATCCGCATCGTCTCCTGGGGTTCTACGCCAGTTTGGCGCGGGCCCTGTCGGCGGTGGGATGTGTTGTGCTCACTCCGGCGCAGGGGGCCGGGGTCGACATGGCGACCCGGTTCGGCGTACGCAGGCACAGCATCGATTACGTACGGGGAGTCGCGTTGGTGCGGGAACCCGGCGCGCGGCCGCCGGGGAGTGCAACCGGCGCGCACACCCATTCACCCCTGCCGGTTCGGATCGCGCTCGGGGCGCTCGCGGAGGCCGGCGGGCCGTTGCCGGAACTGGTGGTGGGGGATCACGGGTGGGTCTGCGGTGCAGGTCAGCTCGGTGTGGAGGCGATCGGGCTGGCGGATACGGACGACCCGGCACTGTTCGTCGGCGAGGCGGAGGGGCGGGTGGCGGTGACTGTTCCGCTTGATGACGCGGTGCGCGCGGACTACTACAGACCGCTCATTCGGTATCTACTCGATCGGGCGAGCCTGCCGGGTGCGCAGGAGTGGCCGTAGCTCCTCTTCCCCACTCGTATCACACGCCCCTACTCTGGGGAGTGAGCGTGCGACGACGAGGAGTAACCGGAGGGGAAGCCGGTGCCCGTCATGCGCGGAAGGTCAAGGTGTGTCATGGCTGCTGGCGAGAGGCCTCTCAGCGAGGTCGTGTTCCTGACCGTGGCAGAGGTTGCCTCGGTGATGCGAGTGTCGAAGATGACCGTGTACCGGCTGGTGCACAACGGTCATCTGCCCGCAATCCGGGTGGGCCGGTCCTTCCGGGTCCCCGAGAACGCGGTTCACGAGTACCTCCGAGAGTCCTACGTGGGGGTGGAGTCGGCCTGAGACTGAAGCTCCGGCGAACTCTCCGAACCCCTCGGATTACAGGCTCAGAGCTCGGGCGGGTAGGCTAGGCCGACGTAGGTCGTGTGGGCCCAGACGCCCCGCACCGTTCCCCGCTGGCGCGGGGATGTTCCGAGAAGTGAGCGAGGGTAGTCGTGGGCTCTGTTATCAAGAAGCGGCGTAAGCGGATGGCCAAGAAGAAGCACCGCAAGCTGCTCAAGCGCACCCGCGTCCAGCGCCGTAACAAGAAGTAAACGGCAGCTGTACGTGTTCTCCGCAGCCCCTCCACCATCCTTTGGTGGAGGGGCTGCGGTGTAGCCGGGGGACGACGAGGAAGGCGCTGAGCTCGTGGGGAAGGTCGTGCTCGTTACCGGGGCAGCCCGGCAGCTGGGGGGCCGCTTCGTGCGGCGGGTCCAGCGTGATCCTGAGGTCGAGCGGGTCATCGCGGTCGATGCGGTCGCGCCGCCGCACCGGCTGGGCTCGGCGGAGTTCGTCCGGACGGACATCCGGCAGTCGTCCATCGCCCGGGTGCTCGCCGAGCACGCCGTGGACACGGTGGTCCATCTCGCCGTGACCGGGAGCGGGGCGGGGCCGGGCGGCGCGGGGAGCGCCGTCAAGGAGACCAACGTCATCGGGACGATGCAGCTGCTGGGGGCCTGCCAGAAGTCGCCGACGGTACGGCGGCTGGTGGTGAAGTCCAGCACGAGCGTGTACGGGGGCGCCCCGCGGGATCCGGCCGTCTTCACGGAGACCACGCAGCCCAAGTCGCTGCCGGCGGCGGGCTTCGGCAAGGACGCCGTCGAGGTCGAGTCGTACGTACGGGGCTTCGCGCGCAGGCGGCCCGACGTGGCGGTGTGCGTGCTGCGGTTCGCGAACATCCTGGGGCCGTACGCGGACTCCTCGCTCGCCGAGTACTTCTCGATGTCGGTGATGCCGACGGTGCTGGGGTACGACCCGCGGCTGCAGTTCGTCCACGAGGACGACGTGCTGGACGTGCTGCGGCTGGCGGCGGCCGAGCCGCAGCGCGGGACGCTGAACAGCGGGACCTTCAACATCGCGGGTGACGGGGTGCTGCTGCTGTCGCAGTGCGCGCGGAGGCTGGGGCGGCCGACGGTGCCGCTGCTGCTGCCCGCGGTGACGTGGGTCGGGTCGGCACTGCGGGCGGTGGGGGTCACCGATTTCTCGCCGGAGCAGATCAGACTCCTCACGCACGGGCGGGTCGTGGAGACTTCCCAGATGCGGGAGGTGCTGGGATTCAAGCCGATGTACACGACCGCCGAGACCTTCGCCGATTTCGCGCGCAGCCGGGGGAACGGGCTGCTGCCGCCGGAGCGCGCGGGGCAGGCCGTGGACCGGGTGGCCGCCGCGCTGAAGGTGGACGGCCTGAACGTGAACGTCGGGGTTGCCGGAGCCGAAGAGGGAGCGCAGCGATAGTGGCGGATGCCAAGGTCATTCCGTTCGACGAGGACCGGCCGCGCCGGCGGGGCGCCGGGACCCGGAGAGTACGGGCGGTGCCCGCGCCGGAGCCGGTGGCGGAGGCCGCGGAGCCGGCCGCGCCGGAGCCCGCTCCCGTGAGGTCCGGCGGGGCCGCGTGGGACCGGCGGATCGCCGGCGGGCTGGCGTTCCTGCGGAGGCGGGTCACCGGGGACTACGAGGTCGACGAGTTCGGCTACGACAAGGAACTGACGGACCAGGTCCTGATGTCCCTGATGCGGCCGCTGTTCGACAAGTACTTCCGGGTCGAGGTCAAGGGCATCGAGAACATCCCGGCCGAGGGCGGGGCGCTGATCGTGGCGAACCACTCCGGGACGCTGCCGCTGGACGGGCTGATGATGCAGGTGGCGGTCCACGACCACCACCCGGCGCAGCGGCACCTGCGGCTGCTGGCGGCGGACCTGGTGTTCATGCTGCCGGTGGTGAACGAGCTGGCACGCAAGGCCGGGCACACGCTGGCGTGCTCGGAGGACGCGCAGCGGCTGCTCGAGGCGGGGGAACTGGTCGGGGTGATGCCGGAGGGCTTCAAGGGGATAGGGAAGCCCTTCGGAGACCGGTACAAGCTGCAGCGGTTCGGGCGGGGCGGGTTCGTGTCGACGGCCCTGCGGGCGGGGACGCCGATCGTGCCGTGCTCGATCGTGGGGGCGGAGGAGATCTACCCGATGGTCGGCAACGCGAAGACGCTGGCGCGGCTGCTGGGGGTTCCGTACTTCCCGATCACGCCGACGTTCCCGTGGCTGGGGCCGCTGGGGGCGGTGCCGCTGCCGACGAAGTGGACGATCCAGTTCGGCGAGCCGATCGCGACGGACGGGTATCCGCCGGAGGCGGCGGAGGACCCGATGCTGATGTTCAACCTGACGGACGAGGTCCGCGAGCAGATCCAGCACACCTTGTACAAACTGCTGGTGCAGCGGCGGTCCGTGTTCTTCTGAGTTCGTTGTTCTTCTGAGTGCGTTTCATGGCGCAGGCCCTCACCCCTGTTCGGGGGTGAGGGCCTGCGGCCGTTCCCGCTGCTACTCGGCGTCCTCCGCCTTGAGCCCCAGGCCCGGGAGGAGGCCCGGGAGGAGGGGCGGCAGGGTGATGTCCGGCTGGACGTGCTCCGGGGAGGACGAGGCCCCCGGGGTGTTCTGCCCCGCGGGCGGGTGCAGGAGGTCGCCGGTGCCGCCCAGGAGGCCGCCGGGAGCCGGTGAGGGCTTGCCGCTGGTGGTCGCTGGCGGGGTCGGGCTGGCCGAGGGCGCGCCCGCAGCCGGTGCGGACTGGTGCTGCCCGGCCGGAGCGCTCGGCTTGGCCGGGGCTCCGGTACCGCTGCGGTTCTGCTCCGGGGGCTTCGGGAGCAGGTTCTGGAGCGGCGCCACGTCATCGTCTATGGCCTGGAAGACCGACTCGACCTCCCCGCCCACATCGGTGAGCTGCGCCGGGAGCTTGTCCCGGAGCCGGCCCCACGCGTCGCGGTGCGAGCGGGAGAACGACGACAGTGCCTGGATCGGGCCGAGCGAGCCGTCCCGTTCGTAGGCCGCCTGGAGGAGCCGGTGGCCCTCCGCCGCGTCGTGCTTCATGCCCGCCAGGGCCCGGCGGATCTCGCCGAGCGACTCGTGGTCCAGTACGCCCGTCCGCCCGCGCTCCATCAGCCTGCGGGCCTCCGACAGGCGGTTGGAGGCCTGGTCCAGATAGAGCTCGCCGCGGTCCGCGTCTTCGTCGGCCATGCCGAGCTTCAGATCCTCCATGCCCCGTTTGATCGGGTAGAGGGAGTCACCGGGCAGGGCGTCCGTGCTGGCAGCGGCCACGCCGCTGAAGGCCCCCGCGGCCACACCTACGGTGAGGCCGCCCGCTGCGATGCCCTTGGACCAGCGGGAGCGGGGCCGCAATTTCCGGAGCGAGGTCGCCCGGTGGGCGCCGCGGCCGGTCCGCTGCTCGGGCACTTGAGGGTCCGGGGCGGCACCGCCCCCGGCCCTCTCTTCCATCACCATGGCCTCCATGGCGGCCACGAGCTGGGCTCGTTGCACCACTTTGACCTCGGGGTCCAGCACTGGGCGCGGCATTCTTTCGCCGAGCGCGCTCGCCAGGGCCAACAACCGGTCGTGGTCGGCAGGTTCGGCAGGTGCCTCGGACTGCTCGGCCGCCGGGTCCGGTTCCGAAAGGTCGGATGGGGTCCGATCCTCCAGGGCCTGGGCGAAGGCGTTCGCCCGCCGGTGCGGAGTCACGTTCGCGATCACTGGCGGCACCTCCTCTCGTCATGACGATCGACTCCCCAAGGTGTCCGGAAGGTTGCCTTCCTTGAGCACATCCACACTTTCGAGTGAGCGGCTTCGGGCAGGGCGTGTCCACAGGGAGCCTGCATTCCGCACAACGAGCGGCGCGGCACTTGGGTTACGGACGAAGGATGATCGGACCACAGCGTCATCGAGGGGTCACCGGTTGTGTGGATTGTCAGGAGGGTCGGACGGTGCGGGGGGTGTGCGCGGCATGGGAGGGGCCGCCGCGGGTGGAGGCGCCCGGTGGCGGTGGTGCGGGGCCGGTCGCAGGTCAGCGGGCGTCGTCCGGGAGCAGGCGGGCCAGGGTGCGGACCGCCCGGTACTGGAGCGTCTTGATGGCGCCCTCGTTCTTCCCCATCACCCGGGCGGTCTCGGCGACCGACAGGCCCTGGAGGAAGCGCAGGGTCACGCACTCCTGCTGCTGGGGATTGAGCTTGCGTACGGCTTCCAGCAGGGCGGCGTTGGAGAGGGACTCCAGGACCGAGTCCTCGGGGGATCGTTCCACCTCGTTCGCGTCCAGCATCTCGCCCGTGGTCACTTCCAGGCGGAAGCGGCTGGACTTGAAGTGGTCCGCGACCAGGTTGCGGGCGATCGTGACGAGCCAGGCGCCGAAGTCGCGGCCCTGCCAGGTGAAGGTGGAGATGCGGCGCAGCGCGCGCAGGAAGGTCTCACTGGTGAGGTCCTCCGCGGTCGCCTTGCCGCCGACGCGGTAGTAGATGTAGCGGTAGACCGTGTCGCTGTACTGGTCGTACAGCCGGCCGAAGGCCTCGGCCTCGCCGGCCTGGGCGCGTTCGACCAGGTCCATCATGCGGGCCTGGTCGCTGTCCGCGGTGGGGCGGCGTGCGGCGGGCGCGCTCGTGCCGGTGGCGGCGGCGCCGGAGCCTCCCCCCGTACGACCGCGTCTGCCCACCGTCGCTCCGCCGTCGGTCAGGGCATAGCAAGGACCGGCCGGGCCGAGGCCGGCAGGGACCGCGGCGGCGAAGGCGGGGACGGCGTACGCGGTGGGGACGAAGCCGCGCAGGTGGTCGAGGACCGTTGCGCGCAGCGTAGCCAGGCCCGAGGCGTCAACCCCGACAGGTGGGTACACGGGACTCCCAGAGGCAGAGCTTCCATCACGTGCAGTGCGGGACCGTTCACCCGTCGTGGCGACAGATGGCCGGTGGCATGCGTTTGAGGAGAATAACGCTTCGTACAGGCAGCGCTACACCCAGTTGCTCAAATCGCCGATTCCGACACTTCTGTTGCGTGTCGAAGGCATATTCAGTCGCAGTTGGTGATCGATTCTTGATCGGTTAAATACGCGGAATGGACGCTTCCACGCTGGCTCGCGACCGAGTCGGGCATGCGGGAGTGCCGCGTGGGGCGCGGGGGTAGAAGAGGGGAATGCCCGCGGCTCAGCGGGCCGGGAACCCGCGGAGGGCGGCCCCGGCGGGCCGAAGGGCGGCTCCGGCGCAGGCGGAAGCCGGGCTGCGGCCCGGGCGGCCGGCGGGAGCGGCTACTTGCGGCGGCGGTGCAGGGCGATGGCGGCGGCTGCGCCGCCTGCGATCGCGCCGACGCCGGCGGCGGCCGGGACGCCGACCTTCACGGCCTTGCGGCCGGTCCGATAGTCGCGCAGTCGCCAGTCGTGTGCCCGGGCATGCTTGCGCAGTTTTGTGTCGGGATTGATCGCGTACGGATGCCCGACCAGCGACAGCATCGGAATGTCGTTGTGCGAATCGGAGTACGCGGCGCAGCGTTCGAGATCGAGCCCCTCGGCGGCGGCCAGCGCGCGGACCGCCTCGGCCTTCGCGGGCCCGTGCAGGGGCTCGCCGACGAGCCGGCCGGTGTAGATGCCGTCGACGGACTCGGCGACCGTGCCGAGCGCGCCGGTCAGGCCGAGCCGGCGGGCGATGATCGTGGCGGTCTCGACGGGTGCGGCCGTGACGAGCCAGACCTTCTGGCCGGCGTCGAGGTGGGCCTGGGCGAGGGCGCGGGTGCCCGGCCAGATCCGCTCGGCCATGTACTCGTCGTAGATCTCCTCGCCGATCGCCATGAGTTCGCAGACCTTGTGGCCCTTGACGATGGAGAGGGCGCTGTCGCGGGCGTCCTGCATGTGCTCGGGGTCCTCGACCCCGGCGAGCCGGAACCAGGCCTGCTGCCAGGCGAAGCGGGCGAGTTCGCGGCGGTGGAAGAACTCCCGCTTGTAGAGGCCGCGGCCGAAGTGGAAGATCGCGGCGCCCTGCATGACGGTGTTGTCGAGGTCGAAGAAGGCGGCGGCGAGGTCGTCGCCGGCGACGGGGAACTCGGGCTCGGCCGGTTCCGCTTGCCCGGCTGCCTGCGCCGCGGCCCCCTCGGGCCCGGCCGGTGGTCCGGCCTCCGTCTCGCGGGCCTGCGCGGTCTTGCGGGCGGCCTCGGCCGAGGCCTCGCCTGCCAGCACGCTCCGCGCGGTAGCGGAGCGCCTACGGGGGGTGAGCCATCCCAGAGCGGCCATGACGCGAGCATAGCCATTGTGTTCGGGACTTCCCGAACCGATGGGATGCCGGGGGCGTGAACTCTTCGGTGCCGTGGTGTTACGTGGTGGCGCGGGAGAATGGGGGGCATGAGCCCTTTGCTGCGTCGTAAGGAAAAGAAGCGTCCCGGCGAGCGGTTGGTCACGCTCATCGGGAAGCCGGGGTGCCATCTGTGCGATGACGCCCAGGAGGTGATCGAGAAGGTCTGCGCGGAAGTCGGAGCACAGTGGGAGAAGAAGGACATCTCGCAGGACGCGGAGCTCTACCGGCTGCACTGGGAGCAGATCCCGGTGGTGCTGGTGGACGGCGAACAGCACACCTTCTGGAGGGTGAACCCGGACCGGCTGCGTCGCGCATTGGAGGGCTGACCCTTCGGCCGGTTACCATCATGGGCGATTTGTGGGGTCTCGGGGGCGTATCGATGAGGAGTGTGCACCGTTTTGCCCCCCTCGGGATTTGAACGGGTTCGGCGTGTCATAAGTTCCCGGCCCAAGGGCCCGGGTCGCGTGACCCCGGTCACTTTGCTCGGACAAAGCGGACACAATCTTTGTGCACGCGTTCACAAAGACATAGCCTGCATTCGACGGGGCGGTCTTGGGACAAGTGACCGCCTGCAGCCCCGCTCATCCCGCAGGAGCATCGTGGCAACTGGCCGAACTCACCGACCGGCGACCCGCAGCCGAGGTATTCCCGAGGCCACTGTCGCCCGGCTTCCGCTGTACTTGCGCGCACTCACCGCGCTCTCCGAGCGATCGGTGCCCACGGTGTCCTCCGAGGAGCTCGCGGCAGCGGCCGGAGTCAACTCCGCCAAGCTCCGCAAGGACTTCTCCTACCTGGGTTCGTACGGCACGCGCGGCGTCGGCTACGACGTCGAGTACCTCGTCTACCAGATCTCCCGCGAACTCGGCCTGACCCAGGACTGGCCGGTCGTCATCGTCGGCATCGGTAACCTCGGCGCCGCCCTGGCCAACTACGGCGGCTTCTCCGCGCGCGGATTCCGCGTCGCGGCGCTCATCGACGCCGACCCGGCGATGGCGGGCAAGCCGGTCGCGGGCATGCCCGTGCAGCACACCGATGATCTGGAAAAGATCATCTCGGAGAACGGCGTCTCGATCGGCGTGATCGCGACCCCCGCGGGCGCGGCCCAGCAGGTCAGCGAGCGGCTGATCGCCGCCGGCGTCACCTCCATCCTGAACTTCGCGCCGACCGTGCTGTCCGTGCCGGACGGCGTGGACGTACGCAAGGTCGACCTGTCGATCGAACTGCAGATCCTGGCGTTCCACGAGCAGCGCAAGGCCGGGGAGGAAGCGGCGGCCAACGCCACGCCTTCCTCTTCCGCCTCCGCCGTGTCCGGTGGCATCGCCGAGGCCGCCGCCGGTTCCGGCGCTGCCCCGGCCGCGGCCGTCGAGCCGCCCGCCGGACGGCCCGCCGCCGTCGCACGCAAGAGCGGCCCCGAGGGCGACGTTCCGGCGGTGATGCCGGCATGAGTCTGCTCGTCGTAGGGCTGAGCCACCGCAGCGCGCCGGTGAGCGTGCTCGAACGTGCCTCCTTGTCGGCCGACGCCAAGGTCAAGCTGGTGCACGACACCCTCGCCGCGGAGCCGGCGACGGAGGCTACGGTGCTCGCCACGTGCAACCGGATCGAGCTGTACGCGGACGTGGACAAGTTCCACGCCGGTGTGGCCGAGCTGTCGACCCTGCTCGCGCAGCACAGCGGGGTGGCTCTGGAGGAGCTCACTCCGTACCTGTACGTCCACTACGAGGACCGGGCCGTCCACCACCTGTTCTCGGTGGCGTGCGGGCTGGACTCGATGGTGATCGGCGAGGGCCAGATCCTCGGGCAGATCAAGGACGCACTGGCGCTGGGGCAGGAGCTCCACAGCGCGGGCCGCCTGATCAACGACCTGTTCCAGCAGGCGCTGCGCGTCGGCAAGCGGGCGCACTCCGAGACCGGGATCGACCGCGCCGGGCAGTCGCTGGTGACCTTCGGGCTCGAGCAGCTGACCGCCGGGCGCGAGCCGGTGGACGTCTGGGCCAAGGACAAGCGGGCGCTGGTGATCGGCGCCGGCTCGATGTCCTCGCTGGCCGCGGCCACGCTGGCGCGGGTGGGCGTCGCCGAGGTCGTCGTCGCGAACCGCACCGCAGAGCGGGCGGACCGTTTGGTCGAGATTCTGGTTGCCTCAGGCACTGGGGTGGTGGCCCGGTCCGTTCCGATGGCGTCGGTCGCCGATGAGCTGACACGAGTCGACGTCGTCGTGTCCTGTACCGGGGCCACGGGGCTGGTGCTGAGCGGGGACCAGGTCGCGGCTGCGGTGGCGGGGGCTGTGGGGCTCGTCCCCTCCACGCCCCTTCCCGGCTCCCGGGGCTCCGCCCCGGACCCCGTGCCTCACACGCCGGCGGAGCCGGATTCGGTCCTGGCGCGGCTCGTGGCCGCCGCCGAGGCCGGGGTGCGGCTGGCCGACGGCGGGGTGGCGCGGACCATCGTGCCCGGGGCCGACCGTGACGGGTGCCCCGTCGACGTGCCCGCCGGCGACGGGCGGGCCGCGCTCACCGGGGTTGACGCCAACTCCCTCGAACTGCACGGCACATGGGCCGACCAGGGCGAGGCCGCCGCGCAGCGGCAGCCGCGCAAGGGCGCCCGCAGCCAGGTCGACGCGGCGCCCGTACGGCTGGCGCTGCTGGACCTGGCCATGCCGCGCGACATCGACGCCGCCGTGCACCGGATCCCGGGCGTGCGGCTCGTCGACATCGAATCGCTCGCCGAAGCATCGGCCGACGCGCCGATGGCCGCCGACGTGGACGCCGTACGCGGCATAGTCGCCGACGAGGTGGCCGCCTTCGGCGCCGCGCAGCGGGCCGCGCACATCACGCCGACCGTCGTCGCCCTGCGGGCGATGGCCGCCGAGGTCGTGGCCATGGAAGTGGCACGGCTCGACGGGCGGCTCCCGGACTTGGACGAGCGGCAGCGGGCCGAGGTCACCCAGACCGTGCGCCGTGTCGTCGACAAGCTCCTCCACGCGCCGACCGTGCGCGTCAAGCAGCTCGCCAGCGAGCCCGGGGGCGCCGGGTACGCCGAGGCACTGCGCGAACTCTTCGACCTCGACCCGCAGACGGTGGCCTCCGTCAGCCGGGCGGACGCGGCCGGCCAGGCCGGACAGGTCGACCAGGCCGGACAGGCCGACAAGAACGACGACTCAGGACGGGCATCATGAATCCACGTCTCGACCAGCCCCTGCGGCTCGGCACGCGGCGCAGCAAGCTGGCCATGTCCCAGTCCGGCCATGTCGCCGACGCGGTACGGGCGATCACCGGTCGGCCCGTCGAGCTCGTGGAGATCACGACCTACGGTGACGTGTCCCGTGAGAACCTCGCGCAGATCGGCGGCACCGGCGTGTTCGTCACCGCGCTGCGCGACGCGCTGGTGCGCGGCGAGGTCGACTTCGCCGTCCACTCGCTGAAGGACCTGCCGACCGCGCAGCCCGAGGAGCTCGTGATCGCGGCCATGCCGCTGCGCGAGGACCCGCGCGACGCGCTCGTCGCCCGCGACGGCCTGACCTTCGAGCAGCTGCCCGACGGCGCCCGCATCGGTACCGGGTCGCCGCGCCGCACGGCGCAGCTCAACCACTACGCGCGCACCCTCGGGAAGCGCATCGAGACCGTCGCCATCCGGGGGAACGTCGACACCCGGATCGGCTTCGTGCGCGACGGCGAGCTGGATGCCGTCGTCCTCGCCGCCGCCGGGCTGAACCGGATCGGCCGCAGCGCCGAGGCGACCGACCTCCTGTCGGTCGACAACGTGCTGCCCGCCCCCGGCCAGGGTGCCCTGGCCGTGGAATGCCTCGCGTCCGACGCGGAGCTCATCGCTTCGCTCGCCGAGCTCGACGACCCGCACACCCGGGCCGCCGTGACCGCCGAGCGTTCCCTGCTCGCCGCCCTGGAGGCCGGCTGCAGCGCACCTGTGGGTGCGCTCGCCGATCTTCCCCCACTCTCGGCTTCGCTCGAGTGGGGGGACCCCCAGGCCGACGGCCAGGTTGTCAATGAAATGCGCCTGCGCGGCGTCGTCGGCACCCTCGACGGCTCGACGCTCGTGCAGCTGTCCACCACCGGTCCCGTGCCCCAGTCGTACGACGAGGCCATGGCGCTCGGCCGCGAACTCGCGGACGAGATGCTGGCCAAGGGCGCGGCCGGTCTGATGGGGGAGCGATCGCTTTGAACCCCTCACGTCCGACCACCTCCGCTTTTCCGGTCGTCGCCGCGCACGGGCACGTCACCTTCCTCGGTGCCGGCCCCGGTGACCCGGGTCTGCTGACGCTCCGCGCCGTCGAGGCGCTCGCGGCCGCGGACGTACTGATCGCGGAGCCCGAGGTGCTCGAGGTCGTACGCACGCATGCGCGCGCGGGAGTGGACACGCCACAGCTGACGATTGCTGACGAAGTGTCAGCAGCCGCCGGTGTCCCGGTGATCCGGGACGCATCCAATCTTGTCATGGAGGCCGCGCGCTCCGGCAGGCGGGTCGTCCGTGCCGTCACCGGCGACCCCGGGCTCGACGGCAACGCGGCCGAGGAGATGCTCGCCTGCGCCACCGGCGGCATCCCCTTCGAGGTGGTGCCCGGCGTCGCGACCGCCGTCGGCGTGCCCGCGTACGCGGGTGTGCCGCTGCGGGGCGGTCAGGGTGCCGACGTTCGGTTCGTGGACGCGCGCAACGCCTCCGCACGCTGCTGGAGCGAGGTCGGCGCCAGCGACGGCATCCTCGTCGTCTCCGCGACGCTGGAGACCGTCTCGAGCGCCGCCGCCGAGCTGGTGTCCGCCGGGCGCAAGCCCGATACCCCGCTCACGGTGACCGTCGCCGGTACGACGACGCGCCAGCGCACCTGGAACGCCACCCTCGGGACCATCGCCCAGGTGTTCAAGCAGGGCAAGGTGCTCCCGTCGCCCGAGGGCGCCCGGCCCGTCATAGCCGTGGTCGGTGAGCACGGCGCCGCCGCGCGGCGCGAGGAGCTGGCCTGGTTCGAGTCGAAGCCGCTGTTCGGCTGGCGGGTCCTCGTACCGCGCACCAAGGAGCAGGCCGCTTCGCTCTCCGACCAGCTGCGTTCGTACGGCGCGGTGCCGCACGAGGTGCCGACCATCGCCGTGGAGCCGCCGCGCACCCCGCAGCAGATGGAGCGCGCGGTCAAGGGCCTGGTGACGGGCCGCTACGAGTGGATCGCCTTCACCAGCGTGAACGCGGTGAAGGCCGTCCGGGAGAAGTTCGAGGAGTACGGGCTCGACGCCCGTGCCTTCGCGGGCATCAAGGTCGCCGCCGTGGGCGAGCAGACCGCCGCCGCGCTGGTCGAGTTCGGCGTCAAGCCGGACCTGGTGCCGAGCGGGGAGCAGTCCGCGGCCGGGCTGCTGGAGGACTGGCCACCGTACGACCCGGTGTTCGACCCGATCGACCGCGTCTTCCTGCCGCGCGCCGACATCGCCACCGAGACCCTGGTGGCCGGGCTGATAGAGCTGGGCTGGGAGGTCGACGACGTCACGGCCTACCGGACCGTGCGCGCGTCGCCGCCGCCGGCCGACACGCGCGAGGCGATCAAGGGCGGCGGCTTCGACGCCGTTCTCTTCACGTCGTCCTCGACGGTGCGCAACCTCGTCGGCATCGCCGGCAAGCCGCACAACGTGACCGTCATCGCCTGCATCGGGCCGGCCACGGCCAAGACGGCGGAGGAGCACGGCCTCCGGGTCGACGTCCTGTCGCCGGAGCCGAGCGTCAGCAAGCTGGCGGAGGCCCTGGCCGAGTACGGCGCGGCGCGCCGCGAGGCGGCCAAGGAGGCCGGCGAGTCGGTGTCCCGCCCGAGCGAGCGCCGCCCGGGCGCGCGGCGGAGGCGTACCACCTGACCGGTGGGCGGATGCGGATCAGGGCCCGGGCGCCGAGCGCACCCGGGCCCTTCGCGTACCCCGGTGAAGATCACCTCCGGGTCGGCCGGGTCGGAGTGAGCCGCCCGGCACCCCCTAGGCTGGGTGCCGACTGCTGTCGATGCTCGAAGAGGCGACTGAGAATGAGCGCGTACGGATCCTTCCCCGGCTCGCGGCCCCGCCGGCTGCGCACCACCCCGGCGATGCGGCGGATGGTCGCGGAGAACCGGCTGCACCCCTCGGACCTGATCCTGCCGGCGTTCGTACGCGAAGGCATCAGCGAGCCGCTCGCCATCTCGGCGATGCCGGGCGTCGTCCAGCACACGCGGGACACGCTGCGGAAGGCGGCCGTGGAGGCGGTGGAGGCGGGCGTCGCGGGGATCATGCTCTTCGGGGTCCCGGCCGACGAGAACAAGGACGCGCTGGGCACGGCGGGCACGGAGCCGGACGGCATCCTGCAGCTCGCGATCCGCGACGTGAAGGCGGAGGTGGGCGACGATCTGGTGATCATGTCCGACCTGTGCCTGGACGAGTACACCGACCACGGCCACTGCGGCGTACTGGACGAGCACGGACGCGTCGACAACGACGCGACGCTGGAGCGGTACGCGGAGATGGCCCAGGTCCAGGCCGACGCGGGCGTCCACGTGGTCGGACCGAGCGGCATGATGGACGGCCAGGTCGGCGTCATCCGCGACGCGCTCGACGAGACCGGGCACGAGGACGTCTCGATCCTCGCGTACACGGCGAAGTACTCCTCGGCCTTCTACGGCCCGTTCCGCGAGGCCGTCGCCTCCTCGCTGCAGGGCGACCGCAAGACGTACCAGCAGGACCCGGCGAACGCCCGCGAGTCCCTGCGGGAGCTGGCGCTCGACCTGGAGGAGGGCGCGGACATGGTCATGGTCAAGCCGGCCGGCCCGTACCTGGACATCCTGTACCGGGTCGCGCAGGCCGTGGACGTCCCGGTGGCCGCGTACCAGATCAGCGGCGAGTTCGCGATGATCGAGGCGGCGGCGGAGAAGGGCTGGATCGAGCGCGACCGGGCCGTCCTGGAGACCCTGCTGGGCATCAAGCGGGCCGGCGCGGACACGATCCTGACGTACTGGGCGACGGAGGTCGCGGGCTGGCTGCGCGAGGCGCGCTGACCCTCGCCGATGGTTCCCCGCCGGTCAGCGCAGCGGCCACACGTGCCGCTCGGACCCGGCGGGGGGCCCTGCTCGCCAGACCCGCCACCACACCCGCCACTGCCCCGGCTTCAGCCGCCGCGCTCTGCCCATGCGGGGGAGCGTAGGCGGGCCCGGTCGGCGGCTCACGGAGCGGGACTGGAGTCTGTCAATCCGCGCAGTCGGTACCGGTGGAGCTGCCAGGCCGCATACGCCGCGAACGGCACGACCACGGCGGGCACGACCCACCACGGCAGGCCGAGCAGGAGCGCGGCGAAGGCCACGCCGAGGCAGGTGAGCGCCATGCCGATGAGCAGCGGCTTTCCGAGCGAGCGCCAGGTCCAGGGCACCTGGCCGCCGTATCCGGCCAGGGAGGCCGCGGCGAAGGCGAGCCCCAGGGCCGCCACGAGACCCGCGAGCGTGCCGAAGCCGGCGGTCATCTGGGCCTCGTCGCGCGGCTCGTCGGCGGAACTCTGCCGGACGCCGTCCTTGGAGAGCGCCATGATCGTGCTGCGCCAGACGACGGCGGTCACCTGGTCGCCGGGTGCCAGCCGGTCGAGCAGCGGGCCCGGATCACCGAAGGGCACGGTCCCGGTCAGGGAGGAGGTGCCGGGGCCGGAGAGGGTTGCCTCGTACCTGGCGTTCCGGCCGGTGTTCTTGACCACGGTCTTGTCGACGGTGAAGGGGAGGGTACGGAGGCATTCGTACGTGTCACCGGTGGCGGTGCACGGCTCGGCGGCCGTGTAGGCGTCGTAGCGCTCGATGTCGGACGGCAGCCACTCGGCGAACACGAAGCCGCAGAGCAGCGCCGGTATCAGCGACACCACGACCAGACGGGCGCCCGCCCAGCGCCCCCGGTTCGTTCGGCTCTCCGTCACCATGTGCCTCCCCCGTACGCGTTTCCCCTGGCACAGCCTCCACGTCCGCGGGCCGGCCCGCAACGGGCTTGATCGGCGTGTCTCAGGGCCAGTCGACGATGCCGGCGAACACGAGGTAGTCCAGGACGACGGCGACGGGGGCGAGCAGCGCGAACCCGACGCGGCGGGCGGAGTTCCGCCGCTGCCAGGGGAGCGCCCAGCTGGTCACCAGCACGGCCAGGACGAGCAGCAGGCCGGTGGCGAAGACGGGGAAGGCGACGTCGTACGAGGCGTCGAACCGGTCGCTCGCGGCGTCGCCGCAGGAGTCGCAGGCCATGGGGGACAGCCCGACGAAGAAGAACGCGACGAGGGCCATCGGCAGCGTCAGCAGGGTGGAGACGAGCGGCGCGACGAAGGCGCGCTTGTCGCGCGAGGTGTCCTGATCCATGGCTCGAGTCAACCGCGCCTGCGGCGCGGACACATGAGCGCGGGTACTCAGACGGGCGTGGGGTTGGTGCCCTGGATGGTGTTGCGACCCCTGAGGTGGAGCACGCCCGTTCGGGGTCGGCGTGCTCGGCGTCGGCAAGGCGAGCCGGGACCTTGGGGGCGGGGTCTGGGTGCTCGGCATCGGTGACGTCGGCCGGGATGTCGGGGGCGGGGTCCGTGTACTCGGGGTCGGTGTGGGTCCGGGGGCGTCCCGTCAGTCCACTGTCCTTCCGTGTCGTGCCGGTCCCTCAAGGGCGCTCCTTCGTCGCGTCGCTTCGCGATGTCGCTGCGCTCCACCCTTGACCGACCGACCCGCCCCGGAATGCCAACAGACTGCCGGGACGCCCCCGAAGGATGGCCGGGGGGTTCGGATTCCGACCAGCCCGATCAGAGATGCCGCCCGGCGGCTCCCGTCCATCCGCACCCGGCCCACCAGGACCACCGAGCCGACCGGCGACGGGGCCGCGGGGAGGGGAACGCCTCCCTGAAGGGCCCATAGGCACCCGTTCCGGACCCGGGCAGGGTCAACCTGCACCAGACAGCGACCAGATGCCCATGTCGGTAGGAGTGGGCCCGCAGGCGCCCCAGATCGCTACGCGCTCCCCTCTGCGCGGCGTCCGGCGGCCGTCTGGGGCTGGGCATAGGCCGCCCACGGCCGGCGCAGGCCGGCCTGGTATGCGACTGCGGGTTGTTTGTCCCGTTTTGGTGGCCGGTTGAGGTGTGAATGGGTGCTTGTCGGAGTGAGGGGTTGAGGAATCCGGCATCAGGCTCCTTCTCGCCCGCTTTTCGCCCCAAATGGCGTGCAGGCGCCCGGAAACCCGCCCACGGAGGTGCCTGGGCGGCTTATGTCCAGGCCCGGACGGCCGTCGGACGCCAAGCCGGGTGGAGCGCGTAGCGATGTGGGGCGTCCACGGTCTGACCGGGACCGCAGGGTCATCTCATCGCTGTCTGGTGCAGGTTGACCCTGCCCGGGTCCGGAAAGAGTGTCTCTGGGCCCTTGAGGGAGGCGTTGCCCTCCCTGCGGCCCCGTCGCTGGCCAGACTGGGTGGTCCCGGGGAATGGGGTGCGGATGGACAGGGGCTCCTGCTCGGCATCTCTGATGGGCCCTCATCGGAACATGAACCTCCCGGCCATCCTTCGGGGGCTTCCCGGCAGTCTTATGGCATTCCGGGGCGGGTCGGTCGGTCAAGGGTGGCCGAAGGCCATCGCGAAGCGACGCGAACGAAGAGAGCGCCCTTGAGGGACCGGCACGACACGGAAGGACAGTGGACTGACGGGACGCCCCCGGACACACACCGACGCGGAGTACACGGACCCCGCCCCAGGCCCCCCGATCCACTCTCCCGACCTCGATCACTCAGGCCCCGCCCCCGAGGTCCCGGCTGACGTCACCGACGCCGATCACTCAGGCCCCGCCCCCTGGCTCCCCGCTGCCTCTCCCGACGCCGATCACTCAGGCCCCGCCCCGTCCCCCGCCCCGCCCCCGCTCGCGTTACCGGCGCCCCGGGCGCACCCTGGAGGCAGGGTGACCCCCTGGAGGTGATGCACCATGCCCACACTCGTCGGGTGGCACGTGGAGCTCGAATTCACCGAGGAAGGCAATCGCACCAGTGCGGCGGCCATGGTCAGACTCGGCGACGGCTCCGAGATGAGGGCGCACGGCTACGCCATGCGTCACCCCTCCGACCCGGAGCAGCTGCGGGTCGGGGAAGAGATCGCCGGCGCTCGCGCGCTCATGGATCTCGCGTCCCAGATGTTGCAGAAGGCTCATGGCGAGATCGACGAAGCCACGGGCCGGCACTCATATCCGCTGACCCACTGAGCGAGGGTGAGAGAGGGGCCGTGAGGGACTTTCGAGTCCCTCACGTGCGTCCGGGCGAGGCCGGTGGCGACCTCCGGGCGTGGGCGGCGGGCGTCGGCCTGGCAAGGTGGGGTGCGGCGAGTGCCGAAGGGGCCTTGCCGGCATGCACAGTCGGGGGAGGCGTGCGCACGTGCCGGATCAGGAACGCCGGATGACGCGCGGGCAGTTGGGCTGCCTGATCGCCCTGCCGGCCGGGGTGGGCACGGGGGTGCTCGGGGCGGTGCTGCTGAATGCCGCGTGGCGCGCCTGCGGCGTGGGGGTCAACGGGTCGGCCAACGGCCTCGCCCTCCTCTTCTACGGGGCGCTGCTCGCGCTCCTCGCAACGGCCTGGTGGGGCGTGCTCGTCGGGTGCGTCGGGCGGCGCAACCCGGCGGCCGGGCTGCTCGGTGGGCTGGCCGGGGCCGTGGTGATGGTGTGGGTGTTCGTCGCGCTGTTGCAGGTGCCCGACGGGTATCGCTGCTAGCTTCGGAGGTTCGGTCCAGCGGTTCGTCGGTTCGTCAGTTAGTCGGTTCGTCGATCCGTCAGTTCAGTGGTTCAGGGGTCATGGGGGGGGCCAATGTCGCGTCCGTTGCGGTGGGTTGTCGTGCTCGTCGGTTCGGCTGTCGTCTTCTTCGTCTGCTTCAAGCTCGCCCAAGCCGATCCGTTCGGCTGGCTGCCCGAGAAGGATTCCGACGCCGTGGCCGTCGCTGCCGGCTTCGCCGGGGCCATGACCGCGGCCGTCGGGCTGGCCGGTGGCTGGTGGGCCGGTACGGCGCCCCTCGCGCCCGCCGCGCCGCCGGTCCCGGAGCGCTCCGTACGGCAGGTGGCCGAGGCGTCCGGTACGTCGGAGATCAGGCAGGCGGGCGGGGCCGATCCCGCAGGGCCGGTGGACCAGGAGGCCCGGGCCAGGGACAACAGCCGGATCCGGCAGACCGGCGGCGGTGAGCCGGGCGGGAACCCGTGACCGGCGGGCCCACGGAGCAGTGGGCCTTTGCCGAGGGGAACGCGACGATCACGCAGGTGGCCGGGGACTACGTCACGTACGGGGTCGTCGCCGCCCCCGCGCCCCGGGCGCTGTCCGGCCTGCCCGAGGCGCCCGCCGTGCTGGTCGGCCGGGACGGCCCCGTCGAGGAGCTGCTCGGGGTGCTGGAACCCCCGGGGCCAGCCGGGCCCGGCGCTCCCGGCGGGACCCGCGTGGCCGTCGTCGCCGGGCTGGCCGGGGTCGGCAAGAGCGCGCTGGCGGTGGCCACGGCCCACCGGGCCGTGGAGCTCGGGTGGTTCGGCGACCGGGTGTTCTTCCTCGCGCTGCGCGGTTACGCCCCGAACGGCGCGGTGAGCGGCCCGCAGGCCGTGCAGGAGATGCTCCGCCACCTCGGCATCCGCGACACCGACATGCCGGCGTCCCCGGAGGCCAGGCTGCACCTGTACCGGGCCGAGCTGGCCGCGCGGGCGCAGGCCGGGGAGCGGGTGCTGATCGTCGCGGACGACGCCGGGTCGGTGGCCCAGGTACGCGACCTCGTACCGGCCCAGGACGCGCACCGGCTGCTCGTCACCTCGCGGCACCGGCTCGTGGCGCCCGGGTTCTCGGCGCGGATCGTCGCCCTCGACGAGCTCGCGGCGGAGGCGGCGGCCGAACTGCTCGCCGGGGCGCTGCTGCGGACCTGGCCCGAGGACCCGCGGCCGGAGCGGGATCCCGGGGCGCTGGCGGAGATCGCGGAGCACTGCGGGCGGCTGCCGCTGGCCCTGACGGTGGCGGGGGCGCTGCTTGCGGGCGATCCGGGCCTGCCGGCGGGCGAGTTGGCCCGGCAGCTGTCCGGGGCGCGGACCCGGCTGGCGACCCTGCACATCGGCGAGGAAGGGGACGGGGACGTCCCGGTCGGGGTGCGGGCGGCGTTCGACCTCTCGTACGCGCGGCTGCCCGCGGACCAGGCGCGGCTGCTCCGGCTGCTGACGGTGGTGCCGGGGCCGGATTGCGCGACCGCGTACGCCCACCTGTTGACCCGGGGTTCCATGCCGCGGCCCGACGGCCCGCCCGAGGAGCTCGCCGCCGTACGGGCCTCGCTGGCGGCGCTCGTACGGGCCAGCATGCTGATCGAGCAGCCGGTGGGTTCGGGGCGCTGGCGCATGCACGATCTGGTGCGGCTGTACGCGCGGGAGCGGGGCGAGGAGCAGGCCGGTCAGGACGGGCGGGAGGGCGTGATCGACGCCCTCTTGGCGAGCCTGGCCTTCGACGCCGCGGTGGCCTGCCACGCGCTGGGGGTGGACGGCCGGGCTGCGAGCGGGCCGGGGCTCCCCTCGGTGGCCCAGGCGCTGCAGTGGCTGGACGGGGAGCGCCCGATGCTGGTCGCCGCGGTGGGCTTCGCCGCCGCAGCAGGCCGGCCGGACATCACCGTCGAACTGGCCGGCCGGCTCGCCCCGTACCTCGCTCTCTACGGTCATGCGCCGGACGCCGTGGTGGTCGCTCACCACGTGCTGGAGGTCGGCCGGGAGAGCGGCGATCGGACCGATGTCGGCGCGGCGCTGTACAACCTCGCCATGGCGCACCTGGATGCCTGGCAGATGGCGGAGGCGAGCGCTCTGCTGGGCGAGGCCCTCGTGCTGTTCCGCGAGGTTCCCGAGCCGTTGGGCGAGGCCCGGTCGCTGAACCTGCTGGGGTCCCTGTACACCCGGGAACACCGGTGGGAGGAGGCCCGCGAGGCCCACGAGCAGGCTCTGGAGATCTTCCGCGCGCAGGGGATCCGGCATGCGGAGGCCACGGCGCTGGTGAATCTGGCGCGCGTCCTGAAGCAGTCGGGGCGGGTGGACGAGGCCGTCGATGCGTGCGAGCAGGCCCACCGCCTGTTGAAGGAGACCGGGGACGACCACAGGGCCGCGACCGCGCAGGGCGTGCTCGGGGACATGCTCTGGGAGGCCGGGCGCCGGGAGGAGTCCCTGGCCGTGCGGGAGGAAGCCCTGGCCGCCCTGCGGGAACTGGGCCACCGGGCCGCGGTGGCCTGGCTGCTCAACGGGATCGGCGCCTCGCTGACGGATGCCGCGGCCGGGCCCGGGGACGAGCGGCTCGAGGCTGCGCAGGCCCGGTACGAGGAGGCGCTCGTGCTCTTCGTCGAGGTGGGGAACCGGCACGGCGAGGGCGCGGTACTGGGCAATCTGGGCCGGCTCCACCGGCTGGCGGGCCGGCTGGAGGAGGCGCTGGAGTCCCAGCGGCAGGGCTGCGACCTCCTCGCCGCCACGGGGGACCGCGACAACGAGGCCGTGGCGGTGCAGGGGATGGCGCTGACGCTGCTCGAGCTGAACCGCCCGGCCGAGGCTGCCGGGGCCTTCGAGCGGGCGGCCGCCCTGCATGGTGCCGTGGGCAACGCCGGGCACGAGTCGGCGGTCCGGGCATTGGCCGCGCAGCTGCGCGCGGCGCCCGCGATGCCCGCGGAGCCCGAAGCACCCGCGGCCCCCGGGGGGTCGCCGCCGCGCCGCTGGTGGGACCGCTTCAGAGACTGAGCCCCGGGCGGCGCCCGGCTGCCGATCCAGGGCTACCCAGCGCGCCGCTCCGCAGCCGGTCCTCCACGTGGGACCCGTACCCGCGCCTCGAGCGCGGACCGTGCCGGGGTGCCGCCCCCGGCGCCGGTCAGTACTCTCAGCGCGGCGCGCGCCGGCTGTAAACCCTGTGAGCCGTTCACGATCGGCCTCCCCTGCCGTCAGGACGGGAAGGCCGATCGTACGGAGCCGTGCGCCCCGCGAACAGCGTCAGAGGCGCTCGGGGGTGCGGATGCCCAGGAGGGACATGCCCTTCGTGAGCGTGCGGGCGGTCAGGTCGCACAGGAACAGGCGGTTCTCGCCGACGACGAGCTCCGGCTCCGGCTTCACGACCGGGCACTGGTCGTAGAACGTCGTGAACAGCGAGGACAGCTGGTACAGGTACGCGGCCAGCTTGTGCGGGGCGTGCTCCGCGGCCGCCTCGGCGATCAGCTCGCCGAAGCCGTCCAGGTGCAGGCCCAGCGCGCGCTCGGCCGGGGCCAGCTCCAGCTCCGGGTGCGCGACCGGGTTGCGGTCGCCGGCGCGGCGCAGGATGGACCGGATCCGGGCGTACGCGTACTGGAGGTACACGGACGTGTCGCCGTTCAGCGAGACCATCTGGTCCAGGTCGAACTTGTAGTCACGCGCGGCCGAAGTGGACAGGTCGGCGTACTTGACCGCGCCGATGCCCACGTACCGGCCGTTCTCGACGATCTCCTCCTCCGACAGGCCGACCTTCTCCGCCTTCTCGCGGACGACGCCCGTGGCCCGGTCCACCGCCTCGTCGAGGAGGTCGACCAGCCGGACCGTCTCCCCCTCGCGGGTCTTGAACGGCTTGCCGTCCTTGCCGAGGACCGTGCCGAAGGCCAGCTGCACGGCCTTGACCTCGTCGTTCAGCCAGCCGGCGCGGCGGGCCGTCTCGAAGACCATCTTGAAGTGGAGCGACTGGCGGGCGTCGACGACGTAGATGAGGGTGTCGGCCTTCAGGTTGCCGACGCGGTCCCGGATCGCCGACAGGTCGGTCGCGGCGTAGCCGAAGCCGCCGTCGGACTTCTGGACGATCAGCGGGGTCGGGTTGCCGTCCGGGCCCTTGTACTCGTCGAAGAACACGCACAGCGCACCGTTGGAGCGGACGGCGACGCCCGACTCCTCCAGCAGCTTGCAGGTCTCGACCAGCATGTCGTTGTAGCCGGACTCGCCGACGACGTCCCGGTCCTGGATGTCCATGTCCAGCTTGTCGAAGACGGAGTAGAAGTAGATCTTCGACTCGTCGACGAACCGCTGCCACATCGCGAGGGTCTCCGCCTCGCCCGCCTGGAGCTCGACGACCCGCGCCCGGGCCCGCGTCTTGAACTCCTCGTTCGAGTCGAAGAGCGCCCGCGAGGCCTTGTACAGGCGGTTCAGGTTGGACATGGCCTCCTCGCCGGAGACCTCCAGCGTGTCGTCGCCACCGGCGGCCGCCTTGTGGTCCAGCTCGTGCGGGTGCTCGATCAGGTACTGGATGAGCATGCCGAACTGGGTGCCCCAGTCGCCGATGTGGTGGCGCCGGACCACCTTCTCGCCCGTGAACTCCAGGATCTCGACCATCGCCGCGCCGATGACCGCCGACCGCAGGTGGCCGACGTGCATCTCCTTCGCCACGTTCGGCTGCGCGTAGTCGATCACCGTCGTGCCCGCGTTCGCCGCGTACGGGACACCGAGGCGGTCGTCGCCGGCGCGGGCGGCGAGGGTCTCGATGATCGCCCGGTCGGAGACCGTGATGTTGAGGAAGCCGGGGCCCGAGACCTCGATCTCGCTGATCAGGTCGGCGCCCGGGCCTGCGGGGATGGATCCGACCACGGTCGTCGCCAGCTCGCGCGGGTTGGCCTTGGCCTTCTTCGCGAGCGCCAGGATGCCGTTGGCCTGGAAGTCGGCCCGGTCGCTTCGTCGCAGCAGCGGGTCGGCGCCACCGGCCTCGGGCAGGGCCGAGGCGAGGGCGTCCGCGACGCGCTGATTGACGGAAGAAGCGAGGGAAGGGACCGAGGCCATGAGCTGCCGTTCCTGTGAGGTCGTGCCTGAAGGTGCACTTGGTTGTTCCGACAAGTGCCGAGTATCCCACGTGGGGGCTGTCCGGTGTCCGGGATATGTCCTGGAGGGAAGGGGCCCGGAGGCAACCCCGGAGCGGCCCGTTCCGTCTGGGAGAATGGCTGAAGCCAGCATTCGAGATAGAAGGACGTGTCGTGGCTCAGAGCGCCCAGAGCAGCACCGAGACCGACTGGGTCTCCCGTTTCGCGGACGAGGTCATCGCCGAGGCGGAGCGCCGAGCCCCGGGCAAAGCCGTCGTCGTCGCGTCCGGACTCTCCCCCTCCGGCCCGATCCACCTGGGCAACCTCCGCGAGGTCATGACCCCGCACCTGGTCGCCGACGAGATCCGCCGCCGCGGCTTCGAGGTCCGTCACCTCATCTCCTGGGACGACTACGACCGCTACCGCAAGGTCCCGGCCGGCGTCCCCGGCATCGACGAGTCCTGGGCGCAGCACATCGGCAAGCCCCTGACCTCCGTGCCCGCCCCGGCCGGTTCCGCGTACCCGAACTGGGCCGAGCACTTCAAGGCCGCCTTCGTCGAGGCCCTGGCCGAGATGGGCGTCGAGTACGACCCGATCAGCCAGACCGAGCAGTACACCTCCGGCGCGTACCGCGAGCAGGTCCTGTTCGCGATGAAGCACCGCGGCGACATCGACGCCGTCCTCGACCAGTACCGCACCAAGCAGAAGCCGGGCGGCAAGAAGCCCCAGCAGAAGCAGGTCGACGAGGCCGAGCTCGAGGCCGCCGAGGGTTCCGGCGCCGCCGCCGAGGACGACGGCAGCAGCGCCGAGGGCGGGTACTTCCCGTACAAGCCGTACTGCGGCCGGTGCGGCAAGGACTTCACCAAGGTCACCTCGTACGACGACGAGTCGACCGAGATGACGTACGTCTGCACCGAGGACGAGTTCACCGAGACCGTCAAGCTCAGCGAGTTCAACCGCGGCAAGCTGGTCTGGAAGGTCGACTGGCCGATGCGCTGGGCCTTTGAGGGCGTGATCTTCGAGCCCTCGGGCGTCGACCACTCCTCGCCCGGCTCGTCCTTCCAGGTCGGCGGCCAGATCGTGCACATCTTCGGCGGCGAGCAGCCGATCGGACCGATGTACGCGTTCGTCGGCATCAGCGGCATGGCCAAGATGTCGTCCAGCAAGGGCGGGGTCCCGACCCCGGCCGACGCGCTGAAGATCATGGAGCCGCAGCTGCTGCGCTGGCTGTACGCGCGCCGCAGGCCCAACCAGTCCTTCAAGATCGCCTTCGACCAGGAGATCCAGCGGCTCTACGACGAGTGGGACAAGCTCGAGGCCAAGGTCGCCGACGGCTCCGTCCTGCCGGCCGACGCCGCCGCGCACACCCGCGCCGTACGCGTCGCCTCGCACGAGCTGCCGCGCACCCCGCGCCCGCTGCCGTACCGGACCCTCGCGTCGGTCGCGGACATCACCGCCGGCCATGACGAGCAGACCCTGCGCATCCTGGCCGACCTGGACCCGTCGCAGCCGCTGACCTCGCTGGACGAGGTACGGCCGCGCCTGGACCGCGCCGAGAACTGGATCACCACCCAGGTCCCGGCCGACCAGCGGACCCTCGTACGCGAGGAGCCCGACACCGCGCTGCTGTCCTCCCTGGACGACGAGGGCCGCGAGTCGCTGCGGCTGCTCGTGGACGGGCTGGACTCGCACTGGTCGCTCGACGGGCTCACCACGCTCGTCTACGGCGTGCCGAAGGTGATGGCGGGCCTGGAGCCCGACGCCAAGCCCACCCCCGAGCTCAAGGTCGCACAGCGCTCGTTCTTCGCGCTGCTGTATCGCCTGCTCGTGACGCGGGAGACCGGGCCGCGCCTGCCCACGCTGCTCCTCGCCGTGGGCGCGGACCGGGTGCGCAAGCTGCTCGCCGCCTGACGTGGACGCCGAAGGGCCCGCACCCCCCGGGGGTGCGGGCCCTTCCGCTTGCCGTGCGCGGCACGGGGCCTACGCGATGTGCTCGTTCTCCAGCTCGCGCTGGTAGCGCAGCTTCAGGCCCGGCATGAGCTTGCGGATCATCGAGGAGCTGCGCGGGTGGTCGATCCCGTGGCGGTCCGAGAGGTGTATGTCCACCTGCTCCGGGGTCGGGAAGTCGGAGTGCTCGTCGAGGTACGAGCGGAACACCTCGTAGGCCGCCTCGTTGAACTTGACCTGGTCGAAGCCGGAGTCCGAGTCGGAAGCGGAATCGTCGTCATCGGCGGCGGGCGGTACGGGGAGCTGCTCCTGCTGCGGAACGTCCTCGTCCGGGCCGGTCGGGGGCATGACCGGGGTCGGCTCCAGGCCCTCGACGTACTGGGGGTTGTACCCGCCCTCGTACGCGGCCTGCGGGGCCAGGGGGGCGGCGAACCAGGCGCTGTCGTGGGCGGCGGGCATGGCCGTCGGGTCGACCGCGAAGGGGAGCGGGGTGTGGCCCTGCGGGGCTGTTCCCCTACCCGCCCCTTCCCGCAACCGGGGCTCCGCCCCGGACCCCGGGTGGGGCTCCGCCCCGGGGGCGTAGGCCGTGGCCGGCGCCTGCGGCGCGGCCTGGCCCGCAGGGCCGCCGGCTCCACCGGGCGGGCCCGCCTGGCCGGGGAAGCCTGCGGCTGCGCCGGCAAGGCCGGGCTGGCCTGCGGCCCCGACCGGCACGCCCGCCTGGGCGGGCACCCCGCCGGGCAGGCCCGGCCGGCCCGCGACACCTGCGGCTGCGCCGGCAAAGCCTGCCTGGCCTTCGGCTCCGCCCGGCCGGCCCGCGATACCGGCGCCGGCGCCCGCCTGGCCCGCCGCGCCGGCGCCCGTCAGGGCCGCCGCGCCCGCCTCCAGAGCCGGAGCCGAGGACGCCGGGACCGCCGAGCCCGTCGCGATGGCCGCGGCCGCCGGGGGCAGCAGCATCGGGTCGATGCCCGCCGCCGCCAGGCCCTCCGGGGCCGTCTGGGAGAGGGGGACGCCGATCCGGGCCAGCCGGAGCGGCATCAGCGCCTCCACCGGGGCCTTGCGGCGCCAGGCCCGCCCGTACCGGGCCTGAAGCCGCGCCTGGTAGATCAGCCGGTCCTGCTCCATGCCGACCGCCTGCTCGTACGACCGCAGCTCCCACAGCTTCATCCGGCGCCAGAGCTTGAACGTGGGGACGGGGGAGAGGAGCCAGCGCGTGATGCGCACGCCCTCCATGTGCCGGTCCGCGGTGATGTCCGCGATCCGGCCCACCGCGTGCCGGGCCGCCTCCACCGTGACCACGAACAGGATCGGGATCACGGCGTGCATGCCCACGCCCAGCGGGTCCGGCCAGGCCGCCGCGCCGTTGAACGCGATCGTCGCCGCGGTCAGCAGCCACGCCGTCTGGCGCAGCAGCGGGAACGGGATCCGGATCCACGTCAGCAGCAGGTCGAGCGCCAGCAGCACACAGATGCCCGCGTCGATGCCGATCGGGAACACCAGCGAGAAGCTCCCGAACCCCTTCTGCAGGGCGAGCGCGCGGACCGCGGCGTACGAGCCCGCGAAACCGATCCCCGCGATGACCACGGCTCCTGCGACCACGACGCCGATGAGTATCCGGTGCGTACGAGTCAGCTGCATCGCGGCCACCCGCGATCCCCTCCCCTTGTCGAGCTACGGCAGGCACAGCGTACGGGTGACTGCACAGGTGACTGAATGTCAGCCTCCCGTTAAGGGCGCCGGGCACCCTCGGCGCCCGCCCGGATCCGCCGACGCCTACTGCGCGGAGGGAGAAGCCTGCTGCTCAGGCTGCTTCTGCTGCTGGTTGGCGGTGCCGACCGAGGCCACCGTCTCCTTCGCCGCCGCGATCGCGTTCTCGAGCAGCTTGGCCTGATCCGGAGCGCCCGCACCCTCGTACGCCGCACCGTTGTAGTCGAGCGTGATCACGACGTTCTGCGTGCGCGCCACGATCGTCGTGTTGAAGAAGTCGACGTCCTTCTTCACGCCGTACACCACCGACGACGCCTGGTCGCCGATGCCGCCCGCCTGCTCGACCTTCACGTCGTGCGCGCCCTCGGCCGCCTTCGCGGTCTCGACCTGCTTGTTGAACTGCTCCTCGGCGCGCTTGTTCGCGCTGCCGAGCGAGGCGTGCGAGTCGTAGCGGACCAGGGAGATCGACAGCCAGCGGTACTGCGAGCCCTTCAGGCCGTCCTCGTCCAGACCGTTCCACGAGCAGCTGGCGCGGGTGGTCAGATCGTTCGACTTCGTCGCCGTGCCGTTCTTGTCCTTCGCCTCCGGGACGAGGGTGTCGACGGTCGCGGTCTGGATCGACTTGCACGGGTCGGGCAGCGTCGCGAACGCCGCCTTCTCGAGCGTGGCCGACGCCTTGCCGCTCGGCTTGGCGGACGAGGACGCGCCGGGCTTCTTGTCGCCGCCCGAACCCGAGTCCTTGCCCGAGTCGGACGAGCAGCCGGCGACGGTGAGGATCACCGGGACGGCTGCGCAGGCGAGAACGCGAGTGAGGCGCGAGGCTGATCGGTGCATGGTTCCTTCAGTACGTTGTGGGGCGCGTTCTGTGGACGCGGTGCGGGCGTGGTGTGGGCCTGGTGCGGGGGGCGGTACGGGCGCGGGACCCGAGCAACGGTAGCCCGACCCGGCGCGCGCCTGCTGTGCGCGCCGTCACGCCGAGCCCCCCGCGCCCGCTCCCGGCCGCCCTCTCAGTTGTTGAAACGCTCGACGAGAGCCTGCGCCAACTGCCGTGCCTTGTCCTGGGTTTCGGGGCTCGCCGGGACCGTGCCGGGCAGCGCGGGCTGCACGCTGTACTCGACCGTGACGATGACGTTCGAGGTGCGGAACACAATCCGTACGGTCCGCGCCTGCGCCGCGCTGGCGCCGGCCGCACTCAGCTTGTCCTCGAGGAACGCCTCGGTCCCGAGCCCCTCGATGACGCGGGAGCCGAGCTCGGGCGGCGGCGCGGAGGGGCTGCCGGTGGCGGGCGACGGCGACTGCCCCGTCGGCGGAGGAGCGCTCGCGGCCGGCGGGGCGGAGGGGGCGGGGCTGGTGGTCGTACCGGTGGTGGGGCTCGGCGAGGGGCCCGGGAACGGCAGGTGCGCGTCCGTCAGCCGGCGCACGTACACCTGCCGCGTCTTGTCGTCGTCGCTCATGAGCGTCCGGTCGTACGAGACGACGCGCTCGAAGCCGACCGACAGCAGCCGCGTCTCCTCGGGCGTCTGCGCCGTCCAGCGGCAGCCGACGTGCCGGTCGCCGTCGTACGAGGTGTCCGCGGTGCCGGCGTACAGCTGCGTGCGCTGTACGTCGGTGAGGCTGTCCGCGGCCGGGAGCATGGCCTTGAGGCGCTTGCCGTCGGCGGCCCTGCACGGCGCGGGCAGGCTGCGGTACTTGCCGGCCGGCGCGGGGGCGGGGCTGCTGTCGCCCGCCTTGGAGTCGGTGTCGTCCCCGACGCCGTTGCCGCTGGTGCACCCGGTCAGGCCGGCGAGCCCGGCCATGACTGCGGTGAGCATCGCGATGCCCGGCAGGACTCTTCGGCGTCGCAGTACCGCCTTGCGCTGCACGTCCACTGGCTCCCTTCGACCGGCCGGCGGCCCGGCGGTCAGGAAAATGCGTTGCCGCGCTTTGGACGCGGATGAACACAATGTCTATCGCACACGCTGGTGCTGGCGCCGGTCCCCTGTCTGATTTGGGGCTAAGAGCGAGGCTTTTTGCGTATAACGAATTTTTCATGCTTCTCGGGGGATTAGAGTCTTATGTCGTATGTAGAGGTACCGGGAGCGAAGGTCCCGATCCGGATGTGGGCCGACCCGGCGTCGGTCGAGGCCGGCGCGATGCAGCAGCTGCACAACGTCGCCACCCTTCCGTGGATCAAGGGCCTGGCGGTCATGCCGGACGTCCACTACGGCAAGGGCGCGACGGTCGGCTCGGTGATCGCGATGAAGGACGCGGTCTGTCCGGCGGCGGTGGGGGTGGACATCGGCTGCGGCATGTCGGCGGTGAAGACGTCCCTGACGGCGAACGACCTCCCGGGGGACCTGTCCAAGCTCCGCTCGAAGATCGAGCAGGCGATCCCGGTGGGCGCGGGGCTGCACAAGGAGGCAGTCGACCCGTCCAGGCTGTACGGCTTCTCGGAGACGGGGTACGCGGACCTGTGGGAGCGCTTCGACTACGTCGCCGATGCGGTCAAATTCCGTCAGGACCGTGCTGTGAGGCAGATCGGAACGCTCGGATCCGGAAACCATTTCATCGAATTCTGTCTTGATCAGTCGGGTTCGGTCTGGCTGATGCTGCACTCCGGCTCCCGGGGCATCGGCAACGAGCTCGCCGCGCACCACATCGGCGTGGCCCGGGGCCTGGCGCACAACCAGAACCTGGTCGACCGGGACCTGGCCGTGTTCCTCGCCGCGACCCCGGAGATGGAGGCGTACCGCAACGACCTCTTCTGGGCGCAGGAGTACGCCAAGTACAACCGCGCGGCGATGATGAGCCTGTTCAAGGAGGTCATCCGCCGGGAGTTCCGGAAGGCGAAGGTCTCCTTCGATCGCGAGATCAGCTGCCACCACAACTACGTGGCGGAGGAACGGTACGACGGCATGGACCTGCTGGTCACGCGCAAGGGCGCGATCCGTGCCGGCAGCGGTGACTACGGGATCATCCCGGGCTCCATGGGGACGGGCTCGTACATCGTGAAGGGCCTCGGCAACGAGAAGTCCTTCAACTCGGCCTCGCACGGCGCGGGCCGGAAGATGAGCCGGACGGCCGCGAAGAAGCGCTTCTCGGCGCGCGACCTGGCGGATCAGACCAAGGGCGTCGAGTGCCGCAAGGACTCGGGCGTGGTCGACGAGATCCCGGGCGCCTACAAGTCGATCGAGCAGGTCATCGACCAGCAGACGGACCTCGTCGAGGTCGTGGCCAAGCTCAAGCAGGTCATCTGCATCAAGGGCTGACGCCTGCGCGCAGTTGTCGGGGGAACGGAGGAGCCCGGACCGGTCGTGTTGGGGAGCGTAGCCGCGCCCGCCGACATTCCGCACGGATTCACCCATACGGTGTCGTGTGGGTGAGGGGCCGTCCAACTGCACGGCGGGCCAAGGGGGTTGACGGCAGCCCTCCTGCTGCATGTGAAGGCCGCCGGGCTCGTGCCGTACGTCTAGAGGTCGCGGTGGACCTTGGTGTTCGAGGCCTGGGCTCGGGGGCGGACCACCAGGAGGTCGATGTTGACGTGGCTGGGGCGGGTCACGGCCCAGGTGATGGTGTCGGCCACGTCGTCGGCGGTGAGGGGGGCCGCGACGCCCGCGTAGACCTTCTCGGCCTTCTCGGCGTCACCGCGGAAGCGGGTCTTGGCGAATTCCTCGGTCTTCACCATGCCCGGGGCGATCTCGATGACGCGGACGGGCTGGCCGACGATCTCCAGGCGGAGGGTCTCGGCCAGGACGCGGGCGCCGTTCTTGGCGGCGACGTAGCCGGCGCCGCCCTCGTACGTGGAGTGCCCGGCGGTGGAGGAGAGGACCACGACCGTGCCGTCGCCGGAGGCGACGAGGGCGGGGAGCAGGGCCTGGGTGAGGTTGAGCGTGCCGATGACGTTGACCTCGTACATGGTGCGCCAGTCGGCGGGGTCGCCGGTGGCGACGGGCTCGGCTCCGATGGCGCCGCCGGCGTTGTTGACGAGGACGTCACAGCGGTCGAGGGAGGCCGCGAAGGCGTCGACGGCGGGCCGGTCGGTGACGTCGAGGGCGTGGGCCGTGGCCAAGTGGCCGCCTGCCGTGAGCTCCGCGGCGAGGGCCTCGATGCGGTCCTTGCGGCGGGCCGTGAGGACGACGTGGTAGCCGGCGTCGGCGAGCCGGCGGGCGGTGGCCGCGCCGATGCCGCTGCTCGCGCCGGTGACTACGGCGGTTCGGGTGGCGGCCGTGCTCATGTGCGGGCTCCTCGGTCGTTCGGTCATGCGTACGGGCGGATATCCGCCAGCATAGGCGGGGCTCAGCGGCCGCGCGGGGCGTACATGATCACCGCCATGCCGGCGAGGCAGACGAGGGCGCCGGCGATGTCCCAGCGGTCGGGTCGGTAGCCGTCGGCGGCCATGCCCCACACGAGGGAGCCGGCGACGAAGACTCCGCCGTACGCGGCGAGGATGCGGGCGAAGTCGCCCTGGGGCTGCAGGGTGGCGACGAAGCCGTAGAGGCCGAGGGCGATGACGCCGGCGCCGATCCAGGCCCAGCCCTTGTGCTCGCGGACGCCCTGCCAGACGAGCCACGCGCCGCCGATCTCGAGGAGCGCGGCGAGGGCGAACAGGGCGGCGGAGCGGGCGATCAGCATGGCTCGAAGCGTACGCAGGCGGGTTCCGGGCCCGGGGCGGCGCCCGCCGGTTGGGGGAGGGCTCGCCCTCGTTCGTGTGATGGTCCGACCGGTCGGGGGCGGTGCTGGCTAGCCTCCGCGCGTGGAGGTGGTGGCGGTGCGCCGTGGTGCCGTACGGAGTGTGGTGGTGGCGGGCTTGCTGGTGCTCGGGGTGTCCGGGGTGCCTGGGGTGCCCGGGGTCCCTGGGACGTCCGGGAGGGCCGAGGCGTGGACCGGGCCCGAGGCGGACGTGGCGTACCACGGGCGGGTGTCCCTGTCGCAAGGGCGGCTGAGGGTGTGGGTGGTGCCGCAGAACGAGGGGCCGGCCGCGCTGCCGAACGCGACGCTGCGGGTGCGGCTGTCGGCGGAGCTCGCGGACCGGCAGGAGCTGGCGGAGGGCTGCGCGCGGGCCGGGCTGCGCGAGGTGGTGTGCGAAACGGGCGAGCTGCCGCTGCACGGGCGGGGCCGGCACATCGGGCTGCTGCTGGAGCTGAAGGAGCGGCAGCCGGAGGTGGTGGTCCGGATCGACACGTGGTGGAACGGCGGGGCGTCCGACCGGGACCTGTCCAACAACCAGCACGCGGTGCTGGCGCTGGACACGGGCGACGCGTACGCGTTCTGAGCCGGGGGCCGGGCCCCGCGTGGCCACGCCGGACTACGGCGTGGCCACGCCGCCGAATTCCTCCACGGCCTCACTGACGATCCGCTCCAGGCGGGCGTGGTGGGCGCCGCGCCAGTAGACGCGCTCGCACGCCGTGCACTGGGCGAAAACGTCGTACGAGCGGTGCGTGCCGCTCTCGAGGCGGTCGCCGACGCTTTCCTTGTCGGCGTTGCGCAGCGGCCCGTTGCAGGCGGTGCAGCGGGTCCACGGCGCGAGGGCGGGGGCGAACCGGCCGAGGACGTCGCGCAGTTGCTCGTCGGGGTTGTCGCTGTAGACGTACGCGCCGGCGAAGAGCTCGCGGCGGCGCAGCAGTCCGCGGTCGCGGGAGAGCAGGACGCGCTGTTCGGCGGCGGAGCGGGTGGCGAGGGCGGGGTCGCCGATGTCCTCGTTCTCGTACGCGGCGTCCACGCCGAGCAGGCGCAGGCGGCGGGCGAGGGTGCCGAGGTGGACGTCGAGGAGGAAGCGCAGCGGCGGGGCGCCGGGGACGTGCTGGGGGCGCTCGACGCCGAAGACCTCGACGGACTGCCCGGCGCTGGGCACGTAGGAGACGGGCACCTCACGGCCGTCGACGAGGAGCCGGCCGACCTCGGTGAGCGGGACGCCGGCCGATTCGACGACGTGGCCGAGGCTGGAGGCGCCGTCGGTGGCGGTCGGTACGCGTTCGGCGCGCCGGCTGGGCGGGGCGAACAGGCGTAGTTCGGGGGCGAGGGTGAGCTGAATGCCGGGTCCGTTCACGCTGTCAGCATGCCATCGGGGCCGCGGCGGCGCGGCCGAATTTACGGTGTTGCCGCAGGCGGGGCGCGCCCGGCGGGACCCGGGGATCAGTGGAACAGGGCGTAGCCGGTGGGGTCGCCCGGCATCTGCCAGGCGAAGCCCTGCAGGAAGAAGCAGGCGACCAGGTTGCTCGCGGCGAAGGCGAGCAGGACGGCAGAGGTGACGGGGTCCGCCCGCCGCAGGGCGGGGGAATGAGCGACCCCTTGCGGGAGCGGGCGATGATCCAGGCCGGGCCCAGCGCGCTGAGCCCTCCGCCCGGGGGTTGGCCGCCGGTAGCGGTATCGGGGCCATACCCCCATAACCCCGCTTTATGGGCGCCGGGAGTCGGCGGTCCACGGCTGGCCCGCCCGCCTGCGGGGTGGAAGACTCGTGGGAGAGCGGTGGCGAGCCGCCGGGAGTTCGCATGGGTACCTCGACTGTGCCGGTCCGGCTGGACGACTCCGCGTACCACGAGCTGGCGCGTTCCTTCAGGGGCAGCCTGGTGCGGGCCGGGGACGCCCCGTACGAGGAGCGTCGGCGGATCTGGAACGGTGCGATCGACCGGCATCCCGCCCTGATCGCGCCCTGCACCGGTTCGGCCGATGTGGTGGCGGCGCTGAAGTGGGCGGTGGAGACGGGCGCGCCGGTCGCGGTGCGCAGCGGCGGGCACAGTTTCCCCGGGCATTCGGTCTGCGACGGCGGCGTGGTGATCGACCTGTCGGCGCTGAAGGAGGTCCGGGTGGACCCCGAGGCCCGTACGGTCCGGGTCCAGGCGGGGGTGCTGCTCGGCGAGCTGGACGCGGCGACGCAGCCGTTCGGGCTGGCGGTGCCGTCGGGGATCGTGACGCACACGGGCGTTGCGGGGCTCACCCTCGGCGGCGGGATCGGCTGGCTGAGCCGCAAGTACGGGCTGAGCGTGGACCAGCTGCTGTCGGTCGACCTGGTCACGGCGGCCGGGGACCGGATCACGGCGAGCGCGTCGCACGAGCCGGAGCTGTTCTGGGGGATGCGCGGGGCGGGCGGCAATTTCGGGATCGTCACGGAGTTCACGTTCCGGCTGAACCCGGTCGGCCCGACCGTGCTGGCCGGGCCGGTGATGTGGCCGGTGGAGGATTCGGCGCAGGTGCTGGGCCGCTACCGGGAGTGGATCGCGCAGGTGCCCGACGAGCTGACGACGATCGTCGTCCACCGCAAGGTCCCGCCGCTGCCGGCGATCCCGCCGGAGCTGTACGGCCGGCGCGTGGTGATGGTGATCGGCTGCTGGGTGGGGGAGGTGGCGGCCGGGGAGGAAGTGATGCGGCCGATGCGGGAGTTCGGTCGGCCACTGCTCGATCTGTGCCGGCCGAAGCCGTACCTGGCCCACCAGGCGATGTTCGACGCGTCGTTCCCGCACGGCTGGTGGTACTACTTCCGGGGCTGCGGCCTCGACCGGCTCGCCGACGGGGTCGTGGAGACGATGGCCGAGTACGCGGGGCGGATCGACTCGCCGCAGAGCGGGTTCCCGCTGTTCCAGCTGGGCGGTGCGGTCGCCCGGGTCGGCGAGGACGACACGGCGGCGGGCGGGCGGGAGCTGGGCCACATGCTCAACATCAACGGGATCACGAAGACGCCGGAGGGGTTCGCCGAGGAGTGCGGGTGGGTCCGTGAGTTCTGGTCGGCGCTGGAGCCGTACCACGCGGGTGTGTACGTGAACTTCCTGATGGACGAGGGCGAGCAGCGGATCCGCCAGGCCTACGGTGCGCGGGAGCGGAAGCTGGACCGGCTGCGGGCGCTGAAGACCGAGTGGGACCCGGGGAACGTGTTCCGCCTCAACCAGAACATCCCGCCGGCGGCCCGGACCGCCGCCTAGCCGCCTCCGGCGCGGCTACGGGCACTGGTGCGACGGGATGGCCAGGCTGGGTGGTGAGAGCAGAGGCCACGACCGAGCCGGAGGCACAGATGAACCAGGCCGTACCGTTCACGACCGCCGAGACCAGCGGACTGCACGACGCGCTGCGCGAGATCGTCGCCGACGGCGCCACCCCGGGCGGGGTCGTCGTCTGCGGTACGGCGGGCGGGGACCGCACCGTCCGGTCGGCCGGCGTCGTCTCCCCGTTCACGGGCCCGGGCACGCCCGACGCGAACACCGTCTACGACATCGCGTCCCTGACGAAGGTCACGGCCACCTGGCCGCTCGTCGGCCGTGCCGTCGACGCGGGCCTGCTCGACCTCGACACCCGGGTACGGGAGTTCCTGCCGCCGATGGAGGGCGCGATGCCGAGCGCGGAGGCCACCGTGCGCCAGCTGCTCTCGCACACCTCCGGCCTGCGGGCCGCGACCCGGCTCGACCTCTACGACCTGACCGAGCGGCCCCTGCACGAGCTGATCTGCCGGGAGCTCATGGAGAACATGCCGGGCACGCACCGCTACATCAACCGCGGCTACATCCTCCTCGGCCTGGCCCTCGCCCACGTCCACCGGCAGCCGCTGGACGAGCTCGCCGCCGTCCTGTGGGCCGAGCTGGGCATGGCGGACACCGCGTACGGGCCCGTCGCGCAGTCGCCCCGGGTCGCGCCGACCGAGCGGCACGACGGCCACGACCGGCTCTGGGGGGCCGTCCACGACGAGAACGCGGCCGTGATGGGCGGCGTCGCCGGCCACGCCGGGGTCTTCGCACCGGCCGCCGACCTCGCCACGTACGCCGAGCACCTGCTCGCAGGCGACGGGAGTCCGCTGGACGGGTGGCTGCGGACCAGCCTCGTCCCGCAGGCCGAGATCGAGCCGGGCCTGCAGCGCGGTCTGGGCTGGATCCTCGCCGCGGGCGGCACCGTGGCGTACCACCACGGATTCACCGGTACGAGCCTCCACCTCGCTCCCGCCACCGGCCGGTACGTGGTGATCGTCACCAACGCCGTCCACAACGGCGCCGCCTCGCGCATCCGGATCAACCCGCTGCACGAGCGCGCCCTGAAGACCCTCGCCGCCGGCTGACCGGGCGACCGGAAGCCGTCAGGGCCAGACCAGGCAGTACGGCTGGTGGCCGGCCTCGTGGAGGCGGTGGCTGAAGTCCTGCCACTCGTGGAGCAGCTGGTAGACGTTGAAGGCGTCGCGGGGGCCGCCGCGGTCCGGGACCGTGGACCAGATGAACGCCGCGGCGCCGACCGATTCCTCGCCGATGCCGCGCAGCGGGTCGACCACCGTCATCGGGAGCTTGACCACCGCGTAGTCGGGGTGGAGGACGACCAGCTCCAGCGGGGGGACCTTGTGCAGGGGTATGCCCTCGATGCCCGTCAGGACCATCGCGGCCACCGTCTCCGGCTTGATCTTCGTGAACAGGCCGCCCATGCCGAGCTCGTCGCCGCCGAGCTCCTCGGGCCGCATCGTGACGGGGACCCGGGCCGCCGTCGCGCCGTCGGGCGCGCCGAAGTACTTGTACGTCACACCCATGCCGCGGCCCTTGGGCAGGCCGTCCGGGTCCTCGAGGGGCCCGGGTACCGGATCGGCCGCGTCCGCTGCCCGGCGCCGGTGCTTGCCCCGTCGGCGGGCTTCGCGCGCCTCGCGGGCGCGCTGCGGGTCGAGGCCGTCCGTACCCTCGCCCGGTCCACCACCGCGTTGCATATCTCCACCCGACTGGTCTTGCCTGCCCCGGCCCCGCGGCCCCCGCCACGCAGCCTGATCATCATGGCAGTGACCTCCCCAGGGGCGGCGCGGTGAAACGCCCGTCCGCAAGTCAGTCGCGGCCTGATGAGACCATGGCTGGTGTGAGCTACCCGTACCCGTATGAAGCCAAAGTCTCGCAGACTCTCTTTGACCGCGCGTCCCTCGTGACGCCTGGCGGCGTGAACTCTCCCGTGCGCGCCTTCCGCGCCGTGGGTGGAACGCCCAGGTTCATGGTGTCCGGTACCGGTCCGTACCTGACCGATGCCGACGGCCGCGAGTACGTCGACCTGGTCTGCTCGTGGGGGCCGATGATTCTCGGCCACGCCCACCCGGCCGTGGTGGAGGCCATCCAGGCCGCCGTCGCCCGCGGCACCTCCTTCGGTACGCCCGGTGAGGGCGAGGTCGCGCTCGCCGAGGAGATCGTCCAGCGCATCGAGCCCGTCGAGCAGGTCCGCCTGGTGTCCTCGGGCACCGAGGCGACCATGTCGGCGATCCGGCTGGCGCGCGGCTTCACGGGCCGGGCCAAGGTCGTGAAGTTCGCGGGCTGCTATCACGGCCACGTGGACGCGCTGCTCGCCGCCGCCGGTTCCGGTTTGGCAACCTTCGCGCTTCCGGACACGCCCGGGGTGACCGGTGCGCAGGCCGGCGACACGATCGTGCTGCCGTACAACGACCTGGAAGCGGTACGGGCGGCGTTCGCCGCGCACCCCGGCGAGATCGCCTGCGTGATCACCGAGGCCGCGCCCGGCAACATGGGCGTCGTGACCCCGGCCGAAGGGTTCAACCAGGGGCTGGCGGACCTGTGCCGCGAGAACGGCGCGCTGTACATCTCCGACGAGGTGATGACCGGTTTCCGTACCTCCCGCGCCGGCTGGTACGGCGTCGACGGGGTCAAGCCCGACCTGATGACCTTCGGCAAGGTCATGGGCGGCGGCTTCCCGGCCGCGGCGTTCGGCGGCCGCGCCGACGTGATGGGGTACCTGGCCCCGGCGGGCCCGGTCTACCAGGCGGGCACGCTCTCGGGTAACCCGGTCGCCACCGCCGCGGGCCTCGCGCAGCTGCGACTGCTGGACGGGGCCGCGTACGAGAAGGTCGACGCGGTCTCCGCGCAGATCCAGGGCCTGGTCACGGACGCGCTCGCCAAGGAGGGCGTGGCCCACCGGCTGCAGACCGCGTCCAACATGTTCTCCGTCTTCTTCACCGAGGACGAGGTGAAGAACTACGACGACGCCAAGAAGCAGGAGTCCTTCCGCTTCAACGGCTTCTTCCACTCGATGCTGTCGCAGGGCGTGTACCTGCCGCCGTCGGCCTTCGAGTCGTGGTTCGTCTCCACCGCCCACGACGAGCAGGCGGTCGAGCGCATCGCGGCTGCGCTGCCCGCCGCCGCCCGCGCCGCCGCGCAGGCCACCCCGGAGGGGACCGCATGAGCAGCAGCGAGATCACCGTCGTCCACCTGATGCGGCACGGCGAGGTACACAACCCGGACGGGGTCCTCTACGGGCGTCGTTCCGGCTACCACCTCTCCGAGCTGGGCCGCGAGATGGCCGAGCGGGTCGCGGAGCACCTGCAGAACCGTGACATCACGTACGTGGTCTCCTCCCCGCTGGAGCGGGCGCAGGAGACGGCGGCGCCGGTCGCCAAGGGCCACGGCCTGGTCGTGGCGACGGACGCGCGCCTGCTGGAGGCGGAGAACGTCTTCGAGGGCAAGACCTTCGGTGTCGGGGACGGCGCGCTGCGCAAGCCCGCCAACTGGAAGCACCTGACGAACCCGTTCAAGCCGTCCTGGGGCGAGCCGTACGTGGAGCAGGTCGTCCGGATGACGAGCGCCATCGAGGCGGCGCGCGATGCGGCCCGCGGCCACGAGGCGGTGGCGGTCAGCCACCAGCTGCCGATCTGGATCGTGCGCAGCTTCGCGGAGAAGCGCCGGCTGTGGCACGACCCGCGGCGCCGGCAGTGCACGCTGGCCTCGCTGACGTCGTTCACGTACCAGGGCGACCGGCTGGTGTCGGTGGGCTACAGCGAGCCGGCCCGGGACCTGGTCCCGGCGCATCTGCTCGCGGGGGCGAAGCCGGTGAAGGGCAAGTCGAAGGCCTTCGGCGCCTAAAAGTTCATACAAGTCCTGTCGAATCGCCGCGCGGAGCCTCGACTTCATTGAAAAGTCCGTTTATGTGACTATTCATGAGCGACGCGAAGCGCGACTTCACTCGAAGGGGACTGCTCGGGCTCGGCGCAGCCGCGGTGGCGGCCGGGGTCGTCGGCTGCGGCGCCGGCGACCGCCCGGCCCGTCCGGGCCCGGGTCCCGGCGGCTCCGGCCCGTCCGGGTCCGCGCCCGCGGCCCGGCCGATCGGTGACGGCTCCACCGCCGACTCCGGCCCGCAGCCCCGGCAGCCGGACAAGCCCGTACCGCTCCAGCCGGGCGAGACCCCGCCGCAGTTCGTGGTGTTCAGCTGGGACGGCGCGGGAGAGATCGGCAACGGCCTCTTCCCGCGCTTCCTCAAGCTCGCCAAGGATCACGGCGCGGCCATGACGTTCTTCCTCTCCGGCATCTACCTGCTGCCCGAGTCGAAGAAGGACCTCTACAAGCCGCCGAACAACCCGGCCGGGGCCTCCGACATCGGCTACCTCAAGGACGAGAACGTCCGTAACACCCTGAAGTGCGTCCGCGAGGCGTGGCTCGACGGCCACGAGATCGGGACCCACTTCAACGGCCACTTCTGCGCCGGCTCCGGCTCCGTCGCCCACTGGACCCCGGACGACTGGCAGAGCGAGATCGACCAGGCCGTGTCCTTCGTCACCAACTGGCGCACCAACACCGGCTTCACCGACCTCGAACCCCTGCCCTTCGACTACCGCAAGGAACTGGTCGGCGGCCGCACCCCCTGCCTGCTCGGCCGGGACGACATGCTGCCGGTCGCGCAGAAGATGGGCTGGCGCTACGACGCCTCCTCGCCCGGCGGCCTCCAGGTGTGGCCGGGGAAGAAGTCGGGCATCTGGGACCTGCCGCTGCAGTCCATGCCGTTCCCCGGGCACTCCTTCGAGGTGCTGTCGATGGACTACAACATCCTCGCCAACCAGTCGAAGAACACCACCCGGGGCGTGCCCTCCAACTACCCGGCCTGGCGCACCCAGGCCACCGGCACCTACCTCGGCGGTTTCCGGCGCGCGTACGAGACGAACCGCGCGCCGCTCTTCATCGGCAACCACTTCGAGGAATGGAACGGCGGCATCTACATGGACGCCGTCGAGGAAGCCCTCAAGGGCATGTCGGACAAAAAGGACGTACGGCTGGTCTCCTTCCGGCAGTTCGCCGACTGGCTCGACGTTCAGGACCCCAGGCTGCTGGCGCGGCTCCAGGGGCTGGCCCCGGGCCAGCCGCCGGCCGGTGGCTGGAACGCGTACCTCTCCGCTGCCTGACCGGGCGGCCGGCCGACCGGCTGACCAGCGGCTCGGCATCCCGTCGGGGGGCGGGAAAGATCCGCAAATCGCTCATGCGAAACTTTTCACATGAGAATTGGCCGTGCTCTCCTGCTCACCGCGGTGACCCTCGCGAGCGCCGTGACCCTGTCGGCGTGCGACGACGGCGGCGGCAAGCCGAACGGCTCCGCCGGCGGCAACTACGTGACCGGCGCCGGCGGCATCTCCACCGTCGCCAAGGGCTCGCGCACCGAGGCGCCCAAGCTCGACGGCGAGACCGTCGACGGCAAGCCCCTCGACGTCACCAGCCTCAAGGGCAAGGTCGTCGTCCTCAATGTGTGGGGCTCCTGGTGCCCGCCGTGCCGCAACGAGGCCAAGTACTTCGCGCAGGTGTCCAAGGAGCTCGCCGACGGCGGCAAGGACGTCGCGTTCGTCGGCATCAACACCCGCGACAACAGCAAGCAGAACGCCGTCGCGTTCGAGGAGAACTTCGGGATCACCTACCCGAGCCTCTACGACCCGGACGGGAAGCTGATGCTCCGCTTCCCTGCAGGCACCTTGAACCCGCAGGCCATCCCCTCCACGATCGTCCTCGACAAGGAGGGCAAGATCGCCGCCCGCACCCTCGTCGCGATCAACGACCAGCAGCTGCGCTCCATGATCGACCCCGTTCTCGCGGAGCAGTGACCTCGTGGTCCCCGAGCTCCTCACCCTGGCCGCCGAGCCGGCCGGCGTGAACACGACGGTCCTCGACGGGGCCCTGATGCTGGCGCTGCCCATCTCGGTCCTCGCCGGACTCGTCTCGTTCTTCTCGCCCTGCGTGCTGCCGCTGGTCCCCGGCTACCTCTCGTACGTCACCGGCATCAGCGGCGCCGACCTCGCCGAGGCCCGGCGCGGCCGGATGCTGGCCGGGGCGAGCCTGTTCATCGCCGGCTTCACGGCCGTGTTCGTCTCCACCGGCGCGCTCTTCGGGTACTTCGGCGGCACGCTCCAGGAGAACAGGGAGATCATCTCCCGGGTCCTCGGCGGTCTGGTGATCGTCCTCGGCCTCTTCTTCATGGGCCTGATCCCGGGGCTGACGATGCGCGAGTTCCGCTTCCACAAGAAGCCGACCGCGGGCCTGCTCGGCGCGCCCGTGCTCGGCGTCCTGTTCGGTGTCGGCTGGACCCCCTGCATGGGCCCGACCCTCGCCGCGGTCAACACGCTCTCCATCGACCAGGCGAGCGCCGGCCGGGGCGCGCTGCTGACCGTCGCCTACTGTCTGGGCCTGGGCCTGCCCTTCATCCTCGCCGCGATCGCCTTCCGCAAGGCGCTCGGCGCTTTCGGCTGGGTGAAGCAGCACTATGCATGGGTGATGCGGATCGGCGGCGGCATGCTGGTCCTGACCGGTCTGCTGCTCGTCACAGGTTTGTGGGCCAGCATCGTCAACGACATGCAGAGCTGGACCCAAGGCTTCACGGTGGGGATCTGAGGACTACACACACATGAGTACGACAGACAAGGCGTCCACCGAGGCGCCGAACCCGTCCGAGGAAGCCGCGGACGCCGCAGACACCGCAGACGCGAGCGAAGCCGCCGCCGGCGCGCAGCTGTCCACCGCCCCCGCGGAGGACACCGGCGGCCCCGTCGGCATCGGCGTGATCGGCTGGGTCCGCTGGTTCTGGCGGCAGCTCACGTCCATGCGCGTGGCGCTGATCCTCCTCTTCCTGCTCTCCCTGGGCTCCATTCCGGGCTCGCTCGTCCCGCAGAACCAGGTCGACGCGATGAAGGTGGCCCAGTGGAAGAAGGACCACTCCTTCTGGGTCCCGCTCGCCGAGAAGCTCCAGCTCTTCGACGTGTACAGCTCGGTGTGGTTCTCCGCGATCTACCTGCTGCTGTTCATCTCGCTGATCGGCTGCATCGTCCCGCGCAGCTGGCAGTTCGTCGGCCAGCTCACCGGCCGCCCGCCCGGCGCCCCCCGGCGCCTGGACCGGCTGCCCGCGTACGCGACGTGGCGTACGGAGAAGTCCCCCGACGAGGTGCTCGCACACGCGAAGACCGTCCTCGGCGGCCGGCGTTTCCGTACCGAGGCCGGTGCGTCCGCCGTGGCCGCCGAGAAGGGCTACCTCCGCGAGGCCGGAAACCTGGCCTTCCACATCGCCCTGATCGTGATGCTGGTCGCGTTCGCCTGGGGCCAGCTGTTCAAGTCCGAGGGCGGCAAGCTCGTGCTGCGCGGCAAGGGCTTCGCGAACACGCTGACCCAGTACGACGACTTCAAGTACGGCAGCTTCTTCAGCGCCGACGACCTGGCGCCCTTCTCCTTCACGCTCGACAAGTTCGACGCCACGTACGAGGAGAGCGGCCCGCAGAAGGGCACCGCGCGCGACTTCAAGGCGTACGTCACCTTCAGCGACGGCGCGGACGGCGCACCGCAGAAGCGCGAGATCCAGGTCAACAAGCCCATGGAGGTCGACGGGTCCAAGGTCTACCTGCTCGGCCACGGCTACGCGCCGATCGTCTCCGTGACCGACCCGACCGGCAAGGTGGTCTTCAAGGACGCCGTGCCGATGCTGCCCTTCGACGCGAACCTCAGCTCCTCCGGCGCCGTGAAGGTCCCGGACGGCTACCGCGACAAGGACGGCAACAAGGAGCAGCTCGGCTTCAACGCCATGTTCGTGCCGACCTTCGCCGGTGAGGGCAAGGGCACGATGCTCTCCCAGTTCCCGGACCTGAAGTTCCCCGTCCTCGCGCTGAGCGCCTACCACGGCAGCCTGGGCGTGGACGCGGGTCTGCCGCAGAACGTGTACCAGCTGAACACCTCCAAGATGCAGGAGTTCAAGGACGCCGACGGGCAGCTGTTCAAGAAGCGGCTGCTGCCCGGCGAGACGATGGAGCTGCCGAACGGCGCGGGCACCGTGAAGTTCGAGGGCGTCGAGCGCTGGGCCACCTTCTCGATCACCCGGCAGCCGGGCAGCGGCCTGGCCCTCGGGGGCGCGATCGCCGCCATCGGCGGCCTGGCCGCGTCGCTGTTCATCCAGCGCCGCCGGGTCTGGGTGCGCGCGGTGGCCGGCGAGGACGGCGTGACCGTCGTCGAGATGGCGGGCCTCGGCCGCAGCGAGTCGGCCAAGCTCCCCGAGGAGCTGGGGCAGCTCGCCGCCGCCCTCCACCAGCAGGCGCCCACGGCGCCCGACCAACCTGTCAAGGAAACTGTCGAAGGGGAGCGCGGATGACGCCGCTCGCAGCCGAAGTCAACGAGAACTTGGCCCAGATCAGCAACTACCTGGTCTATTCGTCGATGGCGGTCTACACGCTCGCCTTCCTCGCACACATCGCCGAGTGGACCTTCGGCAGCCGCAGCAAGGTGGGCCGTACGGCCGCGGCGCTGACCGGCACCAAGGCCGCCGGGGCCGGGGCCGCCGACGCCCCCGCGGTCCAGGTGCGCGGCAAGGGGGGAACGGCCGTCCTCGACAAGCCGAAGGTCGTCACCCGCTCCGCCGCCGGCACCCGCGACGTCCCGGACGGCCCCGGCGCGGCCGGCGGCACCGAGAACGGCGACCTGTACGGCCGCATCGCGGTCTCGCTGACCGCACTCGGCTTCCTCATCGAGGCGGCCGGCGTGGTCGCCCGCGCGATGTCCGTGCAGCGGGCCCCCTGGGGCAACATGTACGAGTTCTCGGTGACCTTCTCCACCGTCGCCGTCGGCGCCTACCTGCTGCTCCTGGCGCTGAAGAAGAACGTCCGCTGGCTCGGCCTGATCCTGGTCACCACCGTCCTGCTGGACCTGGGCATCGCCACCACCTGGCTCTACACCGACAGCGACCAGCTGGTCCCGGCCCTGCACTCGTACTGGCTGTGGATCCACGTCTCCACCGCGATCTTCTGCGGCGCGGTCTTCTACATCGGCGCCGCCGGCGCGGTGCTCTACCTGTTCCGCGACTCCTACGAGAGCCACCTCGAGCAGGGCCGCACGCCGGGCCGCTTCCGCTCCTCGGTGCTGGAGCGGCTGCCCTCGGCGGCCTCGCTCGACAAGTTCTCGTACCGCATCAACGCGGCCGTGTTCCCGCTGTGGACCTTCACCATCGTCGCGGGCGCGATCTGGGCCGGCGACGCCTGGGGCCGCTACTGGGGCTGGGACCCCAAGGAGGTCTGGTCCTTCGTGACCTGGGTGGCGTACGCCTGCTACCTGCACGCCCGCGCCACCGCCGGCTGGAAGGGCCGCAAGGCCGCGTACCTCGCGCTCTTCGCCTTCGCCTGCTGGATCTGGAACTACTACGGCGTGAACATCCTGCTCAGCGGCAAGCACTCGTACGCAGGCGTCTGACGCGCGGGAGTGGGACGCTGGTGGCATGGCACCCGTAAGTCATGCCACCAGTGAGAGCCGCGGCGGGAACCGCTGGCTGCTGCGCTTCGAGGTCCACGTGCCGAGCGCGTACGAGACCGTGTGGCCCGCCCTGACCACGCCGGAAGGGCTGCGCGGCTGGCTGGCCGCGGCGGACGTCCTGGAGCGCCGGCTCGGCGGGGCCGTCACCCTGCACTGGCTGAACGGCGGAGCGACGGTTTCCGGCCACGTCACGGCCTGGGACGTCGAGCGGGTCGCGGAGTACACGGTGAGCGAGCACGGCCGGATCCGCTTCCACCTGGAAGCCGTGGGGACGGACTCGACCGTGATCCGCTTCCTGAACGAGCGGGCCGGCTCGGACGAGGACCGCCTCGACTGCCTGGCCGGCTGGCACCACCACTTCGAGCTGCTCGAATCCGCGCTGCAGGGCCATCCGGCGGACTGGTCCCGGTGGACCGACGCCCGCTGGGCGGAGCTGCGCGCGTCCTACGCGTCCTTTTCCAGGACGTAGGCGCTGCGCGCGCCCGGTTCGCCGAGGAAGAAGTACAGCTCGAGGGTCTGCCGGTGGTCGCGGCGCAGCTCGAAGGTCCACTTGTACCGTGCGGGCGCGGGCTGCCGGTCCGGTGCGTCGCCCCTGGCCCCGGCGGAGGCCGGGGCGGGCAGGTGGAGGCGGACGTGCTGGCCGTAGTTCCAGCCGGCCGGCTCCCGGCCGATCAGCTTCCAGGTGCCGGAGCCGGAGAGCCGCCAGCCGTGGTCGTAGTCCCGCTCCTGCCCGTCGAGGAGGGTGACGGCGGCGCTCCCGTCGGCCCGGAAGACGACCTCGGTGCCCCCGACGCAGCGCCAGGTGCCGACGATCTCGTCGGCGCGCGCGTCGTAGACGGCCGGGGCGGTGTGGTGGGTGTGCGGATTGCCGCCGGCCATGGTGAGCAGGGCGGCGACGGCGATCCCGTACGCGAGCAGATTGCGCAGGATCGTGTCGACGACCCGCGGCCCTCCGCAGTTCTCCGGCATCCGCCCATTGTTGCAGCAGCCTTGAACGTGTTCAATTGTGCGCTGCGCCACACGGCGCAGGCGCCGTGGCGCTCAGTCCTTGTCCGTGTCCCGGTTCCTGTTGTTCTTGTCGCGCTCCTCGCCGAGCGACTTCAGGAACTCCGGGTTGTCGTCGGGCGCGACCCACTGGGTCCGGCGCGCCCGGCCGCCGCCGACCGCGGACCGCTGCCTCCCGGCGAGCAGCCACACCACCGGCCCCACGATCGAGAAGAGCAGGATGATGATCACCCAGACCACCTTGGGGAGGTGCTTGACCTCTTCCTCGGGGGTGTTCAGGCAGTCGATGAAGGCGTAGATGGTCAGCGCGATGATCAGCAGGAACGGCAGATAGCGCAGCACGGTGTGGGACCGACTCCCCAGCAGTGACGGGGGACCCGCCTCGGGCCCCGGTGACACTCCCAGGTTAGTCGGTGACGGATACTGGCCCCTATGGCTTACGACGATCTCCGCTCGCTGCTCCGGGCTCTGGAGCGGGAGGGCGACCTCAAGCGCATCAAGGCCGAAGTCGACCCGTACCTCGAGGTCGGGGAGATCGTCGACAGAGTGAACAAGGCGGGGGGTCCCGCCCTCCTCTTCGAGAACGTCAAGGGCTCGGCGATGCCGCTGGCCATGAACGTCTTCGGGACCGACCGCCGCCTCCTGAAGGCCCTCGGCCTCAAGTCGTACGGCGAGATCAGCGAGAAGATCGGCGGCCTGCTCAAGCCGGAGCTCCCGCAGGGCTTCATCGGGGTCCGTGAGGCGTTCGGCAAGCTCGGCTCGATGGTGCACGTGCCGCCGAAGAAGGTGAAGGGCGACTCCGCGCCCGTCCAGGAGGTCGTCCTCACCGGCGACGACGTCGACCTGGACCAGCTCCCGGCCCTCTTCACCTGGCCCAAGGACGGCGGGTCCTTCTTCAACCTCGGCCTCACCCACACCAAGCACCCCGAGACGGGCGTGCGCAACCTCGGCCTCTACCGCCTCCAGCGCCACGACAAGCGCACCATCGGCATGCACTGGCAGATCCACAAGGACAGCCGCAACCACTACGCCGTCGCCGCCAAGCGCGGCGAGCGCCTCCCGGTCGCGATCGCCTTCGGCTGCCCGCCGGCCGTGACGTACGCGTCGACCGCGCCGCTGCCCGGCGACATCGACGAGTACCTGTTCGCCGGGTTCGTCGCGGGCAAGCGGATCGAGATGGTCGACTGCAAGACCGTCCCGCTCCAGGTCCCGGCCAACGCCGAAGTCGTCATCGAGGGCTGGCTGGAGCCGGGCGAGATGCTGCCGGAGGGTCCCTTCGGCGACCACACCGGCTTCTACACCCCGCAGGAGCCGTTCCCCGCGCTGAAGATCGACTGCGTGACGATGCGGAAGCGTCCGCTGCTGCAGTCGATCGTCGTCGGGCGGCCGCCGACGGAGGACGGTCCGCTGGGCCGCGCCACGGAGCGCTTCTTCCTCCCGCTCCTGAAGATCATCGTGCCGGACATCGTGGACTACCACCTGCCCGAGTCGGGCGGCTTCCACAACTGCGCGATCGTCTCGATCGACAAGAAGTACCCCAAGCACGCCCAGAAGGTCATGCACGCCATCTGGGGCGCGCACATGATGTCGCTGACCAAGCTGATCATCGTCGTGGACGCCGACTGCGACGTCCACGACCTGCACGAGGTCTCCTGGCGGGCGCTCGGCAACACGGACTACTCCCGCGACCTCACGGTGGTGGAGGGCCCGGTCGACCACCTCGACCACGCCTCGTACCAGCAGTTCTGGGGCGGCAAGGCGGGCATCGACGCGACGAAGAAGCTTCCCGAGGAGGGCTACACCCGCGACGGTGGCTGGCCCGACATGGTGGAGTCGGACCCGGCGACGGCGGCCCTGGTGGACCGCCGCTGGAAGGAGTACGGCCTGTGAGCCCCATCGTTGTGGGAGGTCCCGAGCTCTTCCTCGGCGCCGGCGACGTCTACGTGGCACTGCTGCGCCCGAAGATCGACCCCGCGGACCCGGGCGTCCGGCTGGCCGCCGAGCAGGCGGGCGTCACCCCCGAGGAGTTCGCCGGACCCGGTGACGTCTGGGCGTTGATGTACGAGGACGGTGCCGGGCACGGAGAGTTCGAGCTCCCCGGAGCGCGGGACACCGAGGCGGACGGCTTCGCGGAGCAGCTCCAGGGCGCCTTGGCGTCGGGCGAGCCGTTCGCGGTCGAGGCCGGCGACTTCCTGAGCCTCGAAGCCCGCCCCTCGGGCGGCGACTGGGAGGTCACCGCCCGGGTCTCCCCGCCCGAGGGCGAGGAGGACGGCGCCGCCGGCCCCCACACCGTGCAGCTCGGCGCGCTCCCGGCGGCGCAACTGCTGGCCGACATCGAAGAGTTCCGGAGAGCCCTCGCATGATGACGACCGCCGACGGGGTGATCGGGCCGGGCCCGGCGCCGCAGCCGACCGGCAAGGTGAAGGCGTTCCTGCGGCTCGTCATGATCGAGCACTCGGTCTTCGCGCTTCCCTTCGCGTACATCGCGGCGCTGACGGCCATGTTCCGGCTCGACCGGACCATGCACTGGGCCGAGCTGCTGCTCGTCACCGTCTGCATGGTGGGGCTGCGGACCTTCGCGATGGCCGCGAACCGGATCATCGACCGGGAGATCGACGCGCGGAACCCGCGCACCGCCGGGCGCGAGCTCGTCACGGGCGCCGTGTCCGTCCGGTCGGCCTGGACCGGCGCCGGGATCGCGCTGGCCGTCTTCCTCGGCTCGGCGGCGCTGCTGAACCCGCTGTGCCTGGCGCTGGCGCCGGTCGCGGTGATCCCGATGGTGGTGTACCCGTACGGCAAGCGGTTCACGAACTTCCCGCACGCCATCCTGGGTCTGGCCCAGGCGATGGGGCCCGTGGGCGCCTGGCTGGCGATCACCGGCGAGTGGTCCTGGGACGCGGTGATCCTGGGCCTGGCGGTGGGCGTCTGGATCGGCGGCTTCGACCTGATCTTCGCCTGCCAGGACGTGGCCGCCGACCGCGCGGACGGCGTCAAGTCCGTCCCGGCGCGGTTCGGTGTCCCGGCGGCCCTGTGGGGCGCGCGGGGCGCGCACGCGGTGACGACGGCCCTGCTGGCCTGGTACGCCGTGGCGACGGACGCCGGCCCCTTCTTCTGGTTCGGCCTGGTGATCGTCGTCGGGGCCTTCCTCTACGAGCACACGATCGTGAAGCCGCACGACCTGTCCCGCCTGAACCGCGCCTTCTTCACGGTGAACGGCTTCATCGGCATGGCCCTCTTCGTCTGCGCCCTGGCGGACCTGGTGGCCCGGGGCCTCACGCTGTAACCCGATGGCGTGGCCGCCGCCGAAACCCGTGGTTCGGAGTCCGACCTGTGGAACCCCGGTCCGGAGGGCTACCTCGGGCGGGACGTGATTCCGTACGGCGGGACGGTCGTCGTCGAGACGGGCATCGGAAAGATCTCCGTGGACACCTCGGCCTTGCCGGTGGACCCGGGTGGAACCGCCCCTTAGGCCCTACCCCCGGGCGGTCCGGCGGCCGAGCAGGACCGCGCAGGCCACGCCCGTCAGGAGGCCGAAGAGGTGGCCCTGCCAGCTGACCGTGGTGTTCGTCGGCAGGATGCCGGTCAGGATCCCGGCCCCCCAGTACGCGGCGATCACGATGCCGACCAGGACGCCCAGAGCCCGCCGCTCCACGAACCCGCGGACCAGCAGGTACCCGAAGAGCCCGAACACCAGCCCCGAGGCCCCGGCCGTGACGGTGTTCGACGCGGAAACCAGCCATACCCCGAGCCCGTCCACGAGCACGACCACCGTGCACAGCACGAGGAACCGTCGAATCCCGCTCAACGCGGCGACGAACCCCAGCACCAGCAGCGGCACGCTGTTGGACGCCACATGGCCGAAGCCGAAGTGGAGGAACGGGGACAGGGGAATTCCGGTCAGTCCGTCGGCGGTGCGCGGGATGATCCCGTACGCGTCCAGCGCGTGCCCGGTGGCCAGGTCGACCGCCTCGATCAGCCACAGCAGGCCCACCCAGCCCAGCATCAGCTTCCCGGCGGCCTTGGCCCGTTCGGCCCGGCTCCATTCCTCGAGGCGCAACTCGGCCATGTCCTGATCCCCCCGCCCGTCGCCCACCCGTCGACGCTCAGATCACCTTACTCAGCGTCGTTTTGCAGTGGCCGGATAGTCTCGGAGCTATGACTGACGGCAAGCGCACCCCGTGGGTGGTCGGGGTTTCCGGGGCGTCCGGGACGCCGTACGCGGCCGCGGTGATCCGCGGACTGCTGGCGGCGGGGGAGAGCGTGGACCTGGTGGTCAGCCGGGCCTCGCGGCTGACCCTGCTCGACGAGACCGGGATCGCCTTCCGCGACGCGCACTGGCGCGACGATCTCGCCGCCTGGCTCGAGCACGGGGCGGACGGCAAGCCCGCGACCTTCACCCGGCCGGAACTGGACGACGTCCGCTACTGGGGCGCCGGCGACCTGGCCGCCGGGCCGAGCTCGGGCTCGTATCCCGTGAAGGGCATGCTGATCGTGCCGGCGTCCACGGCCTGTGTGGCGGGGGTGGCGCTCGGACTGTCGAAGGACCTGCTCCAGCGCGTCGCGAGCGTGACGCTCAAGGAGCGTCGCCGGCTGGTGGTCGCGGTGCGGGAGACCCCGCTGAACGGGCAGACGCTGCGGCATCTGGTGGCGCTGGACGAGGCGGGCGCAGTGGTGCTGCCCGCCTCTCCGGCGTTCTACGCGGGTGCGACGCACATCCAGGACCTGGTGGATTTCGTCGCGGGGCGGGTGCTGGATGCGGCAGGGGTGCCGCACCGGCTGTACCGCCGGTGGGAGGGGGAGCTCGGTGGCTCCCGCCCCCGGGAGGCAAGCGGTGACTAGCGCTTCTTCGCCGTGCTCGGCTTGCGGGTCCGGTCGACGCGGTGGGCGGCGGCGGGCTGGTCGGTGCGGGATCGGTTGGCCAGCTCCTGGAGCTGTCGCATGTGCGCGTAGGCCATCTCGATCGTGTACACGGTGAACCACTCCTGATGTCGTCAGATCAGCGAGATCATCGCCGATCTGTTGAAAGATTCACAGGGTGTTGACCCTGTGCGCCTTTGATTCTATACGTAAACTTGCGGGATCGCCGAATAATGGAAGGCTCCAGGTATATGGACGCGGTGGATAGGCAGCTCATCCAGGCACTCCGGGAGAACGGACGTGCCTCGTACGCGGAGCTGGGCCGGCTCGTGGGCCTCTCAGGCCCCAGCGTCACCGACCGGATCAACCGGCTCGAGTCGGCCGGTGTGATCACCGGCTACCGCGCGACCGTCGACTCGGCCTCGCTCGGCCTCGGCGTCACGGCGCTGATCGGCATCTCCCTCTCCGACGCCGCGGACCACGAGGACGTGGCCCGTCGGCTGCGCGACCTGGCGGAGATCGAGGACTGCTGGTTCATCGCCGGCGACGACTCGTACATGCTCAAGGTGCGGGCCGGGGACGTGGACGGGCTGGAGCGGATCATCCGCAAGCTCTCCAGCACCAAGGGCGTCTCCCGCACCCGTACCACCATCGTGCTCTCCACCAAGTGGGAGAACCGGGTCGGGGACCTGCCCGAGGAGCGCTAAGAGTACGGTGGGTGGCGGTTTGCAGGCAGGACGGGACGCGTAGAGGAGACGACCGGGATGACCGGAATGGACGCTGGGCTCAAGCGCGAGCTGGAGGAGAAGGTCCGCTCCGGCGAGCGGCTGACGCGTGAGGACGGCATCGCCCTCTACGAGTCCGATGACCTGGCCTGGCTGGGCGGCCTCGCGCACGAGGTGCGCATGCGCAAGAACGGCGACGTCGTCCACTTCAACGTGAACCGCCACCTCAACATGACGAACGTGTGCACCGCGTCGTGCGCCTACTGCTCGTTCCAGCGCAAGCCGGGCGAGAAGGACGCGTACACGATGCGCATCGAGGAGGCCGTGCGCCTGGCCAAGGCCATGGAGAACGAGAACCTCACCGAGCTGCACATCGTCAACGGCCTGCACCCGAGCCTGCCGTGGCGGTACTACCCGCGCTCGCTGTCCGCGCTGAAGGAGGCGTTGCCGAACGTCTCGCTGAAGGCGTTCACGGCGACCGAGATCCACCACTTCGAGACGATCTCCGGGATGTCGGCCTCCGACATCCTGGACGAGCTGATCGAGGCCGGTCTGGAGTCGCTCACCGGCGGCGGCGCGGAGATCTTCGACTGGGAGATCCGCCAGCACATCGTCGACCACCGCACCCACTGGGAGGACTGGTCGCGCATCCACCGGCTCGCGCACGAGAAGGGTCTCAAGACCCCGAGCACGATGCTGTACGGGCACATCGAGGAGCCGCGCCACCGCGTGGACCACGTGCTGCGGCTGCGCGAGCTCCAGGACGAGACCGGCGGCTTCCAGGTCTTCATCCCGCTGCGCTACCAGCACGACTTCGTGGACATGCAGGACGGCAAGGTCCGCAACAAGCTCCAGGCGCGGACGACGATGGCGACGGGCGCGGAGGCGCTGAAGACCTTCGCCGTCTCGCGGCTGCTGTTCGACAACGTGCCGCACGTCAAGGTGTTCTGGGTGATGCACGGCGTGCAGACCGCCCAGCTGGCGCTGCAGCACGGTGCGGACGACATGGACGGCTCGGTCGTCGAGTACAAGATCACGCACGACGCGGACAACTACGGCACGCCGAACAAGCTCGGCCGTGACGACCTGCTCGAGCTGATCCGCGAGGCGGGCTTCCGCCCGGTCGAGCGGAACACGCGCTACGAGATCATCCGCGAGTACCCCGGCCCGGACGCGGCCCTGCGCGAGACCCCGCAGGCGATGCGCGTCTGACGCGCCCCACGGCTCGGAAGGCCCCGGTCCCACGAGGACCGGGGCCTTCCGCGTGTCCGTTGCGAGGGTGAGAGGTAATAGATAATCTTCATCTATGACCCTTACCTTCACGGTCGACCCCGTCGTCGACCCGGCGCTGCGCGACGGCGTCGCCGAACTCTGGACCGAGGTCTCCAACGCCGGCGGCGCGGTCGGGTTCGTACCGCCCGTCACCGCCGAGGACATCCGGCCCGAGCTGGTCAAGCACCTCGTCGCGATGGCCGAGGGGCGCCACCGGCTGGTCGTCGGCCGTGATGCGGACGGGCGGGTGCGGGCCGCCGCGGTCCTCGCGTTCAACACCCACCGGCTGCAGACGCACTGGGTCTGGGCCTACACCGTCATGGTCAGCCCCGCCCTTCAGGGGCAGGGCGCCGGCCGGGCGCTGATGGAGGCCGTTGCCGGCGCCGCGCGCTCCTTCGACGGCATCGAGGCGATCCGGCTCAGCTGCCGCGGCGGGATGGGCCTGGAGCACTTCTACGCGGCCTGCGGCTACAAGGAGGTAGGCCGCGTCCCCGATGCCATCCGGGTGGCCCCGGGCGACGACCGTGACGACATCACGATGCTGCTGCCGCTGCACTGACCCCCGGAGGGTTTGTCCGGGGCTGCGCCGTGCTTCACTGGACGGGCACGTGCTGGACGGGCACGTGACGACCCACCCGACGTACCGACGAGAGAGAAGGGGTCACCGTGTCCCTCAAGCCGAGCGCAACGATCCGCTACACCGCGATGCGCCTGGGCATCTTCGTCGGATGCCTCGTCCTGGTCTCCGTCCTGGTCAACGTGGGCTGGGTGCCCGCCGGCCTCGGCGACGCCAACCCCGCCTGGGTCGTGCTGCTCGCCCTCGTGATCTCCGCGCCGCTGTCCTTCGTGCTCCTGCGCAAGCAGCGCGACGAGATGTCCGCGCAGATCTCCGGGCGCGTCGCGGGTGCGAAGGAGCGGCTCGCCGCGAACCGCTCCCAGGAGGACGCGGCCGACGATGCCGCGCGCGCGTAGTTAGCTCCGTCACACACCAAAACACACCGAACCGCCCCAGCGCCGGGAACTTCCCTCGTGCGCTGGGGCGGTTCGGCGTTTCCGGGGGGTCCCGGCGGGGCCCTGTCTCAAAGTGCACCTTTGAGATCCTCAAAGGGAAAGTGTTAGCGTGTTAAACATGTTGACCACAGTTGCGCACGAAATGACCACGGGTGTCCTGCTCGTGGCGCGCCTGCACGTCGACCTCTGCCGCCGCGTGTCCGCGGCCTGTTGTGGCTGTCGCTGAGTCCGCGCCGTTCCACCTTCCCCACTTTCTTTGCGCATCACCCCCGGAGTGTGTCCGTGTCCGCGACCCCTCAGGCCCCCGCCAAGGCCTCCTTCAAGTTCCCCTTCTGGGCCCAGATCGTCACCGGCCTCGTGCTCGGTGTCCTGTTCGGCTGGATCGCCCGCAGCCAGGACGTCAGCTGGCTCGCCAAGACCCTCGAGCAGATCGGCGACATCTTCGTCCAGCTGCTGAAGCTGGCCGTGGCCCCCCTCGTCTTCTTCGCGATCCTGGTGTCCATCACCAACCTGCGGAAGGTGAACAACGCCGCCCGCCTCGCCTCGCGCACGCTGCTCTGGTTCATGATCACCTCGCTGATCGCGGTCGGCATCGGCCTCGCGATCGGCCTGCTGACCAACCCGGGCGCCGGCACCGGCCTCACCCCGCAGGACGGCAAGCTCCCCAAGCGCACCGGCTCCTGGCTGGACTTCCTGACCGGCATCGTCCCGAAGGACGTCATCACGCCGTTCACCGAACTGAACGTGCTCCAGATCGTCTTCCTGGCCGCCGTCGCCGGTATCGCCGCCCTCCAGCTCGGCAACAAGGCGCAGCCGCTCCTGAACGTCGCCGAGTCGGTCCTGGAACTGCTCCAGAAGGCCCTGTGGTGGGTCATCCGCCTCGCCCCGATCGGCACCGTCGGCCTGATCGGCACCGCGATCGCCTCGTACGGCTGGGAACTCATCGGCAAGTACGCGACCTTCACCGCCGACGTGTACATCGGCTCGGCCCTCGTGATGTTCGGCGTCTACCCGCTGCTCCTCGCGACGGTCGCCAAGGTCAACCCGATCCAGTTCTTCAAGGGCGCCTGGCCCGCGATCCAGCTGGCCTTCGTCTCCCGCTCCTCGGTCGGCACCATGCCGGTCACCCAGAAGGTCACCGAACGCCTCGGCGTCCCGAAGGAGTACGCCTCCTTCGCCGTCCCGTTCGGCGCCACCACGAAGATGGACGGCTGCGCCGCGATCTACCCCGCGCTCGCCGCGATCTTCATCGCGCAGATCTTCGACGTCCAGCTGACGATCACCGACTACCTGCTGATCGCCTTCGTTTCGGTCGTCGGCTCGGCCGCCACGGCCGGCCTGACGGGCGCCACGGTCATGCTGACGCTGACCCTCTCCACCCTGGGCCTGCCCCTGGAGGGCGTCGGCCTGCTGATGGCGATCGACCCGATCCTGGACATGATGCGCACCGCCACGAACGTCGCCGGCCAGGCCCTGGTTCCGGTCGTGGTCGCGGCCCGCGAGGGAATCCTGGACAAGAAGGCCTACGAGGCCGCCTCGTCCTCCCCGTTGGACGAGCCCGCCGCGGTCCCCGTCCCCGCCTGACCGGTCCCCACCCCGCAGCCCCCGCCCCCGTCCGGGCGGGGGCTGCGGTGCGTTCAGCCCAGGGTCTCGCCGCGGATGAAGGCGGTCACGCCGAGGATGAGCGGCGGGGCCAGCCACCACAGGCCCATGGCGCGGCGGACGCTCGGGATGAGCGTGATGAGCAGGCCCAGCACGCTCAGCGACATGGAGACCAGGCACATCGCGCTGACGCCCGCGTAGCCCTGGTGGTCCCACTCGCCCTGTGGGCCGGCGTACAGGGCCGCGAACACGGCGACGGCGTTCAGGAGATGGATCAGCCCCAGGGGGACGCCCAGCACCCACTGGAGGCAGCCCCGGTCTTCGGGCAGGTCGATGCTCTCGCGCCCGCTGCCGTACGTCATTGCATTGCCTTCTTCACGTTGCCGAGGTTGTTGCGGAAATCATCGCCGTAGTCCTGGGCCTTCTTCGACTCCCAGTAGGGGCCGCCGTTGTAGCGGGCGGCGATCTCCTGCATCTGGGCCTCGGTCAGCTGGTCCGCCGGGACGTTCGCGTAGCCGGTCTCCTCCTTGATCTGCGCCAGGAAGCCCGCGGCGATGAACGCGTTCTGCTTCGGGTCCTGCAGCGCCGACTTCACCACGTTGCGCTGCTGGTCCGTGAGGTTCTCCGGGTCGTAGCCGAGCACCTCCGCCCCGCGCCGCAGCTGGACCGCGATCGGGCCGAAGGAGGTCTCGTCCGGCTTGCCGCCCGCCCGGTCCGGCAGGTTCTCGGCGGTGACCGGGCTCAGGCCCCACGGGGCGTCCGCCGCCTGGCGGAAGAAGTCCACGCCGTCGTCGAAGATCCCCGGCTGCCCGCCGACCTCCTTCCAGGCGATGCCGGCGACCATCTCCTCCGGCAGCCCCGCCCGCTGCGCGGCCGCCCGCAGGATCTCCTTGTTGTTGCGGATCCACTCCGCCCGCCCCTCGTCCGACTGCGGCGGGTCCCAGTAGTTGTCGTCCGCCTCCGGCAGCCCCGCCACCCGCATCCGGATGTCGCGCAGCTCGGGGGAGACCGGCTCGGTCCCGACCGGGCCGGTCATCTCCTTCTTCGGGCCGCTGCCCGGCAGGTGCGTCAGGGGGTTGGCACGGGCCTCCGCCGCCTCGCGCCGGATGTCGGCCATCGCCGCGTAGACGTCGACTCCGCCCCCGCCGCCCTTCACCTTGAACTCGGGCAGCAGCTCGTACGCCTGCTTCAGCGCGTGCACGCACACGCTGCGCGCCTCCTGCTCGGCCGTCTTGGCCTGGTGGAAGCTGCCGCCCGCGTCGTCGTGGAGCCGGTCCGCCTCCTCGCGGATGTCGTCCACGTCCATCGTCAGCTCGGCGAAGAAGTCCATGACGCCGGTCGTCGCCCGCATGTCCTCCCACTGGCACATCGGCTCCGCCTCCTGCGCCGTGCGCGTGATCGCCGTGCCCTTCGTGGCGATGAGCGCCGCGAGCTTGCGCTCGGTGCGCTTGCCGTTCGAGTAGTGCGACTTGGCGGTCGTCAGGGCCGCCGCGTACGCGTGCAGGGCGCTCGCCGCCTTGTCGTATCCCTCGGCCATGTGGAGCACGAGCTGGCGGGCCTCCGACAGGCGGTCGGTGTACGTGTGGCTGCCGTCGCTCTGCCATTGCGTACCGGTCTCCGCGCGCCGGGCGGGCTCCTCGGCCTGCACCAGCAGCTCGCGCAGCCGCTTGAACTCGGCGGCGTTGCGCTCCACCAGAGCCGGGTTGCACTCCTCCAGGAACTCGACGTCCTTGCGGTGGCTCAGGCTCACTTCGACTCCGGCTTCACGTACTGGCCGCCGTCGAGGATGCCGTTGAGGAAGTTGCGCGCGGTCCCGTCGTCCACCTGCGCGAAGCCGGTGCCGGTGGTCTTGAGCTTGGTGGCCAGGGCGGCGAACAGGTTGATCGTGTCCTTGAACTGGTCATCGGCGAAACGGGCGAAGCGCAGGGCCTCCGCCGAGACGTCCGCGTGGGCCCGCGGGGCGCGGGCCATGGTGCTGGCGTCGCCGTCGGGCCGGCCCTCGTGGAGGAGCGCGGCGATCTCGATCAGCAGGTTGGCGTTGCCGTTGATGGACTGCGCACCGGCCACGAGGCTCCCGGCCGGGCTGCCCGGGGCGCCGGCCTCGGCGGGAGCATGGTTGAGGCGCATGGCGGGCGACTGCTGCGCGAGTACGGCGGCCTTGTGCTGAGCCCATTCCGTGTCGAACGACATGTGTCCCCTGGGTAGTTGATAACCGGACATGACCAGAATTGATTGATCATGTTCATCTGGGACGCGGAATGGGGCCGTACGGTTCCGAGCGGTGGAAGTGGCTGCCCGTTGCCCCGGCCGCAACGGCCGAACCGGCGTCACGGCCGGGGCAACGAGCCGCCCCTGCTCAGGCAGGCTGCTCCGGCTCGGTGGCCGTGATCACCGCGAAGGTGCCGCCCTGGGAGTCGGCGAGGACCGCCATCCGCCCGGCCGCCATGTCGAACGCCGGGGCCATGACGCTGCCCCCGGCCCGCTCCGCGGCCGCCTGGACGCTGTCGACGTCGTCGACGTGGAAGTACGGCAGCCAGTGCGGCGGAACCCCGGCGGGCAGGGCGGAGAGGTCCATCATCCCCCCGACCGCGCGCTCGCCGACCTTGAACTCCTTGTACCCCTCGGCGCCCGGCATCTGCGACGGGACCGTGGTGACCGGCAGTACGGCCGAGTAGAACGCGGCGGCGGCGTCGGTGTCGCCGGTGTTCAGCTCGTTCCAGATCAGCGCGCCGTGCTCGTTGACGATGCCCGCGCCGGGGAAGGTGCCGTACTGCCACAGGCCGACCACGGCGCCGGTCGGATCGGTGATGACGGCCATCCGCCCGAGGTCCATGACGTCCATCGGGCCCATCATCACCGAGCCGCCCGCGTCGGTGACCGCCTTGAGGGTGGCGTCGATGTCGTTGGTGGCCAGGTACGTGGTCCACGCGATCGGCGGCATCGGGTCCGGCACCGTCCCGTCGGGGTTCATCGCCTTCATGATCCCGGCCACCGGCTTGCCCTTGAGGGTGCAGACGGAGTAGCCACCGGTCTCCGGCGGGCCGACCTCGCCCTGCCAGCCGAAGAGGTCGCGGTAGAAGTCGAGAGCGGCCTGCTGGTCGGGGACCATCAGGTCGATCCAGCAGGGGGTGCCGGCCTGGTAGGGGCCGTTCATTTCGGGCACGGATGCCTCCGGGGCTACCGATGAGAGTTGGACGGGCCGTCCCTACCCCACCCGTGCGGTCCGAATCGGGCCGTACGGATGAATGTGCGAGTCCTCGCCTATAGTCGGTCGCTGTTGATCAACTGACTTTGTACGGGGGCCTGGTGACGGTACGAGAGATACGTGCGGCAGCGCAGATGATCGGACGGCGCAACGCACTGCGCTACCTGGCGATCGGGGTCGGAGCCTCGCTGGTCGCGGCTTGCGGCGGCAAGGACAAGGCCCCGGCCGCCGGGGGTGGCGCAGCCGCAGCGTCCTCGGCTCAGGCCTCGGCCTCGGCGTCGACGGCGGGTGGCGGGGCCGCATCCTCCGCAGCGCCGACGCCGGCGGCGCCGACCGCCTCCAGCGTGGTGACCAGGGCCTTCGACGCCTTCATCAAGGGCGACTGGCACATCGAGTCGACCACGCCGAACGGCGAGACCGTGAAGGGGACCGGCACCGTGAACGCGGACGGCGGCGGAAACTCCGGCTGGACCATCACGTGGACCAGCGGCCCCGAGCCGGTCACCTGGCACGGAGGTTGGCTGCACCGCGGCGGCCACCTGGTCCTCGACGTGTACGAGGCGCCCAAGGGCGTGAGCCGGCTGACCGGCGGCCAAGCCTTGACGGTCCCCAAAGAGGTCGGGGACAACGTCTCACTCACGTTCCCCTGGCAGCCCCCGGGCCACAAGGACACCAGCGACGGCCAGGTGCTGAAGGTGACCTACAAGAACAACGTCCTGCGGATCGTCCACAGCGAGGGCGGGCACAGCGAGTCGGTGCACGTCTGCACCCGCGCCTAGGGATGTCGTCAGACGCCGGACGCGTGGGCCACGAACCCGGCCCACGCGCGCGGCCCGAAGGCCAGGTGGTCCCGCTGGATGTCCTTGGAATCCCGGACGAGGACGGAGCCGGGGGTGGAGGCCACCTCGACGCAGTCGTCACCTTCGCTGCTGCTGCTGTAGCTGCTCTTGAACCAGTCCAACTCGGGGTGGCGGATCATGTTTCTCCCAGCAGTTCCTCGATGAAGGCCCTCGACTCTCGGGGCGTGAGCGCCTGAGCTCGGATGATGCCATAGCGCAGCTCCAGGATTCGGAGCTGCCTGGGGAGAGAGACCGGGCGGCTGTGGAACGCGCCTTCTGAGCGCCCGACTCCCGAGCCGTCCGCGAACTTGAGGAGCTCGATCAGGCCGCCCATACCGGCATGATCTTCGCGGTCGGTGGGCATCACCTGGAACTCGACTTGCGGCAACTGAGACACCTCCAAAAGGTGTTCGAGCTGGCGGCGCAACACCATTGTGCCCCCGATCCTCCGGCGGAGAGTCACCTCCTCCTGTACGAAGCTCAGCGAGGGTGCAGGCGACCGCTCGAAGATCGACTTTCGAGCCATCCGGCCAGCCAGGTTTCGCTCCAGCTCGTCCGGCGAGTATGCAGGCCGCCGCATCCTGAACAGGGCTGCTGCATACTCCTCGGTCTGCAACAGGCCCTAAAGGTTGTGGTTGTTGTACGTGCCGATCTCGACGGCCTTGGCTTCCCTGTCCTTCAGGTCGCGGATCTTCTTCGGGTAGCGGACCTGTTCCAGGTCCACCTTCATCGCGGAGATCTTGCCGCCGGCGTTGAGTACCTCGTCGGCCCTGTCCAGGTACTCGGGGCGGGGGATCCGCTTGCCCGCCTCGACCTTGCGCACCAGGTCCTCCCCGTACTGGATGGCGGCACCGAACTCGGCGGCCCGCATGCCCGCCGACTCCCGCCAGGTCTTGAGCTGGCGGGCCAGCGCGGCGAGCACCGCCACACCCTGTTCATCCTCCGGGTCCACTTCCCAGCCGGGCTCTTCCGTACCGTCACTGTTGTCCACGCTCATTGCGCGCCCACTTCCGACGAGCCGATGTCCTCAGCGCCCCGTACCCGTGAGGTCGGTCCGGACAGCCGCGACAGCACTGGACAAGCACCGGACAAACGCGGGACGTACGGGCGGTGTTGGTTCCCACGGTACGCACGAGCGGCCACGCTGAGTGACGTGATTCCTCAACTCGTCGACTTTCACGTCCAGCTGTCCGCGACCCCCCGCGGAGCTCGACTCGGGCGCGTGCTCGCCATCGAACAACTCCGCGCCTGGGGGCTTCCCTTGGAGGTGCCGGCGCAGATCATCGCGGAGCTCTCCTCCAACGCGATCACTCACGGACGCGTGCCCGGACGGGACTTCAGGCTGGCCCTCACCGTCACCCCCGGCAGGCTGCTCATCGAGGTGACGGACACCCGGGGCGACCGGATCCCGCGGATCCACGACGCGGGGCGGGGGCTCGTACTCGTCGAGGCGCTCGCCGAGCGTTGGGGCGTACGGGAAGGGCCGGTTCCGTGCAAGGTGGTGTGGGCGGAGGTCTCGCTCGAAACCGTGTCGCGGGCTTCCGCGATCCGGCGGGCTTAGACGCATAAAGACCCAAAGAACCGGGGGAAAGAACCAACCAACCCCACCCCACCGGCGCCCGTCGCTCGGTCGGGTGAACTGTGCCAACTGAGCTGGATTTGGGGCCGGTTGGCGGGCATATGCTCGCCCCGACAACAGCAGACATGAGACGGCCCCCGGCGGGACTGGCATCCCGGTCGAGGGCCTGACCATCTTAGGAAGTGGCTCGCTTCCCCATGGCTCTTCAGCACCCTAGCGCGCCCTCGCGCGCCTCGTCCCGAGTTCGTGCCGGGACCCCCCGATCCGGTGTCATCCACGTCAACACGTGGCATGCCAGTCACTACACCGTGGTCGGCAACCACCTCCTCCAGCACCGCGAGCTGTCGGCGACGGCGATCGGGGTCGGGGCGTACATCCAGTCGCTGCCCGACGGAGCCCCGGTCGGCATCAGGGCGCTCACCGAGCGGTTCCAGGAGGGCGAGAAGCGGATCAGCGCCGCCCTGCGCGAGCTGGAGCGCCACGGCTACCTGGAGCGGCGGCGCGAGCGGCTGGACACCGGACGGGTGGTGACCCGTACGTACTCGTACAACAAGCCGCTGACCGGCGGCGACGAGCCCCCTCCGCCGCCGGACCGGGAGCCCGTACCGGAGCCGGAGCCGGAGGAGACCCCGGAGCCGGAGCCGGAACCGGAGCCTGCGCCCCCGCCCCCGCGGCCGGAGCTGCACCCGGGAGCGGCGGACCTGCTCGCCGGGCTGCGGCGCCACGACCCACGGCTGCTGCTGGCGGAGCGCGACGTACAGCGGCTCGCCCCGAAGGTCTCGGCCTGGCTGGAGCGCGGGGCGGATCCCGAGGCCATCGGGCTGACCTTGACCGGGAACCTCCCCGAGACGATGCGCAGCCCCGCGTCCGTACTCGCGTACCGGCTCGAGGCGCTGCTCCCGCCGCGCCTGCCGGCGGCCCCGGCGGCGAGGCCGGTCAGACGGCCGGACCCGTTCCAGACCTGCGACGGCTGCGAACGCGCCTTCCGCTCCCCCCACCCCGGCCGCTGCCCCGACTGCCCGCCACCGCCAGGGGTCCGAGCGGCGGCCTGACGGGAGCGCAGGAGCCCGAAGGCGCCCGGGCGGAGGCATGAAGGCGGAGCCCGGCCTTCCTGTACGGCCAGGCTCCGTCCTTCGTCACCGACTACGCGTGCGGGGCCTGCTTCTTCCCGTCCGCCTTGTCGTTGTCGTCCGCGGGCTTGATCTTGGTGGACGTGGTGTCCTTGTTGTTGTCCTTGCGCGGGTCCGCGTCGTCGCCGAACACCGTGGCCGTGTTCTTCACGGTGGTGGGCTTCGACGCGTTCGCCGCGGTGCCGGTCACCGTCACCTCCACGTGGTCACCCTCCGCCAGCGGACCACCCGTGCAGGAGAGGAGGCCGTCGGTGATCTCGCAGCCCTCCGTCGACGTGGTGGGCGAAAGGATCTTCGCCGGGATGTCGTCGGTGAGCGACCAGCCGGAGGAGTCGCCCTTTTCGTTCCGCACGGTGATGCGGTAGCTGACCTCGCTGCCCGCCTCGACGCTCTTGGGGCTGTGCTTGCGCACCGACAGGTCCGCCGACGAGTCGAGGAAGCAGGAAGTGGCGTCGAGGTTCGTCGCCGGGGTCGTGGTCTGCGTCGACAGCACGGTGAACCTGGGGTTGGAGCCGGTCGCGTTCTCCACGCGGACGCGGATGAGCTGACCCGAGTTGCGGAAGAAGCCGAGGTCGCCGTTGCCGTACGTGAAGACGCCGCCGAAGTCCTCACCGCCCGGGAGCACACCGGGGAAGAAGTCCACGCTCTCGTTGTCGATGTCGACCCGTGTGATGGCGCCCGCGTCCGTCGAGCCCCACAGGAATCCGTCGCGGAACGCGATGTCGAAGACGTCGAGTGCGGGGTCGGCCAGCTCGGGGACGTCGATGACCCCCGACACCGAGCGGGTGGTGACGTCGATCCGGTAGATCTCGCCCGTGTCGTCGGCCAGGACGTAGTAGTTGCCGTCGTCGTCGAACGTTCCGGAGATGTAGAGCGCGGGCGGCAGACCCTCGATGGCACCGAGGTCGGTGAAGTCTCCGTTGCGGTCGAAGCGCACCAGGTTGTTGGTCGTGGTGCCGAACGTGACCCCGTAGAGGAAGCGATCGTGCGGGTTCACTCCGATGGCGTTGTAGAGGAACGGCGTCGGGGCGCCCAGCGGCGTGAACTGCACCGTTCCGGGACCTCGGTCGGCGGTGTAGAGCTGGTCCGGATCACCGAAGGAGGCGTAGACCTTCCCGTCGCACTCGACGGGATCCCCATCGGGGTGCTGCTGCACGGCAGCCACCGCGGGGGCCGGGACGGCACCGGCCGGTGACGCCATCGTGCCGGAAGCGAGACCGGCGACGAGACCCATCGCGCCGAGCGCGGTCAGTGCGCGCAGCCGCCGCTTTCGGGTGTGCGGTCCAGTTGTTCCACGACTCACGAACATGCACCTTTCGCTGCTGAGGGCAGGCAGGGCGGCACGACACAGCCCCTGACCCTCTGGCCGTAGTGACGACGGGACACAGGTCAGCACAACGGCAGTCGGGCAGGCGATCACCGCTCGGGCGTCGGGACCGGAGTTCGCTCAGATGCACCAGGAAGATCAACGGTGGGGGGGGGACGCGCACCGGGCCCCGGCGGGCGGACCGCCGTGCGTCGGCCGAGGCCGGGCCGACGCACGGGGAGGCGCTCCGCGGCGTTACATCGTGTAGTAGCCGGCGATGTCGGCGATGAGGTCGACGGATCCTGCGTTGTTGTAGAAGCTGACCTTTCCGTTGACGACGGGGACGATGACGAGGTTCGGGATCGTCTGTCCGGCGGTGAAGTTGAGGTTCGACGCGCTGGTGCGGGTCGTGCCGTTGGGGTAGACGGAGACGTAGCTGCCGGTGGTGGGCTCGGTGGCCGTGACGTTCAGGACGAGGGCCGTCACGCCCGTGGCCGGGATTCCCGCGGTGCCCGTGGCCTGCAGGGTCACCGTCCCGCCCTGGCCGACCTTCGCCTTCGGTACGCCCTGTCCGCTGCGGGTGTCCATGAGGCGGGTGGGTGTGATCGGCTTGTAGGTGGAGCCGGTGCCGTCCGTCGTGTAGTAGCCGGCGATGTCGGCGATGAGGTCGACGGATCCTGCGTTGTTGTAGAAGCTGACCTTTCCGTTGACGACGGGGACGATGACGAGGTTCGGGATCGTCTGTCCGGCGGTGACGTTCAGGTTGGAGGCGCTGGTGCGGGCCGTGCCGTTGGGGTAGACGGAGACGTAGCTGGCGTCGCTGGGGTCGGTGGCCGTGACGTTCAGGACGACGGCCGTCACCCCCGCCGCCGGAATCCCGGCCGTGCCCGTGACCTGCAGGGTCGCGGTGCCGCCCTGGCCCACCTTGGCCTTCGGCACGCCCAGTCCGCTGCGGGTGTCCATCAGCCGCGTGGGTGTGATCGGCTTGTACGTGGAGCCGGTGCCGTCCGTCGTGTAGTAGCCGGCGATGTCGGCGATGAGGTCGACGGATCCTGCGTTGTTGTAGAAGCTGACCTTTCCGTTCACGACCGGGACGATGACGAGGTTCGGGATCGTCTGCCCGGCGGTGAAGTTGAGGTTCGACGCGCTCGTGCGGGTCGTGCCGTCGGGGTAGACCGACACGAAGCTGTCGGTCGTGGGGTCGGTGGCCGTGACGTTCAGGACGACGGCCGTCACCCCCGCCGCCGGAATCCCCGCCGTGCCCGTGACCTGCAGGGTCGCGGTGCCGCCCTGGCCCACCTTCGCCTTCGGCACGCCCAGTCCGCTGCGGGTGTCCATCAGCCGCGTGGGCGTGACCGGCTTGTACGTACCCAGGCCGGAGACCGGGGGCGGCGTCACCGTCAGCGTGCCGCGGGCGTACGCGCTGTTGAGCGCGACGACGCTGATGTTCCAGTTGCCGGCGGGAGCCGTGCGCAGGTCTACGGTCGCCTTCAGCGTCCGCGCGTCGTCGGAGACGGACACGGTCGTGGCCGTCAGCGGCGCCGGGCCGCCGGTCAGCCGGACGGTCGTGTTCATGCCCAGCGCCGTGCCCTGGACGGTGAGGGTTGCGACCGTGCCGCTCTGCGCGGTGTCAGGCGTGACGGTTCCCACGGACACGTCCTCGGAACCGCAGGGCGCGTTGGTGCAGACGAGATCCGCGCGGTAGGCCGAATGGTCGGCCCAGTCCTGCAGGGAGAGGACGAACAGGCTCTGGTCGGCGCCCTGGCAGTCGTACGTGGACGAGCTGCCCGTGCAGAGGTTGCGCCCCGCGTTGTCGTAGAGGGCGGGCTGCGGGCCGGGGGACCCGTCCGTGGCGGTGGAGGTGATGTCGGCCCTGAACCGGTCCCCCGAAACGCTGGGAAGGACGGCGCACGCGCCGGTGCGCTGCTCGGAGAGCGTGCCGGTCAGCGGGCCGTACCCGTACGCGACCGATCCGACCCGGGTGCACTCGGGCGCGGGCCCGGCGGCCGTGGCGATCCGCCAGGCGTCGAGACGGTAGGAAGCGGGCAGGTGGTAGTTCTCCGGGACCTGGGTGACCACCTGGTAGCCGGTGGAACCCGTGGGCGTGCACGCCCAGGTCCGCTGGTGGCAGGCGATGCCGCCGTTGTTGTCCATGACCAGCACGTTGGTGCTGTCGTGGGCGTCCCGGGGGTTGATGTGCAGCCGGTCCGTGGCGGCGGCCGTGGTGACGCGGTGGCAGCGCAGGGTGCCGTTCTGGCCGGACGTTCCGGTCGTGGCCGGGGCGCCGACCGCCGTGGCGGCGGAGGCGGCGCAGCCCTTGGCCGTGGCGGTGACGTCCCGACGGTCCAGGGTGTGGCTGCGCGCGGCGTCCTGGCCCTGCAGGAGGATGGTGTACGCCTTGCCGGCGGTGAAGTAGCAGCTGGTGAGGCCGTCCGTCCGGAGCTGCTGGCCCGGGGCGGGGTGGTCGTAGCAGGAGGGCGGCCCGTCGCCGTCGGTGTCGACCACGCTGATCGAGTAGTGCGGGAACAGCTCGTTGTCGTCCGGGAGGCCGTAGCGGATGCGGAGGAGCTCGGAGGTGGAGTGTGCGTCGGCCGGGATGGTCAGGCAGTGGGAGAAGACGCCGTTGCCGGTCTCCAGCCGCACGGCCGCCGCATCGTCGGCGAAACTCCCGGCGGGCAGGACCTGACAGCCGTTCTGAGCCACGTCCGTACGGACGAAGTGGACGCCGTACGGCCCGGTTGCGGTGGCTTCGTCGGCGTGCACCAGTGCACGGAACGGTGCCGTGCCGGTGAGGGCGCAGCCGCCCCGGGCGAGCTCGCCGGCGGTGCACTGTGCGGTGCCGTTCTTGTCGACCACCTCGACCTGGACGGGCACACCCGCGCCGCCGAGCGAGGTGAGGGCGGCGATCCGGGCGCCCTGCGGGCTCGGCAGCTGCAGGCAGTGCGTCTGCCCGGCGGTGGCGAACGTCCCTGCGTACCGCCCCTCGGCGACGGCGACGCAGTCCTGGGCGGCCGGCGCGGCATGCGCGGTGCTCACCGGCAGGAGGAGTGCGGCCAGGACGGCGAGCAGGCACGTCAGTGAGGTGGAAATCGGACGTCTTATGGACGCCAATGGCGTTGGCATGAACCCCCCAGGGTGGTGTGCGACGAGAGATCGTCGCACACCCTTGCGGAGCCGAGGAGTTGGGGGACCGGCCCCGTGCGACGCCCTTCAGCGGGCGTCGCTACGGGGTCACCGCCGCTCGGCGGTTGCCGAGCGGGCGCGTCAGGCTTCCGGCAGGCGGACGCATTCGATCCGGTAGTCGCCGTTCTCCGGGTCGATGGTGACGCCGTGGGCCTCGCTGTGGAAACCGGGGAAGGCCCGGTCGAAGGCCTCCAGCGCGCCCAGGTACCGCAGCAGCGGGCCGTCGGGGGCGCCGACGGACTCCCCGGGCATCAGCACCGGGATGCCGGGCGGGGTGACCGTGACCATCGCGGCCGCCACCCGGCCCGCGGCATCGGCCAGCCGCAGGCGTTCCGTACCGCCCCGGATCAGCTGCTGGTAGCAGCGCTGGGGCGGCGCGACGGGCTCCGGCAGCTGCTGGAAGGCCGTGTCGAGTGCGGTGATCAGATCGGCGCGGGTGAGGTGCTCGTGCATCTCCCGGCACAGCCGTCCCAGGGTGGTGCCGGCGTACCGGCGGGGGAACTGCTCGACGAGACCGGGCAGGACCCGGTCCAGCGGCGCGTCGGAGTCGTACAGGGCCTTGAAGTCCATGAGGGCGTCCATCAGGGTGCCCCACTTGCCCTTGGTGATGCCCATGGAGAAGAGGACGAGCGTGCTGTAGCTGTCGGTCTTCTCCACGACGATGCCGCGGTTCGCCAGGTAGGCGGTGAGGATCCGCGCGGGGATGCCCCAGGGCGAGGTTTCGCCGGTGGCCGTCACACCGGGACAGGTCAGGGTCACCTTGACCGGGTCCAGCATGCAGTAGCCCTCGCCGAGACCGGCGAAACCGTGCCAGTCGGCGCCGGGCTCGAGGTGCCAGCAGCCGGGCTCGCGGCTCAGCAGCGTGGGCGGGGCGTCCGCGAACGGGATGCGCTCGCCGGTGCCCGGGTCGGTGACGGTGTCGGGCTGCCACACGCCGAAGAACCAGCCGGGCCGGTCGCCCGCGGCGGCGATGCGGCGGCCGGTGCGGACCACGGCCTGCCGGAAGCGGATCGCCTCGGTGATCGCCTCGTCGATCAGCCACTGGCCCTGCGCGCCGTCCATCATGGCGGTGGCCACGTCCAGGGAGGCGATCGCGGGATAGAGCGCCGAGGTGGTGCCGTGCATCATGAACGCCTCGTTGAACCGCTCGTGTTCGACGGGGGCGCGGGGCGCCGACTTGACGTGGACCATCGCGCACTGCGAGAGCGCGGCCAGCAGTTTGTGGGTGGACTGCGTGGAGAAGACGGTGGGCCGCTCGGGCCCCTCGAAGGTGTCGGGGCCGACGGCCATCCCGTAGCGCCCGGCGTACAGGGGGTGGAAGCGGGCGTACGCGAACCAGGCCTCGTCGAAGTGCAGGCGCGGGGTGCTGGGGGCGAAGGCCCGGGCCGCCGCGACGGTGTCGTAGCACAGGCCGTCGTACGTCGAGTTGGTCAGGACGGCGTACTGGGCCTCGGGCGACACCGCGCCGGCGGTCAGCGGGTTGGCCGCGATCCGGGCGGCGACCGCCGCCGCATCCGTCTCGGCCGGGGGCAGCGGGCCGGCCAGGCCGTAGCCGTTGCGCGTGGGCACGAGGTAGACGGGCCGGGCACCGGAGATCACCAGGCCGTGCAGCACGGACTTGTGGCAGTTGCGGTCCACCAGCGCGATCTCGTCGGAGGTGACGCTGTAGTGGCCCACCATCCGGTCGGCGGTGGAGTCGCCGTGCAGGACGAAGTACGTACGGTCGGCGCCGAAGACGCGGGCGGCGTTGCGCTCGGCCTCGCCGATCGGCCCGCTGTGCTCGAAGAGCGATCCCAGCTCGCCGACCGAGATCGACAGGTCACTGCGGAAGAGGCGCTCGCCGTAGTACTCGAAGAAGGCCCGTCCGGCGGGGGACTTGAGGAACGCGACGCCGCCCGCGTGCGCAGGGGTGTGCCAGGAGTACTCGTGGGCGTCGTCGAAGCGGCGCAGCGCTTTGAAGAAGGGCGGCAGGACGTCCTTGTGGTACGCCCGGGCGGCGGTGACGACGCGGCCGGCGATGAAGGCGGGGGTGTCCTCCAGGGGCCAGACGTAGCCGACGACCGCCTCCGAGACCCACAGGGGCAGGTGTTCGAGGTCCTGGTCGGACTCGTCGGCCATGAGGAGGAAGACGGGCAGGTCCTTGAAGCGGCGCGCGATGTGCCGCAGGACCTCGGCGCCTCCGCCCTCCTCGGCGGCGCCGCCCTTGCCGCCCGGAAGGTCCCAGGCGACGACGGCCGCCGCGAGTCCCGGCTCCGTGTGCAGGGTGGCCCGTGCGTCCCTGGCGCTGGCGGCCCACCGCGGCTCCAGCCCTTTGTTCTCCATCTCCTTGCCGATGCGCCGCAGTTGCTCAGAACTCGCGCCGCCGCCCAGAGGGTTCTCCCGCAGAGCCAGCAGGACCGTACCGTTCGCCATCGCATCCGCCTCTGTTGTGCCGCTGTGCCGTCGTGCCGACGTGTCGTCGTCCGGCGGCACAGTCTTTCGGCGGTGCGCGGATGCTTGCCGATCTTCGGCGACGCTTCACTCGCACGAGGGGCAACGAGGCCGGCGGTGGGGTGGTGCCGGTGGTGCGGGTGGTGTGGAGGTGTCGGGTGGGTTCGGGTCGGGGTGGCGGGAGGGGTGGTCAGCTGGAGTGGGCGTGCATAGATTACCGGCGGTAACTCCCGAGTCGAGCCGAGGAGGGCGCCGTGGAAGCCGTGGGAACCGAGCCCAAGCTGGTACCGCCCGTGTTGACCGTCGTCGACGGGGTGGTGCGGGAGGTGGCGGTGCCCGCGCTGGCCGGGGTGCCGGGGAGCGGGTCGCTCGGGGACATCCCGTTCCAGAACGCCCGCGAGGCCCCCGGCGAGGTCGTGCTCGCCCGCAAGGAGCGGGACGGGAGCTGGCGGGACGTCACCGCCGCCGAGTTCGCGGCCGAGGTGATGGCCGTCGCCAAGGGCCTGATCGCCGAGGGGCTGCGCGAGGGCGACCGGCTCGCGATCATGGCCCGGACCACCTACGAGTGGACCCTGCTGGACTTCGCCGGATGGGCCGCCGGGCTGGTCACCGTACCGATCTACCCGACCTCCTCCGCGCTCCAGGCCCGCTGGATCATCCAGGACTCCGGCGCCGTGGCCTGCGCCGTCGAGGACACCGCGCAGGCCCGCATCATCAGCGCCGAGAGGCCCCACCTGCCCTGGCTGGCGCACCTGTGGGAGTTCGACACCGGCGCGCTGGCGCGGCTGGTCAAGGCCGGCGAGGACCTGCCCGACGCGGTGGTGCACGCGCGCAGGTCCGTCCGTACGCCGGACTCCGTGGCCACCCTCATCTACACGTCCGGCACGACCGGACAGCCCAAGGGCTGCGTGATCACGCACGCCAACTTCTTCTCCGAGTGCGACAACGCGGTCGAGCTGCTCCATCCCGTGTTCAAGTCCGTCAGCAAGGACGCTGCCTCCACGCTGCTCTTCCTGCCGCTCTCGCACGTGTTCGGGCGGATGGTGGCCGTGGGATGCCTGCGGGCACGGGTGAAGCTCGGGCACGCGCCGAGCATCCAGACCGAGGACCTGCTCGCCGATCTCGCAGGCTTCCAGCCGACGTTCCTGCTGGCCATCCCGTACGTACTCGAGAAGGTCTACAACACCGCGCGGGCCACCGCCGAACGGATGGGCCGGGCCGCGTCGTTCGACCGGGCGGCGCGGATCGCGCAGCGGTACGGGGAGATCGTCGAGGGCCGGACTCCGGGGATGGGCCTGCGGGCGGCGCGGGCGCTGTACGACCCGCTCGTCTACCGGCGGATCCGGGCGGCGCTGGGCGGGCGGGTGCGGTACATCCTGAGCGGCGGCTCGCCGCTCGGACGACGGCTCGCGGCGTTCTACACCGGGGCCGGGATCGAGGTCTTCGAGGGGTACGGGCTCACGGAGACGACCGGAGCCAGCACCGTCACCCCGCCGCTGAAGCCGCGGCTCGGCACCGTGGGGTGGCCGCTGCCGGGCACGGCGGTGCGGATCGCGGACGACGGGGAGGTGCTGCTGTGGGGGCGGCACGTGTTCGCGGGGTACTGGAACACCGCCGCTCACGGAGGTGTGGGAGTCGGGGGCTGGCTCGCCACCGGGGACATCGGGGAGCTGGACGGGGAGGGGTACCTGACGATCACGGGGCGGAAGAAGGACCTGATCATCACGTCCGGTGGCAAGAACGTAGCCCCGGCCCCGCTCGAGGACTGGCTGCGGGCCCACCCGCTGGTCGGCCAGTGCATGGTGATAGGCGACAACCGGCCCTATGTCGTGGCGGTGATCACGCTGGAGCCGGAGGGCCTGGCGCACTGGCGGCAGATGCGGAAGAAGACGGCGATGCCGATGCGGGAGCTGGTGCAGGACGAGGAACTGCGGGCGGAACTCCAGCGGGCGGTGGACGAGGCGAACCAGCTGGTGTCGCGGGCGGAGTCGATACGCCGCTTCGCCGTACTGCCGGGGCAGTTCACCGAGGCCCGGGGTCACCTGACACCGTCCCTGAAACTGAAGCGCGCCGCGATCGCCCGCGACTACGAGCGGGAAATCGAGGACCTCTACCGCCGCGCATGACGGGCCGCGGTGACGGCCAGGGACGGGTGCGGGCCTGCCCTGCGGTGCATCGCACCCCAGGGCACCGGCGCCGCCCGGCCGGAACCACCGCCCCCGCCACCGCCCCCCCCGGCGCCGGGTTACGCGGAGATCGACGGGCTCGACGGGCTCGACGGGATCGCGGCGAGCCCCGCCTCGGCGATCTTCACGTCGTCCGACCAGTGGCCGCCCGAGACGCCGATGCCGCCGACCAGCTGGCCGTCCACGACGATCGGGAGGCCGCCGCCGAAGGTGACCAGGCGGTCGATGCCCGTCCGGGCGCCCACCGACAACTGCGCGTCGTTCTCGACGAACTCGTGCCAGTCGGTGGTGCTCAGGCCGAAGGCGGCCGAGGTGTAGGCCTTGTCCTGGGCGATCTGGATGGTCATCAGGCCCGATCCGTCCATCCGGGCGAACGCGCTGAGGTGGCCGGACTCGTCGACCACCGCGATGGCGAACCGCAGCTCCGTCTCCCGGGCCGCGGCGAGGGCGGCGTCGACGATGGCGCGCGCGAGGTCGTTGCTGAGGGCGGGGCGGATGCGGACAGCAGTCATGTCGAGCTCCTTGCACTGGTGGCTGTCGGTAATTCGTATGCATGCAGCTAACAGCATGCGAATAGCTCTACGCAAGCTGCCTGTCATCTCGGCGGGAACTGGCGACCGTCTCCTACACTCGGCGCATGCACTACTCCGAGCGACTGTTGGTCTTCATCAAGCAGGCCGAGCGCGTGACGCAGGCCGCGAAGGAGGCCGCCGTGCGCGAGGCGGGGATCACCGCTGCGCAGCAGGGCGCGCTCGCCGTGCTCAGCGACAACCCCGGGATCAACGCCGCCGAGCTCGCGCGCAAGCTCTCGGTGACTCCGCAGACGATGAACAGCCTGCTCGGCCGGCTGGAGGCGCGCGGCCTGGTCGCCCGCAGCCCGCACCCGATCCACGGCACCCTGATCGAGATCCGGATGACCGAGCGCGGCGCGGAGGTGTTCGCCCAGGCCGACGCGCTGGTGGCGAAGCTCGACGCCCGGCTCCACGAGGGGCTGTCCGAGGCCGAGTCGGCCGCCGTACGGGATCTGCTCACCCGGATCATCCGGAACGCCGAGGCCCCAGGCCTCTGAGTCCTGGGGCCTGGGGCCTGGGGCCTGGGGCCTGAGGGCGTTGGTGTGCCCGTCCGGTCAGCAGTTCGGATGCGTCGGGCGGTCCGCGAAGCGGTCCGCCAGCCAGTCGCCCGCCGCCGGGGAGTGCGTGATCACGCCGCTGACGTGCTCGCCGACCCAGATCGTGTCCCACTCCACGTTCGCGCCCTTCGCGCACCACTCGGAGCGCAGCTGCCGCCCGACCGCGTACGGGATGAGCTCGTCGCCGAGCGCGTGGTACTGGTGCACCGGCGCGGCCGGGGCCGTCCGCCCGAGCCTGCTCTGGTTCAACCGGGCCTGCCAGTCCGGCTGTTCGAGGGGGTTGCGGGTGGTCAGGTCGGAGATCCGCTTGAAGGAGCCCGCGATGGCGTCGATCGCCACGCAGTTCTCCTTCATGCCCGACACCAACGCCTTGCCCGCCGGATTGAGGTACGAGTCCAGGCGGAGCTCCGGGAACGCCGCGTCCTGGCCCGCCGCCGCCATGAAGATCAGGCCCGAGCCGTACGAGCCGTCGTTGAAGCCGGCCACCCTCATCAGGTCGGCCGGGACCCCGCCGGTCGCCGTGCCCTTCACCTTCAGCTCGGGGGCGTACGAACCCTGCAGCTCGGCGGCCCAGCTGCTGGCCTGGCCGCCCTGGGAGTAACCCATGATGCCCACCGGGGTACCGGCCCCCAGGCCCGCCTCCGGCAGTCGCTCGGCTGCACGCGCGGCATCGAGCATGGCCCGGCCGGCCGAGGGGCCGACCGTGTAGGTGTGGACCCCGGGGGTGCCGAGGCCCTCGTAGTCGGTGACGACCACGGCCCAGCCGCGCAGGGTGAGCTGCTGGATCAGGTTGGCCTCCATGGCGGTGCCGTACGGGAGGTTGTTGCTCGGCGCGCACGAGTCGCCCATGCCGACGGTGCCGACGGCGTACGTGACGAGCGGCCGCGGGCCGGTCCGGCCGTCCTGGGGGACGATCACGGTGCCGGAGACGGTGTTCGGGGCGCCGTCGGCAGTGGTGGAGCGGTAGTGGATCTTCCAGGCCTTGGTGTTGGTGGGCTGGCCGGGCAGCGGGTGGAAGGCCGAGGGGGCGACATCGACGATGTCCCCGGGGCGGCCGGTTCCGGCTTCGGACGCGGTGGCCGTGGCGGGGATCCCGGCCGGGACGGCGGCCAGTGCGGCCGCGGCCACGGCGGCGACGGCGGTCCTGCGGGCGGGGGTTCGCAAACGCATGGGCGGCTCTCCCAACGGAACGTTTCGTGCGGGGGGTGGGTGAGGAGAACGTAGTGACCGACCGGTAGGCACGTCGCTGACCGCGCAGCTCACCTTTCCTGGCCCGGGGTTCACCCCCGCCCGCCGGCCTCAGCCGGCCTCAGCCGCCCGAGGCGATCCGGTACGCGCCCGGCGTCGTCCCCGTCCAGCGGCGGAACGCGCGGTGGAAGGCGGTGTCCTCCGAGAAGCCCAGCCGGGCCGCCAGTTCCGCGATCGGCTCGCCGCTCTCCGCCAGCCCCGCGATCGCCGCGTCCCGCCGCACGTGGTCCTTCAGCTGCTGGAACGAGGTCCCCTCCTGCCGGAGCCGACGCCGCAGCGTCGCCGGGGACACCGCCAGCCGCGCCGCCACCTCCCCCAGCGCCGGCAGCCGCGGAGAGCTCCGCAACTGCCGTGCCAGGGCCCGGCGGACCTGCTCCGCGACCGTCGTCCCGTACTCCGGCCGCGACAGCAGGTCGAAGGGGGCCCGGCGCAGCATCGCGTCCAGCGCGGCCTCGTCCCGTACGAGCGGTGCGGCCAGCCAGCGCGCGTCGAAGGCGGCGCCCGTACGGACCGCCCCGAAGCGGACCGGACAGCCGAAGAGGATCTCGTACTCGGCCTCGTGCGGCGGCGCAGGGTACGCGAACGCGGCGTACGCGAGCGGGATGCGCCGCCCGATCAGCCAGCTGCTCAGCCGGTGCCAGATCGCGAGCACGCACTCGGTCAGGAAACGCTCCTCGTCCCGCGCGAAATCGTTGTGCACGGTGAACCGCGCCTCGGCGCCCGTCACTTCGAGTGCCAGCTCCGGGCCGCCCGGGAAGAGGCCGTAGAACGCCGCGGCACGCTCCACCGCCGCGCCGAGGTCCCGGCAGCCCAGCGAGGCGTAGCACATCATCGCGAACGTGCCCGGGCGGCTCGGTACCGCGGACAGCCCCAGGAACTCGTCCTGGGTGGTCCGGTACAGCGCCCGGAACAGCCGGGCGAACTGCGCCGGCGTGATCCGCGCCCGGTCGTCGCCGAGCAGCAGCGGAGGGATCTGCGCCTCCTGGAGCAGCGGCACGGTGTCGATGCCGCTGCGCGCCGCCCCCGCGAGCACGGCGCGCACATGGTGCACGGTGATCGTCCGCCTCCCCATGGTCCGACGGTAGCCCCAATGAGCTCCGGGGTCAGCGGGGCTGACGCTTCCGGTCATGTCGCCCAAGGGTCCGGCCTGCCTAGCGTCGTCGGTACGTACGTACCCCGGACGTACCCCCAGGGAGGCGAGGGTGATGGACGCTGTGCGACCGGAGACGCTGGCGGTGTTCACCGAGTGGACGGGGGAGCGGTACGGCGGCGAGACCGCCCTGCGATTCAGAGGGGACGGCGGTTGGACCACCGTCACGTACGCCGAACTGCGCACCCGCGTACGGCAGACCGGGCGGGCGCTGCTCGGGCTGGGGGTCGCGCCGGGGGAGCGGGTGGCGGTCCTGGCCGAGACCCGGCCGGCATGGACGTACACCCACTTCGGGATCCTGGCGGCGGGCGCCGTCCTCGTACCGGTGTACCCGACGGCGGGGGACGAGGAGCTGGCCTGGGTCCTGGCGGACTCGGAGGCGGTGGCCGTGGTCTGCGACGACGCGGCGCAGGCGGACCGGGTCGAGGTGTTGCGGGCGAAGCTGCCGGCGCTGCGCACCGTCGTACGGATGGACGCGCTGGTCGGGCTGCAGGGGCCGGCGGAGCTGCCGGGGCTGCTGGGGCTGGCTGCGATCGAACCCGCCCCGGAGGCGGAACTCCTGGAACGGGCCCGGCGGGTGGCCCCCGGCGCCGACGCGTCGATCGTCTACACCTCGGGGACGACGGGCCTGCCGAAGGGCTGCCGCCTCACGCACGGCAACCTGGGCGCCATCCAGGACGCGACGCTCCCGCTGACCAAGGGCGGACCGGGCGACTCCACGTACCTGTACCTGCCGCTGGCGCACCTGCTGGCCCAGCTGATCCAGTTCACGACCCTGCTCCAGGGCGGTGAGCTGTGCTACTTCGGCGGGCGGATCGAGGACGTGCTGTCCGAGCTCGCCGAGGCGCGGCCCACCCATCTCCCGTCCGTACCCCGCCTGTTCGAGAAGGTCCACTCGGTGGTGCTGTCCCTGGCGGAGTCCCGGGAGGGCGGCGCCGAGCGCTTCCGGGAGGCGGTGCGGCTGGGGGTGCTGGCGGCGGAGGGCCGGCTGCCCGAGTCCTCGCGGGCGGCGTACGAGGAGGCGGAGAAGAGCCTGTACTCCTTGGTCAGGGGCGCTTTCGGGGGCCGGCTGCACTGGGCGCTGACCGGCGGAGCACCGATCGCCCCGGCGACCCTGGACTTCCTGCGGGCCTGCGGGATCGCGGTCTACGAGGGCTACGGAATGACCGAGTCCGGCGGGGTGATCAGCCTCAACCACCCGGCGGCCGTCCGCCACGGCACGGTGGGCCGGCCGATCGCGGGCTGCGAGGTCCGCATCGCGGCGGACGGCGAGGTCCTGGCCCGGGGGCCGATGGTCTTCCCGGGTTACCACGCGAACCCGGCCGCGACGGCGCAGGCGCTGGACGCGCAGGGCTGGCTGCACACCGGGGACCTGGGGGAGCTGGACGCCGACGGGTTCCTGTCCATCACGGGCCGCAAGAAGGAGCTGATCATCACCTCCTCGGGGAAGAACATCACCCCGACGGAGGTCGAGTTCGCCGTCCAGCGCTCCCGGTACGTGTCGCGGGCGGTCCTCATCGGCGACCACCGGCCCCACCCCGTCGCCCTGGTCACCCTGGACGCGGAGGAGGTCACGGCGTGGGCGAAGCGGCAGGGCCTCGACCTGGACCCTGCCGCCGCGGCCGCCCACCCGGCGGTCCGCGCCCTCGTCGAGGAGGCGGTCACGGCGGCCAACGCCACGGTCTCCCGCCCGGCCCGCATCCGCGCCTTCCACGTCCTGGCCGAGGACTTCACCATCGAGGCGGGCACGTTGACCCCGACCCTGAAACTGCGCCGCGCGGCGGTGGCGGAGCGGTACGCGGCGGAGATCGACGCGCTGTACGGGGACGGCCCGGACCGCCGCGGCTGAGGCCGCCGGGGCGATCGGGGCTTCAGCCGCGGGCGTACGACCCGAGGCCGACCAGGCAGTACACGTACTCGTTGATGGTGATCCCGCCGCGGCTGTAGCGGTACGAGAACGCGTACTGCGTCTTCGGATTGCTGTTGCAGCGGTCCAGCTCGGACGTCAGCGGGATGCTCTCGATCACCTTGTAGTGCGCGTCGGACGCCGAGCAGGAGACCTCCTCCACGCCGGTGACCTTCGTCGGGGTGGTCGAGTCCGGCAGGGTTCCGTTGAGGCACGTGCCCCGGTCGAACGGGCTGGGGGCCGGCTCCTCGGAGGGCGGGGCGAGCGGATCGCTCGAGCTGACCACCGGGGGCGGGGCCGGGGCCGGGGACCAGGAGCTGTACGAGGGGGTGGGCCGCGGGGCGGCGGTGCCGTCCCGGTCGTCGTCCCCGCTGTTCAGCAGGATCGCGCCGATGACGATGGCGACGACGATCCCGAGTGCCACGAGGCATCCCCGCGAGCTCGACGCGGGTGCGGGTGCGGGTGCGGATGTGGGTGTGGGTGTGGGTGTGGGTGTGGGTGTGGGGGCTGGTCCGGGCCCGGGGCCGGGGGCGACCCGGATGCGCAGCAGCACCTCGCCCTCGCCGAGCCGGGCCCGCACGAGATCGCCGTCCCGGGAGGGCGGAATCCGCAGCCGGGCCACGCCGGTCGCCAGCGTCACGCTCAGGATCACGCCGTGGGCGGCCTGCTGCGGGGTGAGGGTGATCGGGATCTCCTGAGACTCCACCGGCTGCTCCACGGGGTGAGGGGACGACTGCCTGACGGGTCCTCATCGAGTGTGCAGGACCAGCGTGTCGGGACGCAGCCGTTCCGCCGGGACGGCCCGGCCGCCGTGGTGGAGGCAGCGGCCGGGCGGGCCCGCTCGTGATCAGCCGAACTGGCCCGGCTGGTAGTCGCCCGCCGGCTGCTGGACGATCACGTTCATCCGGTTGTAGGCGTTGATCAGGGCGATGAGGGAGACCAGGGCGGCCAGCTGGTCCTCGTCGTAGTACTTGGCGGCTTCCGCCCAGGCCTCGTCCGTGACACCGCCGGCGGCGTCGGCGATGCGCGTGCCCTGCTCCGTCAGCTCCAGGGCCGCCCGCTCGGCGTCGGTGAACACCGTCGCCTCACGCCAGGCCGCGACCAGGTTGAGCCGCACGGCGGTCTCCCCGGCGTGTACGGCGTCCTTGAAGTGCATGTCGGTGCAGAAGCCGCAGCCGTTGATCTGGCTGGCCCGCAGCTTCACCAGCTCCTGCGTGGGGGCCGGCAGCGTCGAGTCCGAGATGACCTTGCCTGCCGAGTTGATGTACCGCGCGAACTTGGCGGCGACGGCGTTGCCGAAGAAGTTGAGCCGAGCGTCCATCGTGATCTCCTTGCCGTATCGACTGTTACACAGCTCTGACGGAACAGCGCGGACCGATGTGACAGGCGGGCGACACGGCTGGGTGTGAGCTGGGTCTCACCCGGGTGGGGCGGGGGTGGGGTGGGGTCCGTGTGTTCGGGGTCGGTGACGTCTGCGGGGGGCGTCGGGGGGCGGGGTCCGTGCACTCGGCGTGGGTAGGGCGAGCCGGGACCTTGGGGACGGGGTCTGTGCACTCGGCGTGGGTGACGTCTGCCGGGATGTCGGGGGCGGGGACCGTGCACTCGGCATCAGGACTGTGGATCGGAGGCCAGGGGGCGGGGTTCGCGAACTCGGCGTCGGTGGAGTGTCCGGGGGCTTCCCGGCAGTCCACTGTCCTTCCGTGTCGTGCCGGTCCCTCAAGGGCGCTCCTTCGTCGCGTCGCTTCGCGATGTCGCTGCGCTCCACCCTTGACCGACCGACCCGCCCCGGAATGCCAACAGACTGCCGGGAAGCCCCCGAAGGAATGGCCGGGAGGTTCATGTTCCGATTGGCCCCGATCAGAGATGCCGAGCAGGGGCCCCTGTCCATCCGCACCCCATTCCCCGGGACCACCGAGGTGGAGCGGGATGAGGCCCGGGGGAGGCCACAGTCCCCTGAAGGGCCCAAAGGAAGCCCTTTCCGGACCAGGGCAGGGTCAACCTGCACCAGACAGCGGCCAGATGACCAGGCCGGTAGGAGTGGCCCCGCAGGCGCCCCAGATCGCTACGCGCTCCTCATCTCTCGGCGTCCGACGGCCGTCTGGGGCTGGACATAGGCCGCCCAGACGCCTCCGTGGCCAGGTTTTCGGGCGTCTGCGAGCCGTTCGGGGCGAAATGCGGGCCAGACGGAGTCTGATGGCGGATTTCTCAACCTCTCACTCCGGCAAGCGCCCCTTCACGTCTCAACTGGGCGTCAAAACGGGACAAACGACCCGCAGGCGCTTTCCGGGCCGGCTTGTGCCGGTCGTGGGCGGCCTCTGTCCAGCCCCAGACGGCCGTCAGCCGCCGAACCGGGCGGAGCGCGTAGCGATCCGGGGCGTCCACGGCCCGACTGGGACCGCATGGTCATCTCTTCGCTGTCTGGTGCGGGTTGACCCTGCCTGGGTTCGGAAGGGGTGTCTCTGGGCCCTAGAGGGAGGCGTGGCCCTCCCCGCGGCCCCATCGGCTGTCCCGGCCGGGTCCTGGTGGGCTGGACCGGGGGGGGGGACAAGGTCGGACATCTCTGATGAACCCGTGTGGGTATCTGTCCCCCTGACCGTTCCTTCGGGGGCTTCCCGGCAGTCTTATGGCATTCCGGGGCGGGTCGGTCGGTCAAGGGTGGAGCGCAGCGACATCGCGTAGCGACGCGACGAAGGAGCGCCCTTGAGGGACCGGCACGACACGGAAGGACAGTGGACTGCCGGGAAACCCCCGGACTTCCTCTGATGCCGGATGAGTGCACCCCGCCGCGGGGATCCCGCCCTCGGCAACGCAGCCCAGGCCGTCAGCCCAACGGCCGGCCCGGCCGTCACCCCGCCCCCGCCCCCGCCCCCGACCCCGCCCCGGCCCCCGCTCCCCGGCCCCGCCCCCCGTCCTCGCCGCCGCCCCGCCCCGCCCTCACTCCCGCTCCGTCAGGGCCTCGTCCTGGGCCGCCAGGACCTGGTGCCAGGCCGACTCGTGGGCGTCGCGGGCCGCTTCGTCGTAGAAGCCGGCGTGGGTGAGGTGCAGCCGTGTGCCGATCGGGTGCGGGCTGAGCTCGACGGTGACCACCGTCTCGGCGCCGGCCGTGCCGGCCCGGCCCGTCACCCAGGTCAGCTCCACCAGCCGGTCGGGCACCAGGCGCAGGAAGCGCCCGTAGTGCGGATGCCTGGTCCGTGGAGCCCCCGGCTCCTTCGCGAACTCCGTCTCGAAGAAGAACGGGGCGTTCACCTCGGCCGTCATCACCACCGAGCCCGGCGCGGCGAACCAGCGGTCGAACTCCTCGGTCCACGCCGCGTACAGGGTGTGCTCGGAGGCGATCATCGCGCGCTCGACGGTCAGCCGGTGGGGGCGCTCCGTCAGGTCGGGGACGCGGATCGGTGCGGTGTCGGTCATGGCACCTCACCGTAGTGAGCGGGGAGCGCGGCGCCCGGGTGCGACGCTCAGTACGACTGGAGCTCCCACAGGTTGCCCTCGGGATCGCGGACATGGGCGCTGCGCAGGGTCGGGCCCCACTCCGGGCGGTCGGCCGGCGGGCCGGCCGGGGTGGCGCCGCGGGACAGGCAGGCGGCGTAGGCGGCGTCCACGTCCGGGACGCGGCTGACCAGCATCGTGCGGTCATCCAGGGCGCCGGGGCCGCCGGGGTCGGCCGGACCGCCGTCACCGGGCGGTGTCGTCGTGGAGGCCGTCACCGTCGCCATCGCCGTACGGTCGAACAGCGCGAGCACGCCTTGGCCGTCCACGTCCCACGAGGCGTACGGGCCCTCGGCGCCGCCACGGGTGCGCGTCGCGCCGAGCAGGGCGGGGAGCAGGGCGTCGTAGAAGCGGAAGGCGTCGCCGAAGCGGGCGACGAGCAGGCGGGTGTGCAGGGCGTCCATGAGGGCTCCGTTCACACGAATCTGTAGGGTGACACCAATGGTTGGTGTCACCCTACAATCTCCCCATGGTTGCTCCCTCGACGCCCCGACTGACCGCCCTCACGCCCTACTTGCTCTCCACGGTGGGCAAGGAGGCCCGCGCCCTCGTCGGCGAGCGGGTCGCCGCGCGCGGTCTGCGGCTGTGGGACATGGCCGTGCTCGCCGCCCTCGCCGATCACGGGCCGCAGCCGCAGCGGGATCTCGCCGAACGGCTCGAGCTGCACCCGAGCGACGTGGTCAAGGTGCTCGACGGACTCGCCCGCCTCGGACACGTCGACCGGGAGCGCGACACGGCCGACCGCCGCCGGGTCCTGGTGAGCATCAGCGAGCCGGGACGACGGCTCCTGGACGAGCTGGCCGCGGAGGTCGCGGCCGTCCGCGACGGCCTGCTGGCCCCTCTGGACGAGGCCGAACGGGCCACCCTGCACGCGCTTCTGCTGCGCGTGCACGTGCACGCGGCCCGCCGGTGACTCGGCGCGCCGGTGACTCAGCGCTTGGGCAGGGCCCGGAGCACGGCGAGTTCCTCGGTGTGGCGGCGCATGGCCAGGCTGACGGTGCCCGAGGTGTACTGGAAGAGGCCGACGGCCGCGAGCGGCAGGGAGACCACGAGCATGCCGAGCAGGTCGGCGGAGTCCCGTGCGGCCGCGCAGCGGTCGCCCTCGGCGTCGGCGTAGCCGCGCTTCCCGGAGTCCCCCTCGTCGTAGAAGACGCGGGAGGCGCACGTCCGGCCGCTGCTCGAGCCGAGGCTGAAGGGGGCGAACAGCTGGTAGGCGAGCCAGAGCCAGATGCCGCCCGCCGCGATGAACAGGAAGACCCCCACGGTCCTCTTGCGCTCCGCCCGCTCGCGGAAGGTCGTCTCGTACGCCTCTGCAGTCATGGGCGTCGAATCTAGCCGAGGCCGACGGCCCGCTCCGGATCCTTTCCTCCGCGCACGGTGCTGCGCGCCCACCGACCAAGAACGGTCAAACCAGGGAGTATTGGGGTGTTTCCGGTGCGATCCTAGATCCTTTGTTCGTTCGGCTGTGAGGGCCCGGTGAAGCCGAGACGAATGGTGTGCCACATATCGCGGGGCGGCGGCGAGTCGTATCCGAATACCTGATAGACAGTGGATATCCACGGCTCGACCCGCCGTATACCTTGTCGGCCGCCTTGGGGGGATCGCCGCACCGTGAAGCCGCTTCACCGTCACCTCGTCAACACCTCGCGCAAGGTCCTGTGCACGGCCGCGCTCGCGGCCAGCCTGACGACCGCCGCGGTGGTGACCAACACGCCGACCGCAGACGCGGGCGAGTCCGAGCCCACCCCGGACAGCCCCCAGGCCAACGATCGCGGCGACGCTCGCCTCGACCTGCCCGACCCGCTCGCCGACCCGGCCGTACCGCCCGCCGGCGCCGGGGGCGAGGGGGCCAGCGGCATACCCGCGACCGCCCTCGACGCGTACCGGCGCGCCGAGGTCTCCGTCGCCGCCGCGCTCCCCGGCTGCAAGCTGCCCTGGCAGTTGCTCGCCGGCATAGGCCGGGTCGAGTCCGTGCACGCCTCCGGCTACGGGCTCAAGGCCGACGGCTACACCGAGAAGCCGATCCGCGGCCCCCGCCTCGACGGCAACGGCTTCGCCGAGGTCAAGGACACCGACAAGGGCGAGTTCGACGGGGACGCCGTCTACGACCGCGCCGTCGGCCCGATGCAGTTCATCCCCTCCACCTGGGCCACGTGGGGCGCCGACGGCAACGGCGACTCCAAGCGCGACCCGAACAACATCTACGACGCGGCGCTGGGCGCGGGCCTCTACCTGTGCGCGGGCGACCGGAACCTCTCGGACCAGGCGCAGCTCGACCGGGCGATCCTCAGCTACAACAACTCCCGCGAGTACGTGAACACCGTGGTCGGGTACATGCACCAGTACCAGAACGGTGCCGCCGGGGTGCCGAACCCGCCCGTCGGGAACTACCCGACGCCGCCCGTGACGACGCTGCCCACGCCCTCGCAGACGAAGCCGAGCACTCCGAGTACGTCGAAGCCCACGCCGACTCCGACCCCGACGCCCACGCCGTCGAAGCCGGCCGAGCCGCAGAAGCCCACGCCGGCTCCGACCCTGGCCAAGCTGGAGCTGCTCGGCAGCCCGCAGCTCAAGGCCGAGGCCGGGTCCGCGTTCGGCGCGGTCCCGCGGATCAAGGCGGTGCTCAGCGACGGCAAGCCGGCCGCCGCGAAGCCCATCCTGTTCGAGCTCAAGGACGACACCACGGGCAGCTTCATCGGCGCCGAGGGCAAGACCTTCCTCGTCGTCGAGACCGACACCGAGGGCATCGCGGCCCTGCCCGGCCTGAAGGCCGGGGCCAAGGCGGGCGGGTTCACCCTGCGGGTGGCGGCCTACAACACCGAGACCCAGCTCACGGTGAACTTCACCGGTACGGTCACGGCGAAGCCGGCCCCGGTCGCGGACAAGCTGACCCGTACCGACGCCGGCGCGGCGCAGCCGCTGGAGGTCGTGGCGGGGACCAGCTTCACGGGCGTGCAGGTCACGGCCACCGCCCAGGACAAGGCGGTTGAGGGTACGCAGGTCACGGCCGGACTGGTGGAGAAGAACCAGGACGGCAGCGCGTGGGTCCCGGTGGACCCGGCGAAGTCCAAGGGCCCGTGGTTCAAGGACAAGGACGGCGCGAAGGTGACCAACCTGCTGCTGGCCCCGACCGGCGCGGACGGCAAGATCGCGCTGCCCGAGCTGTTCACCACGGACGTCGCCCCGGGCACGTACCACCTCCGCCTGATCACGAAGGACAACGTGGTCCTGATCCTGGACCTGAAGATCACGGCAGCCCCGACGACGCCTCCGACGACGCCTCCGACGACGCCTCCGACGACGCCGGCCGCCAAGCAGTAACGCGCCGGGCCCGGGACCGCGTTCCGGAGTCCGGGCTCGCGGGCCCGCCCGCAGACGCCGACCGCCCCTGCTCACCGTGCAACGGTGAGCAGGGGCGGTCCGCGTTCGCCCCGTCCCCCGCCCGGGAGGGAAAAGGCAGGAGCCCCACGACCTCCGTCGGAACGGAGGAGGCAGGGCTCCTTGGGTACTGCTATCCAACCGCGATTAGGTTGGCCCAGGCGACTAGGCCGGGGTGACGTTCTCCGCCTGCGGGCCCTTCGGACCCTGCGTGACGTCGAAGTTCACCATCTGGTTCTCCTCGAGGGAGCGGAAGCCAGAGGCGTTGATCGCGGAGTAGTGGACGAAGACATCCGGGCCGCCGCCGTCCTGGGCGATGAAGCCGAAGCCCTTTTCAGCGTTGAACCACTTCACGGTTCCGGTAGCCATGAGCCCTCCTATGGGCCAAAGGGTCGCCCTGCTCCAGAACCTGCTAAGAAGTCTGAAAACTACAAAAGCCTGCGGGTCACATTCTCCGCAGGCCTCGTACTGCAAGGGAAACCAAACTGCAACTTGCGTCGAGCCTAGCACGCACCCTGCGGCGGAGACCAGAGGGAAAGATCACGTCACCCGGACGTTTGAGGGCCGCCCGAAGGCTGACGGAGACCCGGGGGCTAGTCTCGCGATGTGGACGTCTATCGCAGCCGGCCCCGCGTCGGCCACATTCAGTTCCTGAACTGCCTTCCCCTCTACTGGGGACTGGCGAGAACCGGCACGCTGCTGGACCTGGAGCTGACCAAGGACACCCCCGAGAAGCTCAGTGAGCGGCTCGTCCAGGGGGACCTGGACATGGGTCCGATCACCCTCGTGGAGTTCCTCCGCAACTCCGACCAGCTCGTCGCGTTCCCCGATCTGGCGGTCGGCTGCGACGGCCCGGTCATGTCCTGCGTGATCGTTTCGCAGGTGCCGCTGGAGCGGCTGGACGGGGCGCGGGTCGCCCTCGGCTCGACCTCCCGTACGTCCGTACGCCTCGCCCAGCTGCTGCTTTCCGAGCGGTACGGGGTCCGCCCTGACTACTACACCTGCCCGCCCGACCTGGGCCTGATGATGCAGGAGGCCGATGCGGCGGTGCTGATCGGCGACGCCGCGCTGCGCGCCTCGCTGCACGATGCGCCCCGGCTCGGCCTCGACGTGCACGACCTGGGGCTGATGTGGAAGGAGTGGACCGGACTGCCGTTCGTCTTCGCCGTCTGGGCCGCCCGCAAGGACTACCTCGCCCGCGAGCCGGCCGTCGTGCGCAAGGTCCACGAGGCCTTCCTCGACTCCCGCGACCTCTCCCTGGAGGAGGTCGCCAAGGTCGCCGAGCAGGCGGCCCGCTGGGAGGCCTTCGACGCCGATCTGCTCCAGCGGTACTTCACGACGCTCGACTTCCGCTTCGGACCCGAACAGTTGGCCGGTGTAAGGGAATTCGCCCGTCGTACGGGACCGACCACGGGCTATCCCGCGGATGTCGCGGTGGAGCTGCTGAGCGGCGACGGCGCCCGCCTCTGATCGCTTCCGGCGCCTTCTGCTGATCGAATTACCGGGCGGTAGCCCGGGTTCCGGTAGGGGGATATGCCGTTTCCCGGGAATTCCCCCTCTTTTCGCTTTCCTGTCCGAGTCCCGTCCGCCCGACCGGAATGCACGGATCAGGCCCTCGAGCAGATGCGCGCCGGGTGCGGGCCCACGGGATCCGCCCCCGCGGGACGGTGACCCCTCTAAGGTGCTCTTGGCGATCAGGGACCGAACGGGGGAGGGGGACGCGATGCAGCCGCTCGAAGCCGGCGAACCGCGGACCATCGGTGCGTACCGGCTGCTCGGCCGGCTCGGCTCGGGTGGCATGGGGCGGGTCTACCTGGGGCGCAGCACGGGCGGACGGACGGTGGCCGTCAAGATCGTGCACCCGCACTTCGCCTCCGACGAGGAGTTCCGCGCCCGGTTCCGCCGCGAGGTCGAGGCCGCCCGGCGGGTCGGCGGCGAGTGGACCGCGCCCGTCCTGGACGCCGACCCGGAGGCGCCGGTCCCGTGGGTGGCCACCGGGTACGTGGCGGGCCCCTCCCTGGGCGGTGCGGTGGCCTCGTACGGACCCCTTCCCGAGGCCTCCGTACGAGCCGTCGGCGAAGGTCTGGCGCGCGCTCTGGTGGCCGTCCACGGGCTGGGGCTCGTCCACCGGGACGTGAAGCCGTCGAACGTGATGCTGACCCTCGACGGCCCCCGGCTGATCGACTTCGGGATCGCCCGCGCCACGGACGGCACGGCCTCGCTCACCTCCACCGGCGTCTCCATCGGCTCACCCGGCTACATGTCCCCCGAGCAGATCCTCGGCAAGGGGGTCACCGGGGCGGCCGACGTGTTCTCGCTCGGCGCCGTGCTGGCCTTCGCGGCGACCGGTCAGCCGCCGTTCACCGGGGACAACTCAGCGACCCTGCTCTACAAGGTGGTCCACGAACCGCCGGACCTCGACGCGGTCCCGGCCGGCGGGCTGCGCGAACTGATCGCCGCCTGCCTGGCCAAGGCGGCCGCCGACCGGCCCGCGCCGGAGGCGATGGCGCAGGCGCTCGCCGGTTCCCTGAGCGCCCCCGGGTGGCTTCCCGCGCCCCTGGTGGAGGAGGCCAGCCGCGCGGCGGTGGCCCTGCTCGACCTGGAGGCCGCACCGGCCGGTCCCGTAGCGGAGGCCGCCCCGGCGCCCGCCGCCGAACCCGCTTCGGGGCCGGTGCCGTTCACGGCCTCCTCGTACGGGGGCCCGGCGGTCGGTTTCGGGGCGCCGGACCCCTCGTACGGGAGCGCGGCGGTGTCCGGCGCCGGCTCGGCGGGCAGCTCGTACGGCCCGTACGGTCGGCCCGCGGACGTGGTGCACGGCCCTTACGGTCCGCCGCCCGGCGCCGTCCACGGGAGTCCCACCGAGACCGCCGGCGGGGGTGTGCCGAAGCCGCGGACCGCACCCGACCCGGCCCGCCAGGTCACCTTCAGCGCGGCCGGGCGGCGGTTCAGCTGCTCCCTGGTCCTCGCGGCGACGGCCGTACTGGCCGTACTGTCGGGCGGCGGGCTCTACGGGCTGGGGTTGCTGCCGGGCACGGGCGGCGACTCCGACCAGCACGCGTCCGGCGACTCCACCGCCCGGCCCCCGGCGGCGTCGAAGGGGGATCCGTCCCCGAGCGGAACGAACAGCCCGGCTCCGCCCCAGGGCACCCGGGGCGATGTCCCCAAGGAGCTCACCGGCACCTGGAAGGGCACGGTCACCACCGCCCGCGCCGGGGTCTCCAGCGAGTTCGAGATCACCATCAAGGGCGGCAAGGTCGGCGAGGTCGTCGCCCGGGACAAGTCGATCCTCCCGCTCTTCGGCACCGACTGCAGCGGCGACTGGAAGCTCGCCTCCGCCACCGACCGCTCCCTCGTCCTGGACACCGCGGGCGGCCCCAACCCGGCCCCCGGCATCTGCTCCAACGGCTCCGCCGACGAGCGCTTCACCCTCAACGCGAACGGGACGCTCCACTACAAGTCGGGCGACCAGCCCGCCGGGTACCCCGAGGGCGACCTGACCCGCGTCCCGTGAGATCCCGCCGGACTCCGGTGGGCGGGCCTGGCGTACGCTGGATCGGTCCGGATCTCCTGACCCTCTTGACACACCGCCGAAAGGTGACGCACCGGTGACCGACCAGGCCGTTCTCCAGTCTGTCCTCGACCGCGCCGCCGCAGGGGGCCGGATCACCAAGGAAGAGGCGCTCGACCTCTACCGGCACGCCCCCCTGCACGCGCTCGGCCAGGCGGCCGACGCGGTGCGCCGCCGCCGCTACGCCGGCACCGAGCACATCGCGACGTACATCATCGAGCGCAACATCAACTACACCAACGTGTGCGTCACGGCGTGCAAGTTCTGCGCCTTCTACGCGGCCCCGAAGGACACCAAGAAGGGCTGGTCCCGCGACCTCGACGACATCCTGCGCCGCTGCGCGGAGACCGTGGAGCTCGGCGGCACGCAGATCATGTTCCAGGGCGGGCACCACCCGGACTACGGCGTGGAGTACTACGAGGAGCACTTCTCCGCCATCAAGAAGGCGTTCCCGCAGCTGGTCATCCACTCCCTCGGCGCGTCCGAGGTCGACCACATGGCCCGTATCTCCGGCGTCTCCGCCGAGGAGGCCATCCGCCGCATCCACGCGGCCGGCCTCGACTCGTTCGCGGGCGCCGGTGCCGAACTCCTGCCGGAGCGGCCGCGCAAGGCGATCGCCCCGCTGAAGGAGTCCGGCGAGCGCTGGCTGGAGATCATGGAGATCGCCCACGAGCTGGGCGTGGAGTCCACCTCCACGATGCTGATGGGCACCGGCGAGACCAACGCCGAGCGCATCGAGCACATCGCGATGATCCGTGACACGCAGGACCGGACGGGCGGCTTCCGCGCGTTCATCCCGTACACGTACCAGCCCGAGAACAACCACCTCAAGGGCCGGACCCAGGCGACGGTCTTCGAGTACCTGCGGATGATCGCCATCGCGCGGCTCTTCCTCGACAACATCGCCCACATCCAGGGCTCCTGGCTCACCGTGGGCAAGGAGGCGGGCCAGCTCTCGCTGCACTACGGCGCGGACGACCTCGGCTCGATCATGCTCGAGGAGAACGTGGTCTCCTCGGCCGGAGCGAAGCACCGCTCCAACCGCCAGGAGATCATCGACCTGATCCGCAAGGCGGGCCGCGTCCCCGCGCAGCGCGCGACGACGTACGAGCACCTGCTCGTGCACGACGACCCGGCGAACGACCCGGTCGACGACCGCGTCGTCTCGCACATCTCGTCCACCGCCATCGAGGGCGGCACGGCGCACCCCGAGCTGAAGCTCATCTCGACGAACTGACGACTCGACGATCTGACGACGGACTGACGACGGACCGACACGCCCGTGCTGACCCTCCACACCGCTGAACTCCTCGTCCCGGGGGCGGGTTCCGCCGCGCTGCCCGGCGGCGCGGTCCTCGTCGACGGCGACCTGATCGCCCGCGTCGGGGCGTACGGGGAACTCGCCGCGGAGTTCCCGCACGCGCGGGTCCGGCGCTGGCCCGGGGTGCTGACCCCGGGGCTGCTCGTACGCGGGGCGGACGAGCTGCTGGAGCGCACGTACTACCCGGACGACCCGTACGAGGTCACCGAGCTCGGCGCCGACCCGATCACCGGCGCCGAGGCGCTCGACTCCCTCAAGCTGACCGAGTCCCGCTGGGGCAACAGCGCCCGCCGGGCCACGCAGAAGCTGCTGGCCCGCGGGGTGGTGGCGGTCGCCGGGCGGCTCACGATCCCGGCGGTACGGACGGCGGTGGTCCGCTCGGGGCTGACGCTGCTCCCGCCGGCGGCCGCGGTGTCCCCGGCCCCGCCGTCGCTGGACCCGTTCGCCGGCCGGGACACGGTCGAGCAGGCCTTCTTCGGCATCCTGGAACCGGGGGCCCCGGCCCGCTTCGCGGCGTTCGCCGCCCCCGACCCCGAGGCGCTGCTGGACCAGGGAGCCACCACCTGCGTGGCCACGGTCATCACCGGCCGCCTCCTGCACCGCCGCCGCTAGGGGGCGCGCTACGTTCTGATGCCCTCGCGGGCCAGGGCGGCCAGGAGGCAGGCCTGGAGACGGCTGATTCCGCCCAGTTTCGCCCGTATGTTGTGGACGTGGAACTTGACCGTGCTGACGGACAGTTGCAGCTCGCCGGCGAGTTCCGCGTTGGAGGCGCCGGTCGCCAGGCACAGGAACACGGCCGACTCCTGCTCGGTGAGCTGGACCTCGCGCCGCACCTCCTCCCCGGTCCGGGGCGGAAACCAGGCCGGGACGCTGAAGCTGACGACGCGCACGGTTTCCACTCCTCGCCCCCGGCCGATGCCCCTGTGGTCAACCCATCGGCTCTCCCTGTGCCCTAAGGGACGTTCGGGCCCGACAGGTAGGTTCCCTTCCCGTCGAACGGCCAGGCGTTGGCCTGGCAGCCGAGCAGCCCCTTGATCTGCTGCATCATGGCCGGAGCGGGCTTGCCGGGGCCCGGGCAGGTCTCGTGGTCGCGGCCTATCTCGTGGCCCACCTCGTGGTTGACGATCAGCGCCCGGTACTCCTCCACGGGGCCCTTGAACTGCGGAGACCCCTCCTGCCATCGCTTGAGGTTCACCACGACCGTGTGGCCGGCCCGGCAGTTGGTCTCGCCGACGAGCTCGGGGGTGACCACCTCGCACAGCCGGTCGGTGGTCGTGGGCGTCGCGATCTTCACCGTGAAGTCCACCGGCTGGCCCGCCCCGACGAGCTGGAAGCCGTACGCCGGATCCCGGGTCCAGCCGCGCGGGTCCCCGAGGATCGCCTCCACCGACTGGGCGGCGGCGTTGGGGTCGACCCCGCTGCCCTCCTCGACCTCGATCCGCCAGCGGCGGGCGGTCCCCTTGCCCTGCGGCTGCCCCGAACGCGAGGAGGCCGCGAACACCCCCGGCCCGGACTGCGGCACCGGGGCGGCGGCCGAGCTGCCGCCGCCGCCCGGCTTGGACGATGCGGCGCCGGGGTTCGGCGAGGCGGCGGAGTGCCCGGGCGAGGGCGAGCCGGACGAGGCCGACGGGGACGGAGCGGCGGCGGGATCCTGGTCGGGCGCCACGGCAGCCGGCGCGGCCACGCTGTCGGAGACGGAGGCGGCGTCGTCCAGCGGCACGATCGCGTACGCGGTCGCCGAGACGGCGACCACCGCGGCCGAGCCGAGGACCGTACGGCGCAGCCGCCTGCGCCGCTCGGCCCGGCGCTTGGCGCGCGGACCGAGGGCGGAGCGTCGACCGGTGGAATGGCCTGCCGGCATCGTGAACCCTTTGTTCGGCAATGTCTTCGTGATCTTCACGAACGTGTTCGTGGAGATGCTCGTGTATGTCGTGTTTCGGTAGGCCTTGTCGGGCCGTACCAGCCAGTCAACGCGGACGCCCGGGCTCCGCGTAACTGTCCTTCGGGCCAGTTGTGCCCCCGGCGGTGGGGCGTGGGGGCGCCTGCGAGAATGGCCCGGTATCAGCCCACCCGCACCGCACCGCACCTGAGGGGCCAACGCCAGTGACCCGCGCTTCCCTGGACAAGCAGCCGCACGAAGTCGCCTCCATGTTCGACGGTGTGGCGGCGAACTACGATCTCACCAACGACGTCCTCTCCCTCGGGCAGGCCCGCCTGTGGCGCAAGGAGGTCGCCAAGGCGGTCGGTGCGCGCCCCGGGCACAAGGTGCTGGACCTGGCCGCCGGAACCGCGACCTCCTCGCTGCCGTTCGCCGCGACCGGCGCGTACGTCGTCCCCTGCGACTTCTCCCTCGGCATGCTCCGCGAGGGCAAGAAGCGCCACGCCTGGCTGCCGCTGACCGCGGGCGACGCGACGAAGCTGCCGTTCAAGGACGACGTCTTCGACACCGTGACGATCTCCTTCGGGCTGCGCAACGTGCAGGACACCGACGCCGCGCTGCGCGAGCTGTACCGGGTGACCAAGCCCGGCGGCCAGGTCGTCATCTGCGAGTTCTCGCAACCGACGTGGGCGCCCTTCCGGACGGTGTACGTGGAGTACCTGATGCGGGCCCTGCCGCCGGTGGCCCGCGCCGTGTCCTCCAACCCCGACGCGTACGTCTACCTCGCCGAGTCGATCCGCGAGTGGCCGGACCAGCCGGCGCTGGCCGCGCTGCTGCAGAAGGCCGGCTGGTCCAAGGTCGCCTGGCGCAACCTGAGCGGCGGGATCGTCGCGCTGCACCGCGGTTCCAAGGCGTAGGAAGCGTGGATTACCAGGCCCTCCTGGAGCAGATCGCCGCGGACGTCGCCCCGTTGGTGGGCAGCGGCACGCCCGCCGAGTACATCCCGGCGCTCGCGTCGGTGGACCCCCGGCAGTTCGGGATGGCCGTCGCCGACCTCGACGGGAACGTCTTCGGGGTCGGGGACTGGGAGGTTCCGTTCTCCGCCCAGTCCATCACCAAGGTCTTCGCCCTGGCCCTGGCGCTGGCCGAGGGCGGCGACAGCCTGTGGGAGCGGGTCGGCCGGGAGCCCTCGGGCAACCCGTTCAACTCCCTCGTGCAGCTGGAGTACGAGAACGGCATTCCACGCAATCCGTTCATCAACGCGGGCGCGCTCGTCGTGACCGACCGGCTGCAGACCCTGACGGGCGACGCGAGCAGCGAGCTCCTGAAGTTCCTCCAGGAGGAGAGCGGGAACCCGGAGCTCGGCTTCGACGCGGAGGTCGCGGCCTCGGAGCACGAGCACGGGGACCGCAATGCCGCGCTGGCTCACTTCATGGCCTCGTACGGCAACATCGACAACCCCGTGCCGACGCTGCTGGACCACTACTTCTGGCAGTGTTCGATCGAGATGACCTGTGCGGACCTGGCGCGGGCGGGCCGCTTCCTGGCCCGCCACGGGCTGCGCGCGGACGGCTCCCGCCTCCTCACGCGCAGCGAGGCCAAGCAGGTCAACGCGGTGATGCTGACGTGCGGGACGTACGACGCGGCGGGGGAGTTCGCGTACCGCGTCGGCCTGCCGGGCAAGAGCGGGGTGGGCGGCGGGATCGTCGCGGTCGTCCCGGGCCGCTGCACGCTGGCCGCGTGGAGCCCGGGCCTCGACCTCCACGGCAACTCCGTCGCAGCGGCAGCCGCCCTCGACCGCTTCACGACCCTGACGGGCCTTTCCGTCTTTTGACCCCTCCCGGTTTCGACCCCCTCCGCGTCCCGGGGCCGGCGGGGGTCACTCGGGGGCGAGGGACAGTTCGTAGCGGCGGCCCGGGTTGCCGCCCGGAGTGATGAACTCCTCGGCCAGGTCCATCCCGAGGCGCTCCGCGACCGCCACCGAGCGGGTGTTCCGGGCGTGGATCATCGCGACCACGTGCGGCACCCCCGCCTCCCGGAGCCGGTCGAGGGTGGCCAGCGCCGCGGCGTACGCGTAGCCCTGGCCCCAGGCGGAGCGGGCCAGGCGCCAGCCGATCTCGATCTCCCCGACGGGTCCCCACTCCTCCTGCGGCCACGGCTGCGCGCCGGTGAACCCGATCACCGCCCCCTCCGCGTCCAGCAGCGTCCACAGGCAGTAGCCGAGCCGGGCGTCGTGCAGGCGCTGCCGCGCCGTGAACTCCTCGTACAGGGACAGCTCGGCGGGACCGCCGAGGAACTCCATGACGTCGGGGTCGTCGAAGACCCCGTGCCAGGCCCGCGCGTCCTCATCGGTGGGCACGCGCAGCTGTACGACGGGGAGCGAGGCGGGCGAAGCAGGCGAGGTGGTCATCGGGGGCAGCCCTTCGGGTTCGTGATCTCTCTCGCTGCATAGACTGCACATGTCCTGTGCCGTTGGGCACCCCTTATCGAGCCTTCGGGAGACCCCGCAGTGACCGAGCCCCTCTCCGAACACTCCGCGGATGTGATCGTCGTCGGAGCCGGGCCCGCCGGCTCGACCACCGCCTACTACCTCGCCAAGGCCGGACTGGACGTCCTGCTGCTGGAGAAGACGGCCTTCCCGCGCGAGAAGGTCTGCGGTGACGGCCTGACCCCGCGCGCCACCAAGCAGCTGGTGGCGATGGGCATCGACATCTCCGAAGAGGCCGGCTGGCTCCGCAACAAGGGCCTGCGGATCATCGGCGGCGGTCAGCGGCTCCAGCTGGACTGGCCGGAACTCGCGTCCTTCCCGGACTACGGACTCGTCCGCAAGCGCGACGACTTCGACGAGACCCTGGCCCGCCAGGCCCAGAAGGCCGGCGCCCGCCTGTACGAGCGCTGCAACGTGGGCGAGCCCGTCCGCGACCCCCGCACCGGCCACATCACCGGCGTGCACGCGAAGCTGGGCGAGGAGAAGACCCCGGTCACCTTCAGCGCCCCGCTCGTCGTGGCCGCCGACGGCAACTCCTCCCGCCTCTCCCTGGCGATGGGCCTGCACCGGCGCGAGGACCGCCCGATGGGCGTCGCGGTCCGTACGTACTTCACCTCGCCGCGGCACGACGACGACTACCTCGAGTCCTGGCTGGAGCTGTGGGACCGGCGCGGTCCGCAGGACCGGCTGCTGCCCGGCTACGGCTGGATCTTCGGCATGGGCGACGGCACGTCCAACGTCGGCCTCGGCATCCTCAACTCCTCCTCCGCCTTCAAGGAGCTGGACTGGCGCGAGGTCCTCAAGGCCTGGTGCGCGTCCATGCCGGAGGACTGGGGTTACACCCCCGAGAACATGACGCAGCCGATCCGCGGCGCGGCCCTGCCGATGGCCTTCAACCGGCAGCCGCACTACACCAAGGGCCTGCTGCTGGTCGGTGACGCGGGCGGGCTCGTCAACCCGTTCAACGGCGAGGGCATCGCCTACGCGATGGAGTCGGGGCAGATCGCCGCCGACGTCATCGTCCAGGCGCACTCCCGCGCCACCCCTGCACTGCGCGAACTGACGCTGCACAGCTACCCGAAGGTGCTCAAGGAGACCTACGGCGGCTACTACACGCTCGGCCGCGCCTTCGTGAAGCTGATCGGCAACCCGAAGGTCATGAAGGTCGCCACCCAGCGCGGCCTGACGCACCCGGTGCTGATGAAGTTCACGCTGAAGATGCTCGCCAACCTGACCGACCCGGCGGGCGGCGATGCGATGGACCGCATCATCAACGGCCTCTCGAAGGTGGCCCCCAAGGCCTGAGTCGCGCTAAGCGCCCTCAAGGAGCGGGTCGGGCCGGGGTTCCACCGGTTCGGCCCGCTTCGCCGGCTCCGTCCCCGTACGTCCGCCGCCGCGGGCCGTGGACCGTCCGTACGCAGCGGGCCACCAGCACCGTGCCCCAGAGCAGCAGCGCGAACGCAACGGCCCAACCGAGTCCCAGGACGACGGGATGTCCGGGTTTGTGCCACGGGCGGGTGGTGTTGAGCAGCCAGCCGCCGACGGCGAGCAGGAAGAGCCCGGCGGCGGCGGGTACGGGGGTGGGGTCGGCCGCGGGGCCGGCGCCCTCCCCGCCGGAGCCGTGTTCCTCGTACGCGTCGGTCATCGCGGTCCGACACCTCCTGGCCTGAATCGGGCGCTGCGCACCGCCATCCTCTCAGGGCGCCGGCGTACGCGGAAAGGGCCGGCACTCCGCCCCCGAGCGGGGGAGTGCCGGCCCTCGGGCCGTGCTGAGACGTGCCGGGACGCGCGCTGAGAGGGGCTCAGGAGCCCCTGGGGAACCTCAGGGACGTTCAGGGACCTCAGAGGATGCGGACGGCGCCCGACGGCTTGTCGTAGCTCAGGGAGCGCTCGACGATGCCCGTGCTGGGGTTCTGCGCGCCCACGAACTTGCCGCCGCCGACGTAGATGGCGACGTGGTAGGCGCTGCCGCGGGAGCCCCAGTACAGGACGTCGCCCGGCTGGAGGGCGCTCAGGGAGACCGAGGTGCCCCTCGAGGACTGGTCCTGCGACATGCGCGGCAGGGAGATGCCGGCCTGGCGGTACGCGGCCTGGACGAGGCCGGAGCAGTCGAACGAGGACGGACCGGTGCCGCCCATGACGTACGCCTTGCCGACCTGCGCGCGGGCGAAGTTCACGATGGCGGCGGCGGAGCCGGTCGCCGGGGCGGTGACGGTGCCCGAGCCCTGCTCGCCGGAGTCGGACGCGGAAGTGCTCTGCAGCGAGGTGCGGGAGGAGCTGCGGGTGGCGCGCTCGGCCGCGGCCTTGCGGTCCGCCTCCTCCTTCGCCTTCTTCTCGGCGTCGGCCTTCTCGGCGTCTTCCTTGGCCTTCTTCGCCTCGGCGGCGGCGCCGGTACGCGCCTGCTCCTCCTGGGAGCGCAGCTCGCCGGTGACGGCGGCGGCAGCCGTGTTCTCGGCGGCGGTGGTGACGGCGGAGGAGACGTCGGCGGCCAGGTCCAGGTTCAGGACCGGCATTTCGAGCGTCGTCTCGGTCACGGGCTCGGACGGGGACGCGCTCGCCGTGCCGGCCATCGCCAGGGTGCTGAGGACGCCACCGGCAACTCCGGCGCGGACCGCGAGCTTCGAGGCGCTGCGACGGGGCTTCCGGTGGCTGGGTATGTGAGCGGTGTGGGACATGAGGACAACCGCTATCAGGGCGTCCGGGTTCCCTTCAAGAAACGTGGTCTGCGCCACAGTTGCGCGCGAAACGGGCTAACCGGGCGCGCCGCGCGTCTTATTGACGCCGTAACGGACGTATCGGACACGCCTTCACAAGGCTGTGATCAAGGGGTTTCTGCAATAAGTCCGAATTGATCTGTGGCCTACCATCCCCGCGCACAGTTGGCCAAGCCCTCTTTCGGAACCAAGAATTCGGCGTGGCGCAGGTCACAGGAATGTCTCACCGTGAGGGCGCTGTGGTCCGTCCGTGACCCAGCCGTGAAGTTGCCGTGGGGTGGGACCCCGGCGCTCGTGAATGTGTGCACGCGTCCACTCCCGTCCCCGGGAGCTCCCCCGACCGGGCGACGCGGTTTCCTTTACCCTGCAAGGCTTGATGGCGCAAATTTGCCTGCACCGGACATGGTTTGATAGTGGCATCCGCCTTCTACCTGCGGTAACGGGGTCGGATGTCACCTTTGGTGATCATGTGGATGCTTCGCGTATGAAGATCACGGCTCATCGGACTTCATGATCGTTCGTCAGGTGGTGGAGATCACAAACTCGGTGTTGTTACCCGTGTCGCAGATCACAGACCGGCGGGCATAAGATGCGCAGCAGTCCGGCTTGTGAACTGCCTCACATGCAAATGCCCGATCACGGCGTGATCTTCGCGAGGTGGCTCGCTCGGCGCCGGCGCAGCGGTCCAACGGTCAAGGACGACTGGAAGGAGCGAGGAGCGTGAATGCGTACGCGCCCATCCTCGTGCTCGGCGCCCTCGGCGCAGGGTTTGCGATCTTCTCCGTGGTCATGGCCACGCTGATCGGCCCAAAACGGTACAACCGGGCGAAGCTCGAGGCGTACGAGTGCGGCATCGAGCCGACGCCCACGCCGGCCGGCGGCGGTCGCTTCCCCATCAAGTACTACCTGACGGCGATGCTCTTCATCGTCTTCGACATCGAAGTTGTCTTCCTCTACCCCTGGGCCGTCACCTTCGACTCCCTGGGGATCTTCGGGCTCGTCGAGATGCTGCTCTTCGTGCTCACCGTCTTCGTCGCCTACGCCTACGTGTGGCGCCGCGGCGGCCTGGAATGGGACTGAGGGGCTGAATTTCCCATGGGACTGGAAGAGAAGCTGCCGAGCGGCTTTCTGCTGACCACCGTCGAACAGGCCGCGGGCTGGGTGCGCAAGTCATCCGTCTTCCCCGCGACCTTCGGCCTGGCCTGCTGCGCCATCGAGATGATGACCACCGGAGCGGGCCGGTACGACCTGGCCCGCTTCGGCATGGAGGTCTTCCGCGGCTCACCGCGCCAGGCCGATCTGATGATCGTGGCCGGCCGGGTCAGCCAGAAGATGGCGCCGGTGCTGCGGCAGGTGTACGACCAGATGCCCGCTCCCAAATGGGTCATCTCCATGGGGGTTTGTGCATCTTCGGGCGGAATGTTCAACAACTACGCGATCGTCCAGGGCGTCGACCACATCGTCCCCGTGGACATCTATCTGCCCGGCTGCCCGCCCCGCCCCGAGATGCTGATCGACGCGATCCTCAAGCTCCACCAGAAGATCCAGGGCGGAAAGCTCGGCGTGAACCGGGAAGAGGCGGCCCGCGAGGCGGAGGCGGCGGCCCTCAAGGCCCTTCCCACGATCGAGATGAAGGGGCTGCTCCGGTGAGCGACACGAGCGACACCACCCCGGGCACCGACGACAACGGCAACGGGAACAACGTTCCTGCCCCGAGGGGCTCCGCCGGGGGCCCCGAGGTCATCGGCGTCCGCAAGGGCATGTTCGGAGCACGGGGCGGCGGCGACACCAGCGGCTACGGCGGCCTCGTCCGCACCGTGGCCATGCCCGGCGCCAGCCACCGCCCGTACGGCTCCTACTTCGACGAGATCGTCGACGAGCTCGAAGGGGCGCTGGAGGAGCAGGACCTGCTCCCGGAGAACGCGATCGAGAAGGTCGTCGTCGACCGGGGCGAGCTGACGCTCCACATCGCCCGCGAGCACCTGCCCCGCGTCGCGAAGACCCTCCGCGACGACCCGGCGCTGCGCTTCGAGCTCTGCACCGGCGTCTCCGGGGTGCACTTCCCCGACGACAAGAGCCGCGAGCTGCACGCCGTCTACCACCTGCGCTCCGTCACCCACGGCCGGGTGGTGCGCCTGGAGGTGACCGCCCCGGACGCCGATCCGCACATCCCGTCGCTCGTCTCCGTCTATCCGACGAACGACTGGCACGAGCGCGAGACGTACGACTTCTTCGGCCTCGTCTTCGACGGGCACCCGGCGCTCACCCGGATCATGATGCCGGACGACTGGCAGGGCTTCCCGCAGCGCAAGGACTACCCGCTCGGCGGCATCCCCATCGAGTACAAGGGCGCCCAGATCCCGGCTCCCGACCAGCGGAGGTCGTACAGCTGATGTCCACGTCGAACCACGCCTCCCCGAACCACGCCTCCTCGGACCACGCAGCCTCCCGGGAGACCACCGAGGGCACCGTCTACACCGTCACCGGCGGCGACTGGGACGAGATCGTCCAGTCGGCGGCCAAGGCCGACGACGAGCGGATCGTCGTCAACATGGGGCCGCAGCACCCGTCCACCCACGGAGTGCTCCGGCTGATCCTGGAGATCGACGGCGAAACGGTCACCGAGGCCCGCTGCGGCATCGGCTACCTGCACACCGGCATCGAGAAGAACCTCGAATTCCGGAACTGGACGCAGGGCACCACCTTCGTGACGCGCATGGACTACCTGACGCCGTTCTTCAACGAGACGGCGTACTGCCTCGGCGTCGAGAAGCTGCTCGGCATCACCGACCAGATCCCGGACCGCGCCACCGTCATCCGCGTCCTGCTGATGGAGCTCAACCGGCTCTCCTCCCACCTGGTGTGCATCGCCACCGGCGGCATGGAGCTGGGCGCGACCACGATCATGATCTACGGCTTCCGCGACCGCGAGCTGATCCTCGACGTCTTCGAGCTGATCACCGGCCTGCGCATGAACCACGCGTTCATCCGCCCCGGCGGCCTCGCGCAGGACCTGCCCCCGGGCGCCGTCGACCAGCTGCGCGACTTCCTCAAGACCATGAAGAAGAACCTGCCGGAGTACGACAAGCTCGCCACCGGCAACCCCATCTTCAAGGCCCGCATGCAGGACGTCGGCTACCTCGACCTCACCGGCTGCATGGCACTCGGCGCCACCGGCCCGATCCTGCGCTCCGCCGGCCTGCCGCACGACCTGCGCAAGGCGGATCCGTACTGCGGCTACGAGACCTACGAGTTCGACGTCCCGACCACCGAGACCTGCGACTCGTACGGGCGGTTCCTGGTCCGCCTGGAGGAGATGCGCCAGTCCCTGCGGATCGTCGAGCAGTGCCTGGAACGGCTCGAGGCGGGCCCGGTCATGGTCGCCGACAAGAAGATCGCCTGGCCGGCGCAGCTCGCGATGGGCCCGGACGGCCTCGGCAACTCGCTCGACCACATCAAGAACATCATGGGCACCTCCATGGAGGCCCTCATCCACCACTTCAAGCTGGTGACCGAGGGCTTCCGGGTGCCGGCCGGGCAGGCGTACGCGGCCGTCGAGTCGCCGAAGGGCGAGCTCGGGGTCCACGTCGTCTCCGACGGCGGCACCCGCCCCTACCGGGTCCACTTCCGGGACCCGTCCTTCACCAACCTGCAGGCCATGGCAGCGATGTGCGAAGGCGGCCAGGTCGCCGACGTCATCGTCGCCGTCGCCTCCATCGACCCCGTGATGGGAGGCGTCGACCGATGACCACCGCGTTCTCTGGAGGGGACACCCCCCAGGCCCCCCTGTCCCTGGGCATGCCCCAGCTGCCGGCACCCGACTTCCCGGCCGACGTACGCGCCCGGCTCGAAGCGGACGCCAAGGACGTCATCGCCCGCTACCCAGACAGCCGCTCCGCGCTGCTGCCGCTGCTGCACCTGACCCAGGCGGAGGAGGGCTTCGTCTCGCGCACGGGCATCCGGTTCTGCGCCGAGGTGCTGGGCCTGACCACCGCCGAGGTCACCGCGGTGGCCACCTTCTACACGATGTACCGGCGCAAGCCCTCGGGCGACTACCAGGTCGGCGTCTGCACGAACACCCTGTGCGCGGTCATGGGCGGCGACGCCATCTTCGACGAGCTCAAGCAGCACCTCGGGGTCGGCAACAACGAGACCACCCCCGACGGCAAGGTGACCCTCGAGCACATCGAGTGCAACGCGGCCTGCGACTACGCCCCCGTGGTGATGGTCAACTGGGAGTTCTTCGACAACCAGACCCCCGAGTCCGCCAAGGCCATGGTCGACGACCTGATCGCCGGCCGCGAGGTCTCCCCGACCCGGGGCGCGCCGCTGTGCACCTACAAGGAGACCGCCCGGATCCTGGCCGGCTTCCCGGACGAGCGCGAGGGCGCGGTCGAGGCGACCGGCGGGGCCGGCCCCGCCTCCCTGATCGGCCTGCGCATCGCACGCGGCGACAGCACCCAGCTCGGCAAGGTCGTGCACCCGCGTGGTGAGGCTCCGGCTGCCACCGAGGAGGGGGAGTGATGACGGTGACTGCCGAAATGCATGAGAACGGCGCCCCGGAGAAGCTGCTGGCGCCCGTGCTGTCGGCGTTCTGGGACGAGCCGCAGTCGTGGACGCTGGACACCTACCGGCGGCACGGCGGCTACGAGGGACTCCGCAAGGCACTTGCGATGTCGCCCGACGAGGTCATCGCCTACGTCAAGGACTCCGGTCTGCGCGGGCGCGGCGGCGCGGGCTTCCCCACCGGAATGAAGTGGCAGTTCATCCCGCAGGGCGACGGAAAGCCGCACTACCTCGTCGTGAACGCGGACGAGTCGGAGCCGGGAACCTGCAAGGACATCCCCCTTCTCTTCGCCAACCCGCACTCCCTCATCGAGGGAATGATCATTGCCTGCTACGCGATCCGGTCGGAGCACGCCTTCATCTACCTGCGCGGCGAGGTCGTGCCGGTGCTGCGACGCCTGCACGAGGCGGTGCGCGAGGCGTACGAGGCCGGCTACCTCGGGGAGGCTGAACATCGTCAAAAGAGCGGTCTCGGGAGCGGGCCGAAGCTCGACATCACGGTGCACGCGGGGGCGGGCGCGTACATCTGCGGTGAGGAGACGGCACTCCTCGACTCCCTCGAAGGCCGGCGCGGTCAGCCCCGGCTGCGTCCCCCCTTCCCTGCCGTCGAGGGGCTCTACGCCTGCCCCACTGTCGTCAACAACGTGGAGTCCATCGCCTCGGTTCCCGCGATCCTGAACAAGGGCAAGGACTGGTTCAAGTCGATGGGGACCGAGAAGTCCCCCGGCTTCACCCTGTACTCGCTCTCCGGGCACGTCGCAGGCCCCGGCCAGTACGAGGCCCCCCTCGGCATCACCCTGCGCCAGCTGCTCGACATGAGCGGCGGGATGCGGCCCGGGCACCGGCTGAAGTTCTGGACCCCGGGCGGCTCGTCCACCCCGATGTTCACGGACGAGCACCTCGACGTCCCGCTGGACTACGAGGGCGTCGGCGCGGCCGGCTCCATGCTCGGCACCAAGGCGCTCCAGTGCTTCGACGAGACGACCTGCGTGGTGCGGGCCGTCACCCGCTGGACCGAGTTCTACGCCCACGAGTCCTGCGGCAAGTGCACCCCCTGTCGCGAAGGCACCTACTGGCTGGTCCAGTTGCTCCGCGACATCGAGGCCGGCAAGGGCGTCATGTCCGACCTCGACAAGCTGAACGACATCGCCGACAACATCAACGGCAAGTCGTTCTGCGCGCTCGGCGACGGCGCCGCAAGCCCGATCTTCTCCTCGCTCAAGTACTTCCGCGAGGAGTACGAGCAGCACATCACGGGCAAGGGCTGCCCCTTCGACCCCAGGAAGTCGACCCTCTGGGCTGACACGGAGGTGAACGCGTGACCGTCACCACTAACTCCCCCGCCGGTGGCGGCGAGGCTGCGGGGCGGCCGAAGGCCGCCGAAGACACCGTCTCCCTGACCATCGACGGCGTCGAACTGTCGGTGCCCAAGGGAACCCTGGTCATCCGGGCCGCCGAGCAGATCGGCATCGAGATCCCCCGGTTCTGCGACCATCCCCTCCTCGACCCGGTCGGCGCCTGCCGCCAGTGCATCGTCGAGGTCGAGGGCCAGCGCAAGCCGATGGCCTCCTGCACCATCACCTGCACCGACGGCATGGTCGTCAAGACGCAGCTCACCTCCCCCGTCGCCGAGAAGTCCCAGCGCGGCGTGATGGAGCTGCTGCTCATCAACCACCCGCTGGACTGCCCGGTCTGCGACAAGGGCGGCGAGTGCCCGCTGCAGAACCAGGCGATGTCCCACGGGCAGAGCGACTCGCGTTTCGAGGGCAGGAAGCGCACGTACGAGAAGCCGGTCCCGATCTCCACGCAGGTGCTGCTGGACCGCGAGCGGTGCGTGCTGTGCGCGCGCTGCACCCGGTTCTCCACCCAGGTGGCCGGCGACCCGATGATCGAGCTGCTCGAGCGCGGCGCGCTCCAGCAGGTCGGCATCGGCGAGGGCGACCCCTTCGAGTCGTACTTCTCCGGCAACACCATCCAGATCTGCCCCGTCGGCGCCCTCACCTCGGCCGCGTACCGGTTCCGCTCCCGCCCGTTCGACCTCGTCTCCTCCCCGAGCGTGTGCGAGCACTGCGCGGGCGGCTGCGCGACCCGGACCGACCACCGCCGCGGCAAGGTGCTGCGCCGGATGGCCGCCGAGGACCCCGAGGTCAACGAGGAGTGGATCTGCGACAAGGGCCGCTTCGGGTTCCGCTACGCGCAGCGCCCGGACCGGCTCACCACCCCGCTGGTGCGCGGCACGGACGGGGTCCTCGCCCCGGCCAGCTGGCCCGAGGCCCTGGAGGCCGCGGCCGCCGGGCTCGCCGCCGCGCGCGGCCGGGCGGGGGTGCTGACCGGCGGCCGGCTCACCGTCGAGGACGCGTACGCGTACGCCAAGTTCGCCCGGGTCGTCCTCGACACCAACGACATCGACTTCCGGGCCCGGATCCACAGCGCGGAGGAGGCCGAGTTCCTGGCCGCCACCGTCGCCGGCACCGGCAAGGACCTCGACGGCGCCGGGGTGACGTACGCGAAGCTGGAGGCGGCGCCCGCCGTCCTGCTCGCCGGCATCGAGTCCGAGGAGGAGGCCCCCGGCGTCTTCCTGAGGCTGCGCAAGGCCCACCGCAAGCACAAGCAGCGGACCTTCGCCCTCGCCCCGTTCGCCACCCGCGGCCTGGAGAAGGCGGGCGGCACGCTGCTGGCCGCCGCCCCCGGCACCGAGCCCGAGTGGCTCGACGCACTCGCCTCCCGGACGGGCCTGGAGGCCGGTGGGTCCGAGGCCGCCGACGCGCTGCGCCGGTCCGGGGCGGTCATCGTCGTCGGGGAGCGGCTCGCCGGGGTGCCCGGCGCGCTGACCGCCGCCGTACGGGCCGCCGCGGCCACCGGCGCGCAGCTGGTGTGGATCCCGCGCCGGGCGGGGGAGCGGGCCGCCGTCGAGGCGGGTGCGCTGCCGTCCCTGCTGCCGGGGGCCCGTCCGGCCACCGACCCGCGGGCCCGCGACGAGGTCGCCACCGCCTGGGGGCTGGACGAGCTCCCGCACCGTTACGGCCGCGACACCGGCCAGATCGTCGAGGCCGCCGCGGGCGGGGAGCTCAGCGCCCTGCTGGTCGCAGGCGTCGAGATCGCCGACCTGCCGGATCCGGCCCGGGCGCTGGTCGCCCTCCAGGAGGCCTTCGTGGTCTCGCTGGAACTGCGGCCCGGCCAGGTCACCGACCACGCGGACGTCGTCTTCCCGGTCGCCGCCGTCGCCGAGAAGGCCGGCGCGTTCATCAACTGGGAGGGCAGGGTCCGGCCGTTCGAGGCCGCGCTCAAGCCCGACCAGATGACCCGCCCCCTCGCCCCCGCCGACGCCCGCGTGCTGCACATGCTGGCCGACGCGGCCGACCGGCCGATCGCGCTGCCCGACGTACACGCCGTGCGCCGCGAGCTCGACGCGCTCGGCCCGTGGACCGGGGAGCGGGCGGCCGGGCAGTCCGCGGACACCGCGCCGCTGCCCCGCCCCGGGGCGGGCGAAGCGGTCCTGGCGGGCCACCGGCTCCTCCTCGACCAGGGCCGGCTCCAGGAGGGCGACGACGCCCTGGCCGGCACCCGGCACGAGGCGAGCGCCCGGCTCTCGGCCGCCACGGCCGCCGAGACGGGCGTCAAGGACGGCGACGTCCTCGCGGTGACGGGACCGGCCGGCTCCGTGGAACTGCCGCTGCGGATCACCGAGATGCCCGACCGCGTGGTCTGGCTCCCGCTGAACTCCACCGGCCACGGCGTCCTCGCCGACACCGGGGCCCACCCGGGCACCCTCGTACGGATCGGTCCGGCGACCCCGGCCGACAGCAGCGGCACCCCTGCGGAGGTGGGCGCGTGAACGCGGTACAGCTCGCTGCCGAGGACCTCTCCCTGTTCGGCAGGGACGTCTGGTGGCTGGTCGTCGTCAAGGCGGTGTTCTGCTTCGCCTTCCTGATGGTGACCGTGCTCTTCTCCATCGTCTGGGAGCGCAAGGTCGTCGCCTGGATGCAGCTGCGCATCGGCCCCAACCGGCACGGGCCCTGGGGCATGCTCCAGTCGCTCGCCGACGGCGTGAAGCTGATGCTCAAGGAAGACATCATCGTCAAGCGGGCCGACAAGGTGGTGTACGTCCTGGCCCCGATCATCGCGGCGATCCCGGCCTTCATGGCCATCGCGGTGATCCCCTTCGGTCCGCCCGGCGACGAGGTCTCGATCTTCGGCCAGCGCACCACGATGCAGCTGACCGACCTCCCGATCGCCATGCTCTACATCCTCGCGGTCGCCTCGGTCGGCATCTACGGCATCGTCCTGGCCGGCTGGTCCTCGGGCTCGACGTACCCGCTGCTCGGCGGCCTGCGCTCCTGCGCGCAGATGATCTCGTACGAGATCGCGATGGGCGCGGCCTTCGCCTCCGTCTTCCTCTACTCCGGGTCGATGTCGACCTCGGCGATCGTGGAGGCGCAGGCGGACCGCTGGTACATCGTGCTGCTGCCGGTCTCGTTCATCATCTACGTCATCACGATGGTCGGCGAGACGAACCGCGCGCCGTTCGACATGCCGGAGTCCGAGGGCGACCTCGTCGGCGGCTTCAACACCGAGTACTCCTCCATCAAGTTCGCGCTGTTCATGCTGGCCGAGTACGTCAACATGGTCACCGTCTCGGCGGTCTCGGTCACCCTGTTCCTCGGCGGCTGGCGGGCCCCGTACCCGATCAGTCACTTCTGGGAGGGCGCGAACCACGGCTGGTGGCCGATGCTCTGGTTCGTCATCAAGGTCCAGCTGCTGCTGTTCTTCTTCATCTGGCTGCGCGGAACGCTGCCCCGCGTGCGCTACGACCAGCTGATGAAGCTCGGCTGGAAGGTCCTGATCCCGGTCTCCGTGCTCTGGCTGATGCTGGTCGCGACCGTCCGGGCGCTGCGCAACGAGCAGTACGACTTCTCGGAGATCGTCCTGTACGTCGGCGGCGCGGTCGTCGCGATCCTGCTGCTGTCCTTCGTCGCGGACCTCTTCCGGGACAAGAAGGAGAAGGCGGCCGCCGAGCAGGCCGGCGAGGCCGCCGGGGCCGAGCCCTTCGACCCGTTGGCGGGCGGGTTCCCCGTACCGCCCAAGCCCGGCCAGCACCTGGCACCCGTACCGCGCAGGCGGCCTCGCAGTGAGCGGGAGCTGATTGTCAGTGGCGGGACGAATACTGACAGTGACCGAGAGGAGGGTGCTGAGAATGTCTGACAAGTCTGATGCCGAGCAGGGCGAGAAGTGGCAGAACCCGGTGGCCGGCTTCGGCGTGACCTTCAAGGCCATGTTCAAGAAGCGCCTCACCGAGCAGTACCCGGAGCAGCAGAAGACCACCGCTCCGCGCTTCCACGGACGGCACCAGCTGAACCGGCACCCGGACGGTCTGGAGAAGTGCATCGGGTGCGAGCTGTGCGCCTGGGCCTGTCCCGCGGACGCCATCTACGTGGAGGGCGCGGACAACACCGAGGAGGAGCGGTACTCCCCGGGTGAGCGGTACGGGCGGGTCTACCAGATCAACTACGCCCGCTGCATCCTGTGCGGGCTGTGCATCGAGGCCTGCCCGACGCGGGCGCTCACGATGACGAACGAGTTCGAACTGGCCGACGCCAGCCGCGAATCGCTCATCTACACCAAGGAGCAGCTGCTCGCCGGCCTGACCGAGGGCATGGTGGAGTCGCCGCACTCGATCTTCCCGGGCATGGACGAGCAGGATTACTACCGCGGGCTGGTGACCGGGGCGGCTCCCGGTACGCAGCGGCAGGTGGCGGTCTCGAAGGGCGAGCAGGCGGCGCCCTCCGAGGAGGTGCAGGCATGAGCGCCCTCGCAGCGGCCACCCTGACCTCCACGGGCGAGGCGGTCCAGTTCTGGGTCCTCGGCACCGTCGCCGTCATCGGCGCGCTGTCCACGATCCTGATGAAGAAGGCCGTGCACAGCGCGCTGAGCCTGGCCGGGACGATGATCATCCTGGCGGTCTTCTACCTCGCCAACGGGGCGTACTTCCTGGGCGTGGTCCAGGTCATCGTCTACACCGGCGCGATCATGATGCTCTTCCTCTTCGTGGTCATGCTCGTCGGCGTCACCGCCGCCGACTCGCTGAAGGAGACCCTCAAGGGGCAGCGCTGGCTGGCCGCCCTGTGCGGGCTCGGCTTCGGCGTCCTGCTGATCGCCGGCATCGCCAATGCCGGTCTCAGCCACTTCAACGGGCTCGGCCGGGTCAACTCCGCCGGGCACGTGGAGGGGCTGGCCACGCTGATCTTCACCAAGTACGTGTTCGCCTTCGAGATCACCGGCGCGCTGCTGATCACGGCCGCCGTCGGCGCGATGGTCCTCACCCACCGCGAGCGCACCGAGCGGGCCGCCACGCAGCGCGAGCTCGCCGAGCGCCGCGTCCGCGAGGGTGTCCAGCTCCCGCCGCTGCCCGCGCCCGGCGTGTACGCCCGGCACAACGCGGTCGACGTCGCCGGTCTGCTGCCGGACGGCACCCCGTCCGAGCTGACCGTCAACAAGACGCTGCGCGCCCGCGGCCAGATCCGGGACGTCTCCAGCGAGGCGCTGAACGACCTGAAGGCGCTGGAGCAGGCGTCGGCCGAGCGGCTCGGCCGTGAGGAGGCCTCGAAGTGAACCCGGTCAACTACCTGTACCTGGCCGCCCTGCTGTTCACCATCGGCGCGGCCGGAGTGCTCATCCGGAAGAACGCGATCGTGCTGTTCATGTGCGTCGAGCTGATGCTCAACGCCTGCAACCTCGCGTTCGTCGCCTTCTCCCGGATGCACGGCAATCTCGACGGCCAGATCATCGCCTTCTTCACGATGGTCGTCGCCGCCGCGGAGGTCGTGGTGGGCCTCGCGATCATCGTGTCGCTGTTCCGTACCCGCCACTCGGCCTCGGTCGACGACGCCAGCCTGATGAAGCTGTAAGGGGCGCTCACAGTGGAGAATCTGATTGGGCTGCTGATCACGGCGCCCCTGCTCGGAGCGGTGGTGCTGCTCTGCGGCGGCCGCCGCCTCGACAAGGCCGGCCACTGGCTCGGCACCCTGTTCGCCGCCGCCTCCTTCGTGATCGGCGTGGTCCTGTTCGCCGACCTGCTCGGGCGCGGCGCCGAGGACCGGACCCTGTACGAGAAGCTGTACACGTGGATCCCCGTCGAGGGCTTCCAGGCGGACGTCGCCTTCCAGCTCGACCAGCTGTCGATGACGTTCGTCCTGCTGATCACCGGGGTCGGCACGCTCATCCACGTGTACTCGATCGGGTACATGGAGCACGACGAGCGCCGTCGCCGCTTCTTCGGCTACCTCAACCTGTTCCTCGCGGCGATGCTGCTGCTGGTCCTCGCCGACAACTACCTGCTGCTGTACGTCGGGTGGGAGGGCGTCGGCCTCGCCTCGTACCTGCTCATCGGCTTCTGGCAGCACAAGCCCAGCGCGGCGACCGCCGCGAAGAAGGCCTTCCTGGTCAACCGGGTCGGCGACATGGGCCTGTCGATCGCGATCATGCTGCTGTTCACCACCTTCGGGACCTTCGCCTTCGGGCCGGTGTTCGCCTCCGTGGGCAACGCGACCGAGGGCAAGCTGACGGCGATCGCCCTGATGCTGCTGCTCGCCGCGTGCGGCAAGTCGGCCCAGGTGCCGCTGCAGTCCTGGCTCGGCGACGCGATGGAGGGCCCGACCCCGGTCTCGGCCCTCATCCACGCGGCGACGATGGTGACGGCGGGCGTGTACCTGATCGTCCGCTCGGCCGCCGTTTTCAACGGGGCGCCGGACGCCCAGCTGGTGGTCACCATCGTGGGCGCGGTCACGCTCCTCTTCGGTGCGATCGTCGGTTGCGCGAAGGACGACATCAAGAAGGCCCTCGCAGGGTCGACGATGTCGCAGATCGGCTACATGATCCTGGCGGCGGGCCTCGGCCCCATCGGGTACGTCTTCGCGATCATGCACCTGGTGACGCACGGGTTTTTCAAGGCAGGCCTCTTCCTCGGCGCGGGTTCCGTCATGCACGGGATGAACGACGAGGTGGACATGCGCAAGTACGGCGCCCTGCGGAAGTACATGCCGGTCACCTTCGTCACCTTCGGCCTCGGCTACCTGGCGATCATCGGCTTCCCCGGTCTGTCCGGCTTCTTCTCCAAGGACATGATCATCGAGGCGGCCTTCGCCAAGGGCGGCACCCAGGGCTGGATCCTCGGCGGGGTCGCCCTGCTGGGTGCCGGCATCACCGCCTTCTACATGACCCGGGTCATGCTCCTCACCTTCTTCGGTGAGAAGCGCTGGCAGCTCGATGCGGACGGCCACGAGCCGCACCCGCACGAGTCCCCGAAGTCCATGACCATCCCGATGATCATCCTGGCGTTCGGGTCGGTCTTCGCCGGCGCGTTCTTCGAGATCGGCGAACGCTTCCTGAAGTGGCTGGAGCCGGTCACCGGTTACGAGCACGGCAACTCGCCGGTCAGCGCCATGACGGTGACCGCGTCCACCATGGTCGTCCTGGTCGTCGGCGTCGCCGTCGCCTGGTCGATGTACGGCCGCAGGCCCGTCCCGGTCGTCGCCCCGCGCGGCAGCTGGGTCACCCGGGCGGCCCGCCGGGACCTGCTCCAGGACGACTTCAACCACGTCGTGCTGGTGCGCGGCGGGGAACACCTGACCCGCTCGCTCGTGTACGTCGACCACAGCCTGGTCGACGGGGTGGTCAACGGGACGGCCGCCTCGGTGGGCGGGGCGTCGGGCCGGCTGCGCAAGCTGCAGAACGGCTACGCCCGCAGCTACGCGGTCTCGATGTTCGGGGGCACGGCGATCCTCATCGCCGCGACCCTGCTGATGAGGGCGGTGTGAGATGAGTTTCCCGCTTCTGACGGTGACGGCCGCGCTCCCCGCGGTCGGCGCCGTCCTGACGGCGGCCGTCCCGGCCGCCCGCAGGACCGCGGCCAAGTGGCTCGCGCTGCTGTTCTCGCTGGCGACGCTGGCCCTGGCCGTGCTCGTCGCGGTCCGCTTCGAGCCCGGTGGCGCCCGCTACCAGCTCACCGAATCACATGCCTGGATCCCCGACTTCGGCGTCCGCTACGAACTGGGCGTCGACGGCATCGGGGTGGCGCTGATCGCGCTCACCACGCTGCTGATCCCCTTCGTCATCGGGGCCGGCTGGCACGACGCCGACCCGCTCGAGACCGAAACCCCGGCGAACTCGCGCTGGCGGCCGACACAGGGCTTCTTCGCCCTGATCCTGCTGGTCGAAGCGATGGTGGTCATCTCCTTCGAGGCCACCGACGTCTTCCTCTTCTACATCTTCTTCGAAGCCATGCTCATCCCGATGTACTTCCTCATCGGCGGCTTCGGGGACCGGGCCCATGCCGGGTCCGACGAGAACGCGGCCGCGCAGCGCTCGTACGCAGCGGTCAAGTTCCTCCTCTACAACCTCGTCGGCGGCCTCATCATGCTGGCCGCGGTCATCGGGCTGTACGTGGTCGCCGGGAACTTCTCCCTCCAGGAGATCGCCGCCGCCCGCGCCGCGGGCACGCTGGACATGGCGACCAACACCGAGCGGCTGCTGTTCCTCGGCTTCTTCTTCGCCTTCGCTGTGAAGGCCCCGCTGTGGCCGCTGCACACCTGGCTGCCGAACGCGATGGGCGAGTCCACCGCCCCGGTCGCCGTACTGATCACCGCGGTCGTCGACAAGGTCGGCACCTTCGCGATGCTCCGCTTCTGCCTCGGGCTGTTCCCCGACGCCAGCAAGTGGGCCACGCCGGTGATCCTCGTCCTGGCCCTGATCAGCATCGTCTACGGCGCGCTGGTCGCGGTCGGGCAGCGGGACATCAAGCGGCTGGTCGCGTACGCCTCGATCTCGCACTTCGGGTTCATCATCATGGGCATCTTCGCGATGACCTCCCAGGGGCAGTCGGGCGCCACGCTCTACATGGTCAACCACGGGCTCTCGACGGCCGCGCTGATGCTGGTGGCCGGCTTCCTGATCTCGCGGCGCGGCTCCCGGCTCATCGCCGACTACGGCGGTGTGCAGAAGGTGGCCCCGGTCCTGGCCGGCACCTTCCTGATCGGCGGCCTCGCCACGCTGTCGCTGCCCGGCCTGGCCCCGTTCGTCAGTGAATTCCTGGTCCTGGTCGGCACGTTCGCCCGGTACCCGGTCATCGGCATCATCGCCACCATCGGCATCGTGCTCGCCGCGCTCTACACCCTGGTGCTCTACCAGCGCACGATGACCGGACCCGTGAAGGAGGAGGTCCGCCCGATGAAGGACCTGCGCCTGCGGGAGGTGCTGGTGGTCGCCCCGCTGATCGCGCTGCTGATCGCGCTCGGCGTGTACCCGAAGCCGCTCACCGAGATCGTCAACCCGGCGGTGGAGCACACCATGTCCGACGTACACCAGAAGGACCCGAAGCCACAGGTGGCCGTCGAGGCCAAGAACGGGGAGGCGGCGAAGTGAGCACCGTGGCTGCTGCCCAAGGGCTGCTGACGCTGGCGGCCGCGGATCCGGTCGACCGGATCCCGGCCCCGCACATCGAGTACGCGCAGCTCGCGCCCACGCTGATCGTGGTGGGCGCGGCGATCATCGGGGTCCTCGTCGAGGCCTTCGTACCGCGCAAGTCCCGCTACTACGTCCAGGTGTTCCTCGCCGTCGCCGCGCTGGCCTCGGCCTTCGCGGCGGTCGTCGGACTCGCCGCCGGCGGGTACGCCGGCGACAAGGCGCACATCGCGGCGATGGGCGCCGTGGCCGTGGACGGCCCGGCGCTGTTCCTGCAGGGCACCATCCTGCTGGCTTCGATCGTCGCGGTCTTCACCTTCGCCGAGCGGCGCCTGGACCCGGCCGCGCACGGCAACCGGGTGGACTCGTTCGCCGCGCAGGCGGCGTCCGTACCGGGCAGCGACAGCGAGAAGGCCGCCGTCAAGGCGGGCTTCACCACCACCGAGGTCTTCCCGCTGGTGCTGTTCGCGATCTCCGGGATGCTGATCTTCCCCGCGGCCAACGACCTGCTGACGCTGTTCGTGGCCCTGGAGGTCTTCTCCCTCCCGCTGTACCTGCTCTGCGCCGTCGCCCGCCGCCAGCGGCTGATGTCGCAGGAGGCGGCGGTCAAGTACTTCCTGCTCGGGGCCTTCTCCTCGGCCTTCCTCCTCTTCGGCATCGCGCTGGTCTACGGGTACGCGGGCTCGGTCTCGTACGCGGCCATCGCCGACGTGGTCGACGGCACCGTCACGAAGATCGACCCGGCGCTGGCCGACACCATGGGCAACGATGCGCTGCTGCTGATCGGCGGGGCGCTGATCCTGACGGGCCTGCTCTTCAAGGTCGGTGCCGTCCCGTTCCACATGTGGACCCCGGACGTCTACCAGGGCGCCCCGACCCCGGTCACCGGCTTCATGGCGGCGGCGACGAAGGTGGCCGCCTTCGGCGCGCTGCTGCGCCTGCTGTACGTCGTCCTGCCGGGCCTGCGGTGGGACTGGCGGCCGGTGATGTGGGGCATCGCCATCGTGACGATGCTGGCCGGTGCGGTGATCGCGGTGACCCAGACCGACGTCAAGCGCCTGCTGGCGTACTCCTCGATCGCGCACGCGGGCTTCATCCTGGCCGGTGTGATCGCGACCTCGGCGCAGGGCGTCCAGTCCGTCCTCTTCTACCTGGGCGCGTACTCCTTCGTGACGATCGGCGCGTTCGCGGTGGTCACGCTGGTGCGCGATGCGGGCGGCGAGGCGACGCACCTGTCCAAGTGGGCGGGGCTGGGCCGCCGTTCCCCCCTGACGGCGGCGGTCTTCGCAGTGTTCCTGCTGGCCTTCGCCGGCATCCCGCTGACGTCCGGCTTCTCGGGCAAGTTCGCCGTGTTCAAGGCGGCGGCGGAGGGCGGTGCGGGGGTGCTGGTCGTGGTCGGTGTCATCTCGTCCGCGATCGCCGCGTTCTTCTACATCCGGGTGATCGTCCTGATGTTCTTCAGCGAGCCGAAGCCGGACGGCCCGACGGTGGCCGTCCCGTCGCCGCTGACGATGACCACCATCGCGGTGGGCGTGGCGGTGACGCTGGTCCTGGGCCTGGCGCCGCAGTACTTCCTGGATCTGGCGGGGCAGGCGAGCACGTTCGTCCGCTGACCGGCTGCGACACGACTGGGCCCGGCTCCCCGATGGGGGCCGGGCCCAGTGGCGTGTGGCGGTGCTATTCGGCGCGGCGGCGCTTCGGGGCGATTGCAGTGAGGTCCAAGTCGATGGGGGACGGGACCGACACCTTGAGGCGGTCGTGGAAGATGCCAGTGGCCACGTACGCCTTCGTAGCCGGATCGAGCTCGTAAACGTAAACCACCGCCCGGCCCTCCTGGTTTTCCACCCGCCAAAAGTGCGGGATCTTGGCACGGGCGTACTTGATCGGTTTGGTTTCGCGGTCGCGTCCCACTGACTCCGTGGAGACGACCTCGATGGCCAGCCGGACGATCGATGCCGGGAGCCGGGTCTGGTCCGGATCCTCGCTGTCCTCCTCGGCGACGATCACGTCCGGCTCGGGCCTGTTGCGCCGATCGATGTCGATCGTGAACTCTCTGACCACCTCGAGCCCCACCGGCACCATAGATTCGAGCTGTTGCTCGAAGAACCTCAGGGCGCGCATGTGGAAACGAGTCTGAGGACTCGCGAAGAGCAGGCTTCCGTTGATCAGCTCCGTGTGCGGAGGCAGGTTGGGAAGCCGGTCAAGGTCGTCACCGGTCCAGCCGCCTGCCGGCGGGACGGGCCAGCGGTATCCCGGGTCGGTCTTTTCGGGATCGACGCTCATCGGTAGTGCTCCCATGCGGAGAGTCTCGCGAGTCCGTCCAGCCTATCGCCGGAGTTCCTTCCGGGACCGTCCACACGTGTGGACGGTGGGCTGATGTTGACTCTGTCAGTGGCGAGCGGCATATGCGCGAACATCGGCGTCCGGGTCCGAGGTGGCCGTGGCCAGGGCCGTGCGGGCCTCGGGAGCGGTGCGGTGGGTGCGGAGGGAGAGGACGGCGGCCTTGCGGACGTCCGCGTTGTCGTCCTTCAGGGCCGCGGCCAGGGCGTCCACGGCCGTGGCGGGGTCGGCCGCCGAGAGGGCGGTGGCGGCGCCCGCGCGGACCTGCCACGCCGGGTCGGCGAGGGCGGTGATGGCGGTGGCCGCGTACGGCGCCGGGCAGCCCGTGGCGGCCAGCGCCGCCAGGGCCGCCGCGCGGACCAGGAGGTCCGGGTCCGCGAGGAGCGGGTCCAGCGGGGCCGGGGCCGGGGCGTGCACCGCCGCGAGCCCCTTGGCCACCGCGACCCGGACCTCACGGGCCGGATCCGCCGCGGCCCGCGCCAGGGCCGGGACGGCGTCCACCGAGACCAGCGCCCGGACCGCGTGGATACGGACCTCCGGGTCGGGGTCCGCGAGGGACTCCGCGTACAGGGCGGCGTCGCCGAGCCGCAGCGCGCGCAGGGCCTCCAGCGCCGCCGAGCGGACCGCCGGGTCGGGGACCTCCAGGGCGGCGCGCAGGGCGGCCCCGAGCTCCGGATCACCCGGCAGGACCTCCAGCAGCTCCCGCAGCGCGGCCGCGGCTGCCGCCCGTACCGCCGGATCCGGATCCCCGAGGCGGGCCGCCAGCTCCGGGCCCGCCCCCGCCGGGACGGTCTCGCCGATCACGGCCACGGCAGAGGCCCGTACCGCCGGATCGGGGTCGCCGAGGTACGGCCGCAGGGCCGCCAGGTCCGGCGACTCCTCGGCCAGGGAGAGGAGTTCGAGGATCCGGGGCGAGGGGCCTGCGGCCACCACGGGCCCGGCCGCGTCGGAGGCGGGTGCGCTCGCGGATTCCCCGGCAGCAGGGGAGGCCTCTGCGGGCGCCCCGGATTCCGTACCCCGGCCCCCGCGCGGAGCGGCCCTGCGCGGGCCCGCCGTCGCCACGCCGACCAGTTCGACCTCGCCCAGGTGCCGGGAGGCGCCGCCCTCCGGTGTGAATTCGGGGACGGGGACCACGTACGGCTCCACCGGCCGGGCCGTGAACTCCATCGCCCCCGAAGCCGACTTGCGCAGGTCCAGGTGGTGCAGCCAGCCCGCGTCGTCGCGCCCCGGGTGGTCGAGCCGCTCGTGGTACAGGCCCCAGCGGGACTCCGTCCGTGCCAGCGAGGCCCGGGCCGCCATCTCCGCGCAGTCCCGGATGAAGGACACCTCCGCGCACCGCATCAGCTCGTGCGGGGTCTGCGCCCCCATCTCCTCGATCTCGCCGCTCATCCGGGTGAAGGCCTCCACGGCGAGGGAGAGCTTCGCGCCCGTCTTCGGCGGGGCCACGTAGTCGTTGACGAAGCGCCGCAGCTTGTACTCCACCTGCGGCTGCGGCGGCCCGTCCGGCCGGCGCAGCGGACGGTAGACCAGCTCGTGCGCCGCCGCCACCTGGTCCGCCGGGAGCGGGCCCTCGTACGCCGTGTACTGCGCCGCGTCCTCGCCCGCCAGGTCGCCGAAGACGAACGCCCCGATCATGTAGTTGTGCGGTACGGAGGCCAGGTCCCCGGCCGCGTACAGCCGCGGCACGGTGGTGCGGGCGTGGTCGTCGACGCGCACGCCCGACGCCGAATGGCCTCCGCACAGTCCGATCTCCGAGATGTGCATCTCGATGTCGTGCGTGCGGTAGTCGTGGCCGCGGCCCGCGTGGAAGGTGCCGCGGGTCGGCCGCTCCGTGGTGTGCAGGATCGATTCGACGGCGGAGACGGTCTCCTCCGGGAGGTGGCTGAGCTTCAGGTACACGGGCCCCCGGTCCGAGGCGAGTTCGGCCGCGAACTCGGACATCATCTGCCCCGACCAGTAGTCGGAGTCGACGAACCGCTCGCCGTGGCGGTTGACCTGGTAGCCGCCGAAGGGGTTCGCGACGTACGCGCACGCCGGGCCGTTGTAGTCCTTGATCAGCGGGTTGATCTGGAAGCACTCGATCCCGGTGAGGGCCGCGCCCGCGTGGTAGGCCATGGCGTAGCCGTCGCCCGCGTTGGTCGGGTTCTCGTACGTCCCGTAGAGGTATCCGGAGGCGGGGAGTCCGAGCCGGCCGCAGGGTCCGGTCGCGAGGATGACCGCGCCCGCGCGGACCGTCACGAAGGCGCCGGTACGGGTGTTGAAAGCGGCCGCGCCGATGGCCCGGCCGTCCTCGGGCGAGGTGAGGACCCGTACCGGCATCACCCGGTTCTCGATCCGGATCCGCTCGCGCATCTCGCGGCGGCGCAGCTGCCGGTAGAGGACCTTCTTGACGTCCTTGCCCTCGGGCATGGGCAGCACGTACGAGCCGGAGCGGTGGACCCGGCGGACCGCGTACTCGCCGTGCTCGTCCTTCTCGAACTTCACGCCGTACGACTCCAGGCGCTGCACCATCGCGAAGCCGCGGGTGGCGGTCTGGCGGACGGTGGACTGGTCGACGACGCCGTCGTTGGCGCGGGTGATCTCGGCGACGTAGTCGTCGGGCTCGGCGCGGCCGGGGACGACCGCGTTGTTGACCCCGTCCATGCCCATGGCGAGGGCGCCGGAGTGGCGTACGTGCGCCTTCTCCAGCAGCAGGACCCGCGCGCCGCGGCCGGCGGCGGTCAGGGCCGCCATGGTGCCGGCGGTGCCGCCGCCGATGACGAGGACGTCGCAGGAGAGTTCCTCGGCGTCGGCGATCGCGGGGATGTCCATGGTGGGGGCTGCCCTTCGAGGCTCGGGGTCGGGTCGGGTCGGGTTCGGGGTCGGTGTCGGGGGCGGTGGTCAGAGGGAGGAGAGGATCCGGCGGCGGAGGGCGGAATGATCGGCGGACCGCTCGCGCGGGGCCGGCACCTCCAGCACCGAGTCGGCGTGGAGCAGTGCGATGCGGTCGCCGACGAACAGCGCCTCGTCCACGTCGTGGGTGACGAAGACGACGGTCGCGCCGGTGTCGGCGAGGACGTCGACCAGGAGGTCCTGCATGCCGGCGCGGGTCTGGGCGTCGAGCGCGCCGAAGGGCTCGTCCATGAGGACGGCGCGGGGGCCCGGGGCGAGGGCGCGGGCCAGCTGGACGCGCTGGCGCTGGCCGCCGGAGAGCTGGTGCGGGAGCCTGTGGGCATGCTCCGCGAGGCCGACGCGGGCCAGCCATTCGTCGGCGGTCCGCCGCCGCTCGGCGCGGGGCACGCGCCGGATGGCGAGGGGCAGTTCGACGTTCCCGCGTACGGTGCGCCAAGGAAGCAGGGCGTCGTCCTGGAAGACGAGCGCCCGGTCGGCGTCGGGGCGGGCAACCGGGGTTCCGTCCTGCGTGACGGTGCCGGCGAGCGGGGGCAGCAGCCCGGCCAGGGTGCGCAGCAGGGTCGACTTCCCGCATCCGGATGGCCCTACGACGGCCAGCACCTCGCCGGGCCGGACGTCGAGGTCGAGCTGGTCGAGGACGCTCGGGCCCCCGGTCCGGCCGAGCCGGACGGCCTGGAGGCGCAGGGCGGAGCCGTGGGGTTCGGGGGCGGTGGTGGTGGCTGGCGCCGCCGCAGATGCGGACACGGGGGGCCTCCTGTGAGTAGTCGAATTCCGGTGGCCGGTGGCGCAGGTTCTGCTGCGCGGGCCTTCTCCGCGCCCCGCGCAGCGGCAACCACCGCGGCGGGTCAGGGGAGTGCTGGTTCAGCGGAGGGGCGGCGGGGGCCCGCCCCCGGGGCCGCGGCCGCCGCGGGGCGCTGCGGGCGGGTCGGGAGCCAGTGGGTCAGGCGGCGGCCCAGGCGTTCCACCGCCGTCGAGGTCAGCCAGCCCAGTGCGCCGATCGTGGCCATGCCGACGAAGACCCCCGGGTAGTCCACCACCGTGTAGTCCTGCCAGGTGCGGTAGCCCACCCCGTACTCGCCCGAGATCATCTCCGCCGAGATCACGCAGATCCACCCGACCCCGATGCCGACCGACAGGCCGCCGAAGATGCCGGGCAGCGCGCCGGGGAGGACCACCGACAGCAGGATCCGGCCCCGGCCCCCGCCCATCGTCAGGACCGCCTCCTCCCAGACCGGTGACAACGCCGCCACCGCGTGGCGCGTCGACACCAGCACCGGGAAGAACGCCGCCGCGCACGTGATGAACACGATCCCCTGCTCGTTGGAGGGGAAGAGCAGGATGGCGACGGGGACCAGCGCGATCGCCGGGATCGGGCGGAGCACCTCCAGGACCGGACCCAGCACGTCCGCCGCCACCCGCGAGCGGGCGATCGCCGTGCCCACCGCCACTCCCAGCACCGCCGCCAGCGCGAAGCCCGACACGATCCGGCTCAGGCTGGAGAGGAGGTCCTGCCAGTACGGGCCGGTCGACGCCCGCTCCGCCAGCTTCGACGCCACCTCCGTCGCCGTCGGGAACTGGCCGAACCGGAGCCAGAGCTCGACGTCCAGCGAAGTCAGCAGCTGCCATGCCAGCAGAGCCGCCCCGAGCGAAGCCAGCCGCAGCAGCCGGCGCCCCGGGGTCATGAGGCGATGCCTCCGGCCTCGGCGAAGCCCACGATCCGCGCCCCGGATCCCCTGTGCTGGTCGACGTACGACTTCGCGCCCGCCGGGGTGACGAACGCCCGCAGTTCGGAGCCCTCCGCCACCCACACCGCCTTGTCGGCGAACCAGGGGGTCCCGGTCACCGCGTCCGGCACGTACGCCGCCCGGACCGCGGCCGGGCCGGCGCCCTTCAGGGCCTTCAGCAGGGCCGCCGGCGTGTCGAACGTCCGCGTCGTCGGCTCGTTCCTCAGCCACAGCTCGGGCCGGGCGGGCCCGGCCGGCGGGTAGTCCGCCTCCGGAACCGCCCGCTTCAGCGGCTCCCGGTCCACGAACCCGTCCACGTCCACATCGGCCACCAGCTTCGCGTCCCGCAGGACCGGCACGTCCTCCTTCAGCGCCGCCAGCAGCTCCGGCCGCAGCGCCGGGTCGAAGGTCGCGATCCCGTTCGCGCCGTTGTACAGGTACACGACCTCCGCCGGCAGCCCGGTCTCCTTCGCCACCGACTCGGCCGCCGCGACCGGCTGCGTCCGCAGGTACTCGGTCGCCTTGCGCTGCGCCCGCAGGAAGTCGTCCAGCACGCCGGCCCGTTCGGCCGCGAACTCCTGCCGCACCGTGACACCGTGGAACGTCGGCAGGTTCAGCTCGGCGCCGTCGTACAGCGCTTTGGCCTTCCCCTCGTACGCGAGCTGCCCCGGCCAGGCCACGAACTGCGACAGCGCGTCCGCACTGCCCGCCTGGAGGGCGGAAGCCCCCACGCTGGGCTGCTGGTTGAGCTTCTGGATACCGCTCGAAGGATCGATCCCGGCGCGCTGCAGGGCCCGTACGAGGGTCCCGTCCGCAGCGGAGCCGACCGAGGTCGACACCTTCTTGCCGCGCAGGTCGGCCAGCGACTCGAACTTCGCGTCCGGCGCGGTGACGACGGTGTTGAGGCCGCCGCGCAGGTTGTAGCCGGTCACGGACACGAGGCGGGTCGGCTGCTTCAGCTCCTTGCCGCGCGCCGCGTTGATCAGGAGCGGAAAGTCGCCCATCGAGCCGATGTCGATCTTCCCGGCGGTCATCTGGGCCGTGATGGGCGCGCCCGTGGCGTAGTCCTGCCAGTCGACCTTGTACGTGATGCCGTCCTTCCTGCCGCGCGCCGCGAGCTCCTGCTCGAAGTAGCCGAGGGAGCGCAGCAGGGTGCCTGCGGTGACGGTGTTGATGGTCTTGGACTGGTAGCCGACGGTCACGGTCAGGGTCTTGGGGCCGTCGGCCCCGGACGCCTTCCCACCGCATCCGCTGGCCAGCGGAACGAGGAGTACGGCGAGGGCGAGGGACAGTCGCGGGCTTCGCATGGGAACAGGGCCTTTCACCGGAGCAGGTACGGCATGTTGACGGTCACCGCGCCCGTGGGGCAGCGGGCGGCGCACGGGCCGCAGTACCAGCACTCGTCCACGTGCATGTAGGCCTTGCCGCTGTCCTGGTGGATCGCGAGGGAGTCGAGCGGACACATGTCGACGCAGAGGGTGCAGCCGTCGATGCACAGGGACTCGTCGATGGTCACGGGCACGTCGCCGCGCTGGGGGACCAGAGGCATGGCTGTCTCCAGGAAGGTGGGTCACAGGTGCGCAGGGGGCAGGTCAGAGGTCGCGGCGGAGCAGGCCGCTCATGGTGATCCGGTCGCCGCGGAAGCGGATGAACTCCAGGTCCACGGGCCGGCCGTCACCCAGATGGGTGAGCCGCTCCAGCATCAGCACGGCGGCCCCGCGCGGCGCCTGCAGGACGGCGGCGGAGTGCGCGTCGGCGTTGACGGCTTCGAGGGTGATCTCGGCATGGCCGAGGGGCTGCCCGGTCAGGGACTCCAGGAGCCGGAAGACGTCGGTGTTCTCCAGGTCGCAGCCGAGCAGTTCGGCTCCGATGTCCAGGGGGACGTACGTGAGGTCGAGGGAGAGCGGGAGCCCGTTCAGGCTCCGCAGCCGCTCGATGTAGAGCACGTCGGCGTGCTCGGGGAGCCGCAGCCGGCCGGCGACCGGGGCGGGGGCGCGCACCGGGCCGACGGTGCGGACCTCGTTGGTCACCCGGCCGTGCTCGTGCAGGGTTTCGGCCAGGCCCTGGAGGCGGTCCAGGCCGTGGGGGTACTTCTCGCAGACGACGACGGTGCCGACGCCCGGCCGGCGTTCGACGAGCCGCTCGCCGCGCAGCAGGTCGAGGGCCTGGCGGACGGTGTTGCGGCCGGCTCCGTAGTCGGCGGCGAGGGCGTCTTCCAGGGGGAGGACCCCGCCGGGGTAGCCGCCGGCCAGGATCTGGTGGCGCAGCAGGTCGGCGAGCTGCCGCGCCTGGTCCGCGCGCAGTCGCCGCCGGCGCGCGGCGGCGACCGGGACGGTGTGCTCACGGGTGCGTTCGGCTGGCATGGCACGGAACATACCGACGGGCCCCGGCCGGTGGTGTTGCGGCAGTATTGCGCCACCGCGAGCACTCAGCGGCAAGGCTGTGACCTGCTACGACGCCGGGGTGGCGGAAAGATCCGCCACCCCGGTGCCGTGGTCCGTCCCAAGGGCCGGACTAGGGGGATCCCACAATGCGGCCGGTGACCTCGCCGAGGCCCACGCGGGTGCCCTCGGGGCCGGGGGCCCAGGCGGTCATGGTGACCGTGTCGCCGTCCTCGAGGAAGGTGCGCTTGCCGTCGGCGAGCTCGATGGCGTCGCGCCCGTTCCACGTCAGCTCCAGCAGCGAGCCGCGCTGCCCGACCTCGGGGCCGCTGACCGTGCCCGAGCCGAAGACGTCCCCGGTGCGCAGGGAGGCGCCGTTGACGGTCATGTGCGCGAGCTGCTGGGCGGCGGTCCAGTACATCGTCGCGAAAGGCGGCTGCGCGACCTCCTGCCCGTTGATGGACACGGTGATGTGCAGGTCGAAGCCGCCGGGCCGGTCGGCGTCGGCGTCGTCGAGGTAGGGCAGGAGCGGGAAGTCGCGGGCCGGCGGGGCGACCCGGGCCGCCTCCAGGGCCTCCAGCGGGGTCACCCAGGCGGAGACGGAGGTGGCGAAGGACTTGCCGAGGAAGGGGCCCAGCGGCACGTACTCCCAGGCCTGGATGTCGCGCGCCGACCAGTCGTTGAGCAGGAACAGCCCGAACACGTGGTCCTCGAAGGCGCCCAGCGGCACCGGGCTGCCCAGCTCGGACGGGGTGCCGACGACGAAGCCGACCTCGGCCTCGATGTCGAGCTTGACGGACGGACCGAAGACGGGCGCCGGGTCGGCGGGCGCCTTGCGCTGCCCGGACGGGCGGACGACGTCGGTGCCGGAGACCACGATCGTGCCGGAGCGGCCGTGGTAACCGATCGGCAGGTGCTTCCAGTTGGGCGTGAGCGCGTCCCCGTCCGGGCGGAACATCTTGCCGACGTTGGTGGCGTGGTGCTCGCTCGCGTAGAAGTCGACGTAGTCGGCGACCTCGTACGGCAGGTGCAGGGTGACGGCGTCCAGCGGGACGAGGTGCGGCTCGACCGTCACGCGGTGGCCGGGGTCGGTCACCCACGCGGTCAGCGCACGGCGCACGTCGCGCCAGGCGGTGCGCCCGGCGGCCAGCAGCGGGTTGAGTGAGGACTGCCCGAGCAGTGCGGCGTACGGGGAACCGAGCGCGACGGCGGCCGCCCCCGCGTCGAGCACGTGTCCGCCGATGCGCACACCGATGCGACGGCGGGTGTCCCCGGAGGTGGAGAAGACGCCGTACGGGAGGTTGTGCGGCCCGAACGGGTCGCCCTCGGGCACATCGAGGGGGCTCTGCTGGGGCATGGGGTACTGCCTCGCTTTCGACGCGGTCCGGGGGTGTCCCGGTGGGCTGGTTGATACGTTACGTGGCCTGTGGGGCCTGCGGGAGGCCGGATTCGGGCTCTATTTGTAGGACTTGTCCAAAGGGGTCCGTATCCTTGCGCCGTGACTTCCGCCCCGCTTTCGGCCCTCCCCTACGCCTTGATCGCCACTGACCTGGACGGGACCCTGCTGCGCGCCGGAGACACCGTCTCCGCGCGGTCGTACGCGGCGCTCGCGACGGCGCGCGCCGCCGGCGCCCAGCACATCATCGTCACCGGGCGCCCCGTCCCACAGGTCCGGCACGTCCTGGACGACCTCGGCTACACAGGGCTCGCGGTGTGCGGGCAGGGCGCGCAGGTGTACGACACGGCGTGCGCGCGCCTGTTGCACTCCGTTCCGCTGGACCGGGACCTGGCGGAGGTGGCGCTCGGGAAGATCGAGGCGGAGATCGGCGAGGTGTACGCGGCGGTCAACCAGGAGGGGGTGGACGCCGAGATGCTGATAGGGCCGGGCTACCGGATGTGGCACCCGCACCTCCCGACCGTCCGGGTGCACAGGCGCGGCGACCTGTGGGCCGCGCCGATCAACAAGGTGCTGCTGCAGCACCCGGAGCTGGACGACGACGAGCTGACGCGGGTCGCCCGTTCGGTGGTCGGGGACCTGGTGAACGTGACGATGGCGGGGGAGCACACGGTGGAGCTCCAGCCGCCGGGCGTGAGCAAGGCGAGCGGGCTGGCGCTGGCGGCGGAGGTACTGGGCGTCGGCCCGTCGTCGACGATCGCCTTCGGCGACATGCCGAACGACATCCCGATGTTCGCGTGGGCGGCGCACGGCGTGGCCATGGCCAACGCCCACCGCGAACTGATGGCCGTGGCCGACGAACTGACCCTCTCGAACGAACAGGACGGCATCGCGGTGGTCCTGGAACGCCTCTACCCCAGCTGATCCGTCCCCGGCGGCCGAACCGGGCGAACCGGCCCGGCCGGCGTTCGAGGCGCGGGGTCCGGGGCGCAGCCCTGGGTAGGGGTCCCTCCCGGACGGACTCCGGGGGAGGCGGACGGGCGGGCAGGGAACGAGCCCCGCAGGGCCGTCAGCCCGCCGCCCGCGGCAGCCGCCGCTCCCACGTCCGGTGGAACACCACCTCCTCCCCCTCCCGGCACACCACCTCGTTCGACGCCACGAAACCACCCGCATCGCACGAGACCTCCGACCGCGTCTCCACCCGCACGTCCCACCCCAACTCCGGCCGGTGCAGCCGGATCCGCCACTGCGACCGGGTCCGGGCCGACAACGGATCCGCCGAGTCGATCTCGTAGACCTCCTCCGCGTCCTCCCCGTACTCCAGCCCGTCCGGATACACCCGCGTCCCCCCGTACCGCGGGTCCACCTCCAGCCGCCACCGCCCGCGCGCGACGTCCCGTACGACCAGCCGCTCCGGCCGCGGCTCGTCCAGCGTGGCCGGGACGACCACACCCAGCGGTTCCGCCTGCTCCGGCGGCTCGAACACCACGGCCGGTTCCGACCCCGCAGCCCTGACCGGCAAGACCACCGCACTCCCCGCCGGATCCAGCGTCCAGCCCGCCTCCGACCCGGCCCGCGGCCAGATCCACGGCCAGTACGCCGAGGACAGCGCGAGCCGGATCCGGTGCCCCGCCGCGAAGCGGTGCCCGATGCCGTTCAGCTCGAAGACCACGTCCTCGTACGCGCCCACCGGCCACGGCACCGCCTTCTCCCGGCCCAGTCGCGCCGACAGGTTCAGCGCACCGCGCGTCACCAGCGTCGACGACCCGTCCGGCGCCACGTCGCACAGCCGGGCCACCACCTGCCCGTACGGGACGTCCATCCGCAGCCGGGCCGTCACCTGCGCCCGGCCCAGGACCTCCACCGGCTCGCGCCCCACCGGGAACTCGAAGCAGGCCGACTTCGCGTCCTCCTCCCGCTGGTCCGGCGGCAGGTCCGCGGCGTTGCCGAACGGGAGGAACCGCCCGGCGTCCAGCCCCGTGTGCTGCGGGGAGGCCACGGCCACGGGCGCGCCCTGGAGCGCGTACGTGACGGGGGTGACGGCGGGGGAGGGCCATTCGGCGTCACCGACCCAGCGGCCCGGCAGCACCTCGTACGTGGTCGCCGGCGGATGGGACTCCGAGATCCAGGACCGCAGCAGGGGCTCGTCCATCACCCCGTTGTCCGCGCCCTTCAGCCAGTGGTCCCACCACCGCAGGGTCTCCTGGAGGAACCCGATCGCAGGTCCCGGCGGCAGCCCCCGGTCCGGGTACTGGTGCGACCACGGGCCGATCAGCCCCCGTACCCGCTCGGCGGGCAGATGGGAGACCAGCCGCAGTACCGCGTCCCGGTACGGGTCGTGCCAGCCGCCCACCGCGAGGACGGCCGCGCCGATCGCCCCGTAGTCCTCGCAGACGCTGCCGTGGCGCCAGTAGTCGTCCCGCGTCTGGTGGGCCAGCCAGGTGTGGATCAGGGGTTCGACGGATTCCAGCCGGGCCAGCCACTGCTCGCGCCAGCCGTCGCCGACGAACAGCGGGTCCGGCGGGCGCGCCGCGAAGGCCAGCATGGCCGCCGCCCACGCGTGCATGTCCACGGCCAGCACCGAGCCGCCCATGTAGTGGACGTCGTTGTCGTACCGGTCGTCCGTCGAGCAGACCGTGACGACCGCCTTCAGGGCCTGCGGCGCCAGCGCCGCGATCTGGAGCGAGTTGAACCCGCCCCACGAGATCCCGAACATCCCCACCGACCCCGTGCACCAGGGCTGGGCCGCCAGCCACTCCACCACCGCGACCCCGTCGGCCAGCTCCCGCGCGTCGTACTCGTCGCCCGGGTTCCCGCCGCTGCAGCCGTGGCCCCGTACGTCCACCCGGACCGAGGCGTAGCCGTGGCCCGCGTACCAGGGGTGGCGCTGCCGGTCCCGCGGCGCGGTCCAGTCCGTCAGCCGGTACGGCAGGTACTCCAGCAGGGCCGGAACCTGCTCGTCCGTCACGGGGCGCCAGATGCGGGCGTACAGGTCCACGCCGTCGGCCATCGGGATCCGGACGTCCTCGTGCGTCGACTCGTACGGGAACTCGGTACGGATGATCATGCGGGAACCACCTCGTTCGCCTCAGTGGACGGGTGCATCGTGCGCCGCAGCCACGGCGCCGGGGCGATCACGGCCGGGCCCGCCGCCACCGCGCAGCAGACGGCCGGCGCGATGACGGGGATGAGGGCGAGCAGGTCGACGAAACGGCCCGCGGTCAGCCAACCGACGGCGGCCAGAAGGGTGGCGAGTGCGCCCGCGGCGAGGAGCACGGCGACGATGCGGCGCACGGCGCGGCGCATCGCGTGGGCCGCGAAGGCGTACTTTGCCGAGTGCTTTCGTCCGGCCGGATGGCGGCGGCTGGTCCGCCTGCGCGTCGACCGGCTCCTCTATTGCGGTGGCAGTTCTGGACAAAACGCATTCTCCGGTTGTTTCGGCTTCTGCAGAACATACCGGTGTGCATCGGGCGGTGCGCGGGTGGCGACATGGCGGGCGCTCTCGGTGATCGAAAACAGACCGGATACGCTGGCTTGAGTGATGGCAGCGACACATCGACAATCCAGGTGATCGTCAGCGTGATCGTCAGCAGACAGGAGTACCCCTCGTGACCGTCGTCGGGCCGTTCGGACTGAGCGTGCGGGACCAGGCTCTTGAGACCGATGTCCAGGCCGGACTGGCCGCCGTCGAGGCGGGTCTGCTGGAGGCCACCAAGAGCGAAGTCCCCTTCATCACCGAGGCCGCACAACATCTGGTCAAGGCCGGCGGCAAGCGGTTCCGGCCGCTGCTGGTGATGCTCGCCTCGCGGTTCGGCGATCCCTACGCGCCCGGGATCGTGCCGTCCGCGGTGGTCGTCGAGCTCACCCACCTGGCCACGCTCTACCACGACGACGTCATGGACGAGGCGGACGTGCGCCGCGGTGTGGCCAGCGCCAACGCCCGCTGGGGCAACTCGGTGGCCGTCCTGACGGGTGACTTCCTGTTCGCCCGCGCCTCGCACATCCTGGCCGACCTCGGGCCGGAGGCCGTACGCATCCAGGCCGAGGCCTTCGAGCGGCTGGTGACGGGCCAGATCCTGGAGACGGCCGGCCCGCGCGACGGCCGCGACCCGGTCGCCCACTACCTCGACGTCATCGCCGGCAAGACCGGCTCGCTGATCGCGGTCTCCGGCCGGTTCGGCGCGCTGATGTCCGGCGCCGACGAGTCCGTCGTCGACATCCTGACCCAGTACGGCGAGCGCCTCGGCACCGCCTTCCAGCTCGCCGACGACGTCCTCGACATCGCCTCCGACTCGCACGAGTCCGGCAAGACCCCGGGGACGGACCTGCGCGAGGGGATCCCGACGCTGCCCGTGCTGCGGCTGCGCGAGATGGCGGCCCAGGGCGGCGACCCCGACGACCTGGAACTCGTGGGACTCCTCGACGGGGACCTGAGCGACGACGCCCGGCACGCCGAGGTGCTCGCCCGGCTGCGGGTGCACCCCGCGCTGGAGAAGGCCCGCCGCGACACCATCCGGTACGCGCAGGACGCGCGGGCCACGCTCGCCCCGCTGCCGGAGTGCTTCGCGAAGTCGGCGCTCGAGGAGCTGTGCGACGCGGTGGTGCACCGCGCCGGCTGATACCGGCCGTTCCGCACGGGCGAGGGCCCGGCATCCCCTACGGGTAGGGGATGCCGGGCCCTCGTCGTGTCATCCCTGGGGCGTACGCGGAGTTGGCCCCGGGGAGTGACGCCCCGACCCCCACCCCTTTGGTCAGATGGAGACACACCAGAACGGGTGACAAAGAGGTAGGGCAGACATGGCAACGAACGCAAAGACCCGCAAGGCCGCCCGGTACGCCGTACCGGTCGCGGTGGCGGGTGTGGCCGCCGCGACCGTGGCGATGGTCCCGGCCTTCGCGAACTCCGGCAGCCCGGACCTGCCGAAGGTGACGGCACAGCAGCTCATCGAGAAGGTCGCCGCCTCGGACGTGCAGCAGCTGTCCGGCAGCGCGAAGATCAGCACCGACCTCGGTCTGCCGACCCTGGCGAGCGGGCTGCTCGGCGGCGGGGGCGTCGCGGGCGGCTCGGCCAACCCCGAGGACAAGATCGCGCAGCTGGCGAACGGCACGCACACCGTGCGCGTCGCGGCCGACGGCCCGGACCGCCAGAAGCTCACGTTCGTGGATGGCAAGGACGAGTACAGCCTCATCCACAACGGCGCCGACGTCTGGGGGTACGACAGCAAGGCCAACGAGGTCTGGCACGAGAAGGACACCGAGGGCGCGGCGCAGGGCAAGGACCAGCAGGGCAAGGGCCACAAGAAGACGGCCGACCGGATGGGCGGCGCCTCGCCCCAGCAGCTGGCCCAGGACATCCTGAAGGCCGCCGGCCCGACCACGGACGTCAGCGTGGGCGACACCGCGCAGGTGGCCGGCCGGGACGCCTACCAGCTGGTGCTGAAGCCCAAGCACGGCGGATCCACCGTCGGCTCGGTCAAGATCGCGGTGGACGCCAAGAACGGCGTGCCGCTGCGGGTGCAGCTCCTGGCGGCCGAGGGCGGCAAGCCGATCGTGGACGCCGGCTTCACCAAGGTGGACTTCGCCAAGCCGTCCGCCGACACCTTCGCCTTCACCCCGCCCAAGGGTGCCAAGGTGACCGAGGGCTCCGACCACGCCCCGGGCGGGCGCGGCAAGGAGTTCAAGGGCCTTGAGTCCTTCCCCGGCCTCGACGCCCTGACCGGCGGCGCGGGCCTCGACGGCGGCAAGGGCGGCGAGACGAAGGTGCTCGGCGAGGGCTGGTCGACCATCGCCCGGATCGACACGGGCGCCGGCAAGAGCCTGAAGGACATCGAGAACGACAAGAACGCGCCCAAGGAGGCCAAGCAGTTCCTCGACTCCCTCGGGGGCAAGGTCACCGGCAAGTTCGGCGAGGGCCGGGTCTTCAAGACCCGCCTGGTCAACGCCCTGATCACCGACGACGGCAAGCTCTACGTCGGCGCGGTCACCAAGGACGCGCTGGTGAAGGCGGCCGACGCCAACAAGTAACCCCGTCCGAGGGGTGCGTCCGAAGGGTGGGCGGGGACTGTGTCCCTGCCCACCCTTCGGCCGTTCCGGCCCTGTGTACAGCAGGCCCGCTGTACCGTGAAAAGCATGTCGAGACACGTCACCATCCGCCTGGACGAAGAGTTCCACGAGCGCCTCAAGGCGCGCGCGGCGGCACTGGGGACGACGGTCACCGCGCTGATCACCGAGGTGACGGAACGCGAACTCGACGAGGACCGGAAGAACTTCCTTTCCGGGATCGAGGAGTTCGCCGACCACTGGGGCTACTTCCAGGAGCGGTTCGGCAATTGAAGATCACCATGGAGTGGGCCTGGACCGCTCTGGCCCACCATCTCCCGTCCGACCCCGCCGTGTGGGACCCCTCGGGGGTGGCCGCCGCGGTCGCCCGGCACCAGAACGACCTCGTCCTGGTGCCCGAACAGCCCGCCCCGGACACCGCGTGGCGGGCCGCCGCGTTTCTGCACACCCTCGCGGTGTGCCCGGCGCTGGAATCGCCGATGAACGAGTTCTACGCGGCCGCCGCCACCCGCTCGTACCTGCGGGTGGCGGGAGCCAGGCAGCTGCCCTCGCCGGAGGACCTCGGCGACCTGGTGGAAGCGGCGAAGCTGGGTCGCGCGGACATCGGCGCCGTGGCCGAGGAGCTCCGCGCGCTGATACAGGAGCCGCTGACGGTCCCGTCGCAGACCCGTACGGAGGACGCGCCCTGAGCGGGCGCGCCCCCCGGGGCGAGCGCTAGAAGGTGATCTTCCAGCTGTTGATGTAGCCGACGTCCTGCGCCGCCACGTCCTTGGCCTGGAGCTTCCAGACGCCGTTGGCCACCTCGCTCGAGGCGTTGACGGTGTACGTCTGGACGAGGTTGTCGGCGCTGCCGCCACTGCGGTTGTGGAGGTTGTAGACGGTGCCGTCGGGGGCCACCAGGTCGACCACCAGGTCACCGCGGTAGGTGTGGACGATGTTCACCTCGACCTTGGTGGTGGCCGGCGCGTTGCCCGTGACGCCGGAGACCGTGATCGGCGAGGTCACCGCGGCGCCGGGGGAGTCCGGGATGTTCACGTCCGCCGTGTTCTCGAACGACGGGCCCGGCGGGACCGGGGTGGCCGCCCCGAGGTTCCAGATCGCGTAGGCGATGGCGTCGGAGTTGCGGTCCAGGGCGGTGTCGTTGATGTTCGCCGCGGTGTCGCACGAGGAGTGGTAGCAGCGGTCGAAGGCCTGCCCGGAGGTGCCGCCCCACTTCTGCGCCTGCGCTGCCGTCTTGGTGTAGTCGGCGCCGGAGAACAGGCCGCCGACCGGGATGCCGGCGCTCTTGAACGGGGCGTGGTCGGAGCGGCCGTCGCCCTCGGTCTCGATCTCCGTCGCGACGCCGATGCCCGCGTAGTAGTTCTTGAAGGTCTGCTCGATGGTCGGGTCGTCGTCGTAGACGAAGTAGCCCGGGTTCGGCGAGCCGATCATGTCGAAGTTCAGGTAGCCGGAGATCTTCGACTTCTCGGCGGCCGGCAGGTTGTTCACGTAGTACTTCGACCCGATCATGCCGAGCTCCTCGGCGCCCCACCAGCCGAACCGCAGGTGCTTGGTGGGCTGGAGCTGGGCGCGCGAGACGGCCAGGGCCGTCTCCAGGATGGCGGCCGAGCCGGATCCGTTGTCGTTGATGCCGGGGCCGGCGGAGACCGAGTCCAGGTGCGAGCCGGACATCAGCACCGAGTTCGGGTCGCCGCCCGGCCAGTCTGCGATCAGGTTGTAGCCCGTCGCGCCGCTGCTGGTGAAGGTCTGCAGGGTGGTGGTGAAGCCGGCCGCGTCGAGCTTGGCCTTCACGTAGTCGATCGAGGCCTTGTAGCCGGCCCTGCCGTGGGCCCGGTTGCCGCCGTTGGCGGTGGCTATGGACTGGAGCTGCGCCAGGTGTGCCTTGACGTTGGCCACCGGGATGTCGGGCGGTGTCGGCGCCGCGGCCGCCGCCGTGGGGGCGGCGAGTGCGGCGGGGGCGGTGGAGGCGAACAGGCCGGCGACCGCGATCGCGGTCACGGCGGCGAGGCGCCGGGAGACGGACAGGCTCATGTGGGGGACTCCGGGATTCCGTTGGGGATTGAACGGAACGTGCGGGGTGGCGCAAGTGAGCGATAGTGCGTCAGTGCGAGCCTGATGTTCAGTGGAAGTGTGACTGTCCGTCAAGACCGAGATTCGGTCAGGGTGGTTCGGAAAACGGACGATCCCCGCTACGGGAGTTCCGCAGCGGGGATCGTGGGGGTATATGGGCGGGACGCCCGGTACTGGGCGGTGCTACGCGGGCTCGGGCTCGGGCTCGGGTTCGGTCTCCCGGGCCGTCGCCGGCCGGGCCGCACGGGCGGCCTCGAGCCGGGCGCGGGTCTTGCCCGCCGTGCGCAGCGCATCCCAGGTCAGCAGTGCGAGCGCGGCCCAGACCAGGGAGAACCCGGCCCAGCGCTCGGGCGGCATCGCCTCGTGGAAGTACACGACGCCGAGCCCGAACTGGAACACCGGGGCCAGGTACTGGAGCAGCCCGAGCGTGGACAGCGGGACCCGGATGGCGGCCGCCCCGAAGCAGACCAGCGGGAGCGCGGTGACCAGCCCGGTCGCGGCGAGCAGCGCCCCGTGCCCGAGGCCCTCTGTGGCGAAGCTCGACCGGCCCTGCGCGCCGAGCCACAGCAGGTAGCCGAGGGCGGGCAGGAACAGCAGCGCGGTCTCGGCGGCGAGCGACTCGACCCCGCCCATGTTGAGCTTCTTCTTGATCAGCCCGTAGGCCGCGAAGGAGAAGGCCAGTACCAGCGAGATCCACGGCGGCCGCCCGTACCCGACGGCGAGCACGACCACCGCGGCGACGCCGATGCCGACGGCGGCCCACTGCGCCCGGCGCAGCCGCTCACCGAGGACCAGCACGCCGATCGCGATGGTGACGAGCGGGTTGATGAAGTAGCCGAGGCTGGCCTCGACGACCGCGCCGTTGTTCACGGCCCAGATGTACAGGCCCCAGTTCACGGAGATCACCGAGGCGGCCAGCACGGTCAGGCCGAGCTTGCGGGGCTGCCGGAGCAGCTCCCGTATCCAGCCCCAGCGGCGCATGGCCAGCAGCAGGATCCCGACGACGCCCAGTGACCACACCATGCGGTGGGCGAGGATCTCGATGGCCCCGGAGGGCTTGAGCAGCGGCCAGAAGAGGGGGACCAGCCCCCACATTCCGTACGCGCCGAATCCGTAGAGCAAACCCGTGCGCTGCTCGTTCTCCGCCTTCACGGGGCCTCCAGTCACATTCCAGCCAACTTCACGAAGGTAGCGCCGGACGAGCCGGATGTCATGCCCGTTTGCGGGAGATACTCATGACACCTCCGAGGCCTTGTGCGGCCGGGGCGGCCCGGGCTCAGGCCAGGGCGGAGGTGATCGCGTGGGCCACCGGGGTCGTCGGGCGGCCGATGAGCCGGGACAGGTCCCCGCCGGTGTGGGCCAGCCGGCCGCGGGAGATCGCCGCGTCCACGTCGACGAGGATCGCCGCGAAGCCCTGGGGAACCCCGGCGCCGGTCAGGATCGACAGGTGCGCGTCGGCCGGGACCTCGGTGTACGCGACCTCCTTGCCGGACTGCGCCGCGATCTCGGCCGCGTACTCCGCCAGGCTCCACGCGGTGTCGCCGGAGAGCTCGTACACCTGGTTCAGGTGGCCCTCACCGGTCAGTACGACGGCCGCCGCGGCCGCGTAGTCCGCCCGCGCGGCGGAGGCGATCCGGCCCTCGCCCGCGCTGCCCACGACCGCGCCGTGCTCCAGGACGGTGGCGAGGTGGTGCGTGTAGTTCTCGTGGTACCAGCCGTTGCGCAGGAAGGTGTAGGGGAGGCCGGAGTCGAGGATCGCCTGCTCGGTGACCTTGTGCTCGGCGGCCAGGTCGAAGTCGGCCTCGGGGCCGCCGAGGATCCCGGTGTAGGCGAGCTGGGCGACGCCTGCGGCCTGCGCGGCCTCGATCACGGCGGTGTGCTGCGGGACCCGGCGGCCGACCTCGTTGCCGGAGATCAGCAGGACGCGGTCGCCGGAGCGGAACGCGGCGGCCAGGCTCTCGGGGGCGTCGTAGTCCGCTACGCGCACCTCGACGCCGCGCTCGGCCAGGTCGGCGGCCTTCTCCTTGCTGCGGACGACGACGGCGACGCGCTCGGCGGGGACCCGGTTCAGCAGCTCCTCGACGACGAGGCGGCCGAGGGCTCCGGTGGCTCCGGTGACGACGATGCTCATGGTGTGCGCTCCTTGCGTTGGGGTGGTGTCACCGCGTCGGGGGCCGTGCCTTGCTGCGCGGTATGACACCACCCTAAAAGGAGGCGCTAACCTTTCGAAAGTACCCACTTCAAAGTAAGGTACTGGTATGAAGGTAAGCGTGAAGGCCCCGATGTGCCCGTCCCGCGGAGTGCTGGAGCACGTCACCAGCCGCTGGGGCGTGCTGGTCCTGGCCGCCCTCGTCGAGCGCTCGTACCGGTTCAGCGAACTGCGCCGGGAGGTGGGCGGCGTCAGCGAGAAGATGCTGGCCCAGACCCTGCAGACGCTGGAGCGCGACGGATTCCTGCTGCGCGACGCCAAGCCGGTGATCCCGCCGCGGGTGGACTACTCGCTCACCGAGCTGGGGCGCGAGGCCGCCGAGCAGGTGTGGGCCCTCGCCCGCTGGACCGAGCGGCGTACGGCCGACGTCCAGGCGGCGCGCGCCGCGTACGACGAAGCCCGGGGCTCCTGAGGGAGCTCCGGGCTGTCGTACGGGCGTGCTGGTCGCAGGGGTCGGCCGACGGGTCAGCCGACGACCGTCCACGTGTCGTTGCCGGCGAGCAGGGTGCTGAGGTCGCCCTTGCCCTTGTTGTCGATCGCCGTGTCGAGCTGCTCGGCCATCAGCGTGTCGTAGACCGGCCGCTCCACACTGCGGAACACCCCGATGGGAGTCTGGTGCAGGGTGTCGGGGTCGGCCAGCCGGGACAGCGCGAACGCGGTGGTCGGGCCGGCGGTGTGCGCGTCGTGGACCAGGATCCGGGACTCGTTCTCCGGGGTCACCGCGACGACCTCCAGCTCCCCGGTGGCCTGGTTGCGCACGACGCCCTTGTGCCCGTCGACGCCGAAGCGGATCGGCTGCCCGTGCTCAAGCCGGATCACCGCCTCCTGCGCCTGCGTGCTGTCCTTCAGGACCTCGAAGGCGCCGTCGTTGAAGATGTTGCAGTTCTGGTAGATCTCCACCAGCGCCGTGCCCTGGTGGTCCGCGGCCGCCCGCAGCACCTCGGTGAGGTGCTTGCGGTCGGAGTCGACGGTCCGGGCCACGAAGGAGGCCTCGGCGCCGAGCGCCAGGGACACCGGGTTGAAGGGCGCGTCCAGCGACCCCATCGGAGTGGACTTCGTGATCTTGCCGACCTCGGAGGTCGGCGAGTACTGGCCCTTGGTCAGCCCGTAGATCCGGTTGTTGAAGAGCAGGATCTTGAGGTTGACGTTGCGGCGCAGCGCGTGGATCAGGTGGTTCCCGCCGATGGACAGCGCGTCGCCGTCACCCGTGACCACCCACACCGACAGGTCGCGGCGCGAGGTGGCCAGACCGGTGGCGATCGCCGGGGCGCGGCCGTGGATGGAGTGCATCCCGTACGTGTTCATGTAGTACGGGAAGCGGGAGGAGCAGCCGATCCCGGAGACGAAGACGATGTTCTCCTTCGCCAGTCCGAGCTCGGGCATGAAGCCCTGGACGGCTGCGAGCACCGCGTAGTCGCCGCAGCCGGGGCACCAGCGGACCTCCTGGTCCGACTTGAAGTCCTTCATGGACTGCTTGGCCTCGGCCTTGGGGACCAGCGAGAGCAGGTGGGGGGCGTCGGTCACCTCAGTCATTGATGGCCTCCTCGAGAACCTTCGCGAGCTGCTCAGCCTTGAACGGCATTCCGTTGACCTGGGTGTACGACTGGGCGTCGACCAGGTACTTCGCCCGGATCAGGGTGGCGAGCTGCCCGAGGTTCATCTCCGGCACCACTACCTTGTCGTAACGCTTCAGGACCTCCCCGAGATTCCTCGGGAAGGGGTTGAGATGGCGCAGATGGGCCTGTGCGACCGGGGTCCCGGCGGAGCGCAGGCGGCGGACGGCGGCGGTGATCGGCCCGTAGGTGGAGCCCCAGCCGATGACGAGGGTGCGGGCCCGGTCGGGGTCGTCGACCTCCAGGTCGGGGACCTCGATGCCGTCGATCTTGGCCTGACGGGTGCGGACCATGAAGTCGTGGTTGGCCGGGTCGTACGAGATGTTGCCCGAGCCGTCCTGCTTCTCGATGCCGCCGATCCGGTGCTCCAGACCGGGCGTCCCGGGGACCGCCCACGGGCGGGCCAGCGTCTGCGGGTCGCGCTTGTACGGCCAGAAGACCTCGGTGCCGTCCGCGAGCTCCTGGTTGGGGCCCGTCGCGAAGGGCGTCTTCAGGTCCGGGAGGTCCGCGATGTCGGGGATCCGCCAGGGCTCGGAGCCGTTCGCGAGGTACCCGTCGGAGAGCAGGAACACCGGCGTCCGGTACGTCAGCGCGATCCGCGCCGCGTCCAGGGCCGCGTCGAAGCAGTCCGCCGGGGTCTTCGGGGCCACGATCGGCACCGGGGCCTCGCCGTTGCGCCCGTACATGGCCTGGAGCAGGTCCGCCTGCTCGGTCTTGGTCGGCAGACCCGTGGAGGGGCCGCCGCGCTGGATGTCCACGATCAGCAGCGGCAGCTCGAGCGAGACCGCGAGCCCGATCGTCTCGGACTTGAGCGCGACTCCGGGGCCGGAGGTGGTGGTCACGCCGAGGGCGCCGCCGAAGGCCGCGCCGAGCGCCGCGCCGATGCCGGCGATCTCGTCCTCGGCCTGGAACGTCCGCACGCCGAAGTTCTTGTGCTTGCTCAGCTCGTGCAGGATGTCCGAGGCCGGGGTGATCGGGTACGAGCCCAGGTAGAGCGGCAGGTCGGACTGCCGGCCCGCCGCGATCAGCCCGTAGGCGAGGGCCAGGTTCCCGGAGATGTTGCGGTACGTGCCGGTCGGGAAGGCCCGGGTCGCCGGGGCGACCTCGTAGGAGACCGCGAAGTCCTCCGTGGTCTCGCCGAAGTTCCAGCCCGCCCGGAAGGCGGCCACGTTCGCCTCGGCGATGTCGGGCTTCTTCGCGAACTTCTGCCGCAGGAAGTTCTCCGTGCCCTCGGTGGGCCGGTGGTACATCCAGGACAGCAGGCCCAGCGCGAACATGTTCTTGCTGCGCTCGGCCTCCTTGCGGGAGAGCCCGAAGTCCTTCAGCGCCTCGACCGTGAGGGTCGTCAGCGGCACCGGGTGGATGTTGTAGGCGCCCAGCGAGCCGTCTTCCAGCGGTGACGTCTCGTAGCCCACCTTGGCCATCGGGCGCTTCGTGAATTCATCGGTGTTGATGATGATCTCGGCGCCGCGCGGCACGTCCCCGATGTTCGCCTTCAGCGCCGCCGGATTCATCGCCACCAGTACGTTCGGGGCGTCGCCTGGCGTCAGGATGTCGTGATCGGCGAAATGCAGCTGGAACGAGGAGACGCCCGGCAGCGTGCCGGCGGGGGCGCGGATCTCGGCCGGGAAGTTCGGCAGCGTGGAGAGGTCGTTCCCGAAGGAAGCCGTCTCCGAGGTGAACCGGTCGCCGGTGAGCTGCATACCGTCACCCGAGTCACCTGCGAACCGGATGATCACCCGGTCGAGGCGGCGTACTTCCTTGCCGCTCGGGCCCGGGGGCGTCCGTTGTTCGCCGACTACAGCCCCTTCGGCCCCGTCGGCCTGTTCGGCTGGGCTACTGACCTGGCTGGTCACTGAACTGGACCTCCTTCGAGGCTTGGCGTTCCCGCTCCCAAGGTCAACCCTACGTCGGTAGGAGTGGCCTCCTCGGGGGACGCTCGTATTCTGGACCGTCGTCTGCGGCGGTCTGTCGAGAGAATTCCGCGGGATTCCGCGGAATTCCGAGAGATTCCGAGATTGCGTGCCGTGCAGAAATAGTGCGAGCTCCCTGCGGCCAGGTGCGGTACCGCCGTACCTGACAGAGTGTCAGTTGATCAAGGTTTTGATCAATGCCCGGGATTTCGATCAGGGGCGTCCGATCAAGACCGCAGGTAGGTGAGGACGGCCAGGACCCGCCGGTGGTCCCCGTCGCTCGGGGACAGTCCGAGCTTCATGAAGATGTTGCTGACGTGCTTCTCGACCGCTCCGTCGCTGACCACGAGCTGCTTGGCCACCGCCGAATTGGTCCGGCCCTCGGCCATCAGGCCCAGCACCTCGCGCTCGCGCGGGGTCAGCCCCGCCAGCACGTCCTGCTTCCGGCTGCGCCCGAGCAGCTGGGCGACCACCTCCGGGTCCAGGGCGGTCCCGCCCCGGGCCACGCGTACGACGGCGTCCAGGAATTCCCGTACGTCGGCCACGCGGTCCTTGAGCAGGTACCCCACTCCGGTACTGGAACCGGCCAGCAGTTCGGTGGCGTACTGCTCCTCCACGTACTGCGACAGCACGAGCACGCCGACCCCGGGATGCTCCCGGCGCAGCCGTACGGCGGCCCGTACGCCTTCGTCGGTGTGCGTCGGCGGCATCCGTACGTCGGCCACCACCACGTCCGGCAACGCGTCCTCGGCCGCCAGCTCCGCCACCGTCTTGATCAGGGCTTCCGCGTCCCCGACGCCCGCTACGACGTCATGCCCCCGGTCGGTCAGCAGCCGGGTCAGGCCCTCACGCAGCAGCACTGAATCCTCGGCGATGACCACCCGTACGCTGTCTTCCACGATCCAGCAGCTCCCGCGTTCACACGTTCCCCGATGTCCCTGACTCAGCCAAGCATCCCAGCCTCGAGGACGGATGTAGGCGAGACCGGATCAACGCGTGGCCGCGGGAAGCCGAAGCCGTGGAGCCGGAAGGTTTGTCCGGGATCCACCCGGGGTGTTCGGGATCTACCGGGTGCGCCAGGGGAGCTCGGCGGTGACGGTGGTGCCGCTGCCGGCCGGCGAATCCACGACCAGCACCCCGTCCACGGCGTCCAGCCGCTCGGCGAGCCCCGCCAGCCCGGTGCCCGTTCCCTCGGTGCTCGCGCCGCCGCGCCCGTCGTCCGCGACCTGGATCAGCAGCCGGTCCCCGGACTTCCACACGTCCACACCCGCGGTACGGGCCCCGGAGTGCTTGCCGACGTTCTGCAGCAGCTCCGAGACGGTGAAGTACGCGATCCCCTCGACGGCGGAGGCCGGCCGGTCCGGCAGATCCACGGAGACCCGCACCGGCACCGCGCACCGGGAGGCCACGGAGGAGAGGGCCGCGTCCAGTCCGCGGTCGGTCAGCACGGCCGGGTGGATCCCGCGGGCCAGGTCACGCAGCTCCTGGAGCGCGATCTTCACCTCGCCGTGCGCCTCGTCCACCATCCGGGCGGCGGCGCGGGGATCCTCGGCGAGCTTCTCCTTGGCCAGCCCCAGGTCCATGGCCAGCGCCACCAGGCGGGCCTGCGCGCCGTCGTGCAGGTCCCGCTCGATGCGCCGCAGGTCGGCGGCGGCGGTGTCGACCACGACCCCGCGGTCCGACTCGAGCTCCGTGACGCGGTGGTCGAGGCGCGACGGCCCGAGCAGCCCGCCGACGAGCACGCGGTCGACGGTGGTCAGGGCCCGCACCACCCAGGGCGTGACCAGGGTGAACCCGAGCCCCGTCAGACAGGTCAGGGCGATCTCGGCGGGGGAGTCGAGGTAGAAGCTGTAATCGTCGTTCTGGAAGAGCTGCAGGCCCGGCTGGTCGGTGTAGGCCGGGAAGACCCAGAACCAGACCGGGTACAGCAGGAAGGCCCATCCGTACGCCCAGAACACCAGTGCCAGGGTGAAGGCGAAGATCGCCCACGGGAGGTGGATCACCGAGTACAGCGCGTGCCGCCAGGCGCTGCCGCTCTTGAGCATCGCGCCCATGGCGGCGAGCGGACCCCGCTTCTCGGCCCGGACGGGCGCGGGCTCGGCGATGTCGACCCCGAGCAGGCCGCGCACCCGGGCCCGCTCGACCCTCCCGAACCCGCGGCACATGGCGAGCACCCCGGCGAGGACCGGGACCCCGAGGAAGGTGACGAGCAGCCCGGCGCCGAGGCTGACGCCGGTGATCGCGAGCGAGAAGTACAGCAAGCTCAGCGGCAGCCCGAGCATCAGGTACCCGAACTCCCGCCATGTCCGCCCCTCGACCGGAGCCCGCAGCACCCCACCGATCCGCATGATCCCGACCCACCCTTTCGCCTGCCCGACAACCCACCCCACCCTCCCGCCCACCCGGCCCCCCGATCCATCGGGCAGGTAGGCGTCCCGGCAGGGGGGATAACCCCACCACCCCGATCCCCAGCCCCGCCGGCGTTTGAGGCGCGGGGGTTCGGGGGCGCAGACCCCGGGGCTTTCCGGGGGCTGGGGCGCAGCCCCAGGGAACGGTGGAAGGGTGGGTAGGGGACAGCCCCGCAGGGACCGGCCGCCCTCCGCCGGACCCGGACCCGGACCCGGACCCGGACCCGGACGACGGGACCCCCGCCCCACGCCGGACGGGAGTCCCGATCACACGGCCCGCAGCCCAGCCCCGAGCCCCTGCATCAGCCGCGCCCGCGCCACGGCAGCTCCGCCGTCACCACCGTCCCCTCCCCCTCGGGGGAGTCGACGACGAACACCCCGTCCACGGCCCGCAGCCGCTCCGCCAGCCCCGCCAGCCCCGACCCCCCCACCGCATCGGCCCCGCCCCGCCCGTCATCCGACACCCGGATCAAAAGCCGCGCCCCGGCGGCGGCCCCGGCGACCCCGGACGCTCGGCCGCCCGCGGCGCCCGCCGCGGCCCCGGCGGCCGTCCGCCACACCTCCACACTCGCGCCCCGCGCCCCCGCATGCTTGCTCACGTTCTGCAGCAGCTCCGACACCGTGAAGTACGCGATCCCCTCGATCGCGGCCGCAGGCCGCTCCGGCAGATCCACCGCCACCTTCACCGGCACCACGCACCGCGAAGCCACCGACGACAGCGCCGCATCCAGCCCCCGGTCGGTCAGCACCGCCGGGTGGATCCCCCGCGCCAGATCCCGCAGCTCCTGCAGCGCCAGCTTCACTTCCCCGTGCGCCTCGTCCACCATCGCCGCCGCCCCCTCGGGATCCTCCAGCAGCTTCTCCTTGGCCAGGCCCAGCCCCATCGCCAGCGCCACCAGCCGCGCCTGCGCGCCGTCGTGCAGATCCCGCTCGATGCGCCGCAGGTCGGCCGCCGCCGTGTCGACGACCACGCCCCTGTCGGACTCCAGCTCCGCGATGCGCCGCTCCAGCTCGTCCGAGGGCGAGAGCAGCCCTCGTACCATCAGCCGGTCCACGTTCGTCAGCCAGCGCGTCACGTACGGCAGCACCGGCCACAGCACCAGCAGCCCGGCCAGCGCCACCCCGAAGGTCAGCACCCCCCACGGCAGCCGCACCAGCTCGTACAGCACGGTCCGCCAGGCCACCGGGTCCTTCACGCCCGCCCACAGCCAGGGGAAGAACCCGCCGGCCCGCCGCGGCCCCGGCAGCGCAGTCGGCTCCTCCACCCGTACCCCGAGCAGCGCGCGCGCCCGCCACCGCTCCAGCCGTCCCAGCTGGCGAGACACGAGCAGACCGGCCGCGAGCAGCGGAAGTCCGATCGCGGTCACGGACAGCCCGCCCGCGGTCGCCACCATGGCCACGGTGTAGACGAAACCGACGAGTGCGAGCGGAAGATTGCTCAACAGATGGACGGTCTCCTTCCACGCCACGGCCCCCAGAGCCGGGCGTACGGGAGGAGGCCGGTCGTTGTCGGGAGCCTGGTGGGAGACTTGAATGCGCGCGGTCATGCGCCCCAGCCTGCCAATATCGCCCCGCGGGTGCCATGGGGCAGCCGGGCCGCAGTAAACGGGGGATAACCCCACCCTGTGTGAACCAGGCCCTAGACTCCCGTCCGTACCAGATCGTCGACAGTGGCCAAGGAGCGAGGAACGGACGTGCCCGACCCAACGGTATCGACCGTAATCGTGCTCGCAGCGGACTATTTCCGGAGTTATTCGGTCGTCGGCCTGCTGGCCGTCCTCGGTGTGCTCTTCGTGGCCGTCGCGTTCGGTGCGGGCCGCCTGCTGAGACCGGTCGTCCCGACCCCCGAGAAGCTGCTGACGTACGAGTGCGGTGTGGACCCCGTCGGCGAGGGCTGGGCGCACACCCAGGTCCGCTACTACGTCTACTCGTTCCTCTACGTCATCTTCGCCGTCGACTCGATCTTCCTCTTCCCGTGGGCGACGGTGTTCGCCGCCGCCGGTTACGGCGCCACGACGCTCGTGGAGATGTTCGTCTTCCTGGGCTTCCTGGCCGTCGGCCTGCTCTACGCGTACAAGAAGGGCGTCCTCGAATGGACGTGACACCGGCCGTGACACCGGCCGAGCCCCAGCTGCTCCCGGAGCCCAAGCGCCTGGGAGTCCTCTCCCGCCTCGCCCCGGAGCCCATGAAGGTGGTCCTGAACTGGGGCCGCCGCTACAGCCTGTGGGTCTTCAACTTCGGCCTCGCCTGCTGCGCGATCGAGTTCATCGCCGCGTCGATGGCCCGGCACGACTTCATCCGGCTCGGCGTCATCCCCTTCGCGCCCGGCCCGCGCCAGGCGGACCTGATGATCGTCTCGGGCACGGTGACGGACAAGATGGCCCCGGCCGTGAAGCGGCTGTACGAGCAGATGCCGGAGCCGAAGTACGTCATCTCCTTCGGCGCCTGTTCCAACTGCGGCGGGCCGTACTGGGACTCGTACGCGGTGACGAAGGGCGTCGACCAGATCATCCCCGTCGACGTCTACGTCCCCGGCTGCCCGCCCCGCCCGGAGGCGCTGCTGCAGGGCATCCTCAAGCTCCAGGAGAAGATCGCTCGGGAGTCGCTCGCGGACCGCTACGCGGCGGGGCCGTCGGTCGCGCAGCTCACCAGCGGCCTGGTCACGCCGCCGCCCGCACCGGGGGCCGGCGCATGAACCTCTACGACTCCCTCCCCGACGCGGCCGCGACGGTCTTCGGCGCGGAGGCCGTCGCCTCGTCCGAGTACGAGGTGCTGACGGTCGACGTGCCGGTCGGCAGCTGGATCCCGTCGCTGGAGATCGCCCGGGACAAGCTGGGCTGCACCTACTTCGACTGGCTGAGCGCGGTGGACGAGCCGGGCACCGGCTTCCGGATCTGCGCGCACGTCGTGTCCCTGGAAAACCGCCGGGTACGCCGTCTCCTCCTCCGTACGACGGTCCCGCACTCCGCTCCGTCCCTCCCCTCCGCGGTCGCGATCTACGCGGGTGCGGAATGGCACGAGCGCGAGACGTACGAGATGTTCGGCGTGGTCTTCACGGACCACCCGCACCTCGCCCACCTCCTCCTCCCGGAGAACTTCGAGGGGCACCCGCTGCGCAAGGACTTCGTCCTGGCCGCGCGCGTCGCGAAGGCCTGGCCGGGCGCCAAGGAGCCGGGCGAGGCGCACGACCCCGACGCCCCGAAGCGCCGCCAGATGCTCCCGCCGGGTGTCCCGGACCCCAACGACTGGGGCCCGCTCAAGGGCCAGCTCCCGCCGGCCCCCACCCGCCCGGCCCGCACCGCCCGCGCCCCCCGCGAGGGCGCCCCGGCCCGCCGCCCCCGCCCGGGCACGGACGCCCCGGCGACCCCGCCGACGGAGGCCGCAGCAGCGCCTGGAGCCGCCGCGGTCGAGCCCCCGCGCCCGGCCCGCCGCACCCGCACCGCCTCGGACGGCTCGGCGAGCCAGGCCGTCCCGCCGGCGGAAGCCGCAGCGACGCCGGCCGCGCCGGGAGAGGACGCGCCGGCAGAGGACGCGCCGCAGGGCGACGCCGCTCCGCGTCCGGCCCGCCGTGCCCGTTCGGCAGCCGACGGTTCGGCGAGCCAGGCGGCCACCGGGCGCACGGTGGCGCCGGGCAGGCGGCCGGCCCCCCGCAGCACGGACGCCCCCTGGCACAACCCCCAGCCCGCCTTCGCGGACCAGGACCAGGACTCGGCGCCGGCGCCGGCACCGGAACCGGGACCCAAGCCCGGCTCCGCACCCGCGGCCGACCCGGGCCCCCAGGCCGAGCCGAAGTCCACGCCGAAGGCCGACACCGGGCCCGAGGCCGAGCCGAAGGCACCCGCCCCCGGCACGGCCGCCCCCGGCACAGCCGAAGGGGACACGGCCGACACCGGCACAGCCGACCCCGGCGCGGAGTCCGAGGCCGGGACCGGCCACACCCCCGAATCCGAATCCGAAAACGGAGGCGACGCGTGAATGACCTCCTCGACGTCGCCCTGCGACTCATCGTCGTCTTCGCCGTCTTCCTCGTGCTCCCGCTCGTCGTCGGGCAGACCGAGCACAAGGTGATGGCGCACATGCAGGGCCGCCTCGGCCCCATGTACGCCGGCGGTTTTCACGGCTGGGCCCAGCTCGTCGCCGACGGCGTGAAGTTCGCGCAGAAGGAAGACGTCGTCCCGGCAGGCGCCGACCGCCGCATCTTCCAGCTCGCCCCCGCCGTCGCCCTGCTCCCGTACCTCCTCGTCCTCATCGCCGTCCCCATCGGCCCGGGCGAAGGCGCGGTCGGCCAGGTCATCGACGCCGGGGTGTTCTTCGTACTCGCCGTCATGGGCGTCGGCGTCCTCGGCAGCCTGATGGCCGGCTGGGCCTCCGCCAACAAGTTCTCCCTGCTCGGAGGCCTGCGCACCGCCGCGCAGCTCCTCGCGTACGAGCTCCCCATGCTGCTCGCCGCCGCGTCCGTCGCCATGGCCGCCGGGACCGTGTCCCTCCCCGGCATCGTCCACGCCTTCCAGTGGTGGTGGCTGCCCTGGCAGATCACCGGCGCGCTCGTCTTCTTCATCGCCGGCCTCGCCGAACTCCAGCGTCCCCCCTTCGACATGCCCGTCGCCGACTCCGAGATCATCTTCGGCGCGTACACCGAGTACACCGGCCTGCGCTTCGCGCTGTTCCTGCTCGCCGAGTACGCCGGCATCGTCGTCCTCTGCGCCCTCACCACCGTCCTGTTCCTCGGCGGCTGGCACGGGCCCGTCGCCGACGGCTGGGTCTGGACCCTCCTCAAGACCGCGGTCCTCGCCTTCGTCGTGATCTGGCTCCGCGTCACCTACCCGCGGCTGCGCGAGGACCAGCTCCAGAAGCTCGCCTGGACCACACTCATCCCGCTCGCGCTCGCCCAGATCGCGCTCACCGGCATCGTGAAGGTGGCGATCCAGTAATGCCCATCCCCGGATCCGGCCTCGCCAAGGGCCTCGCCGTCACCCTGCGCACGATGACGAAGCGCGCGCACACCGCCCAGTACCCCGAGGTGCAGCCCGAGCTCCCGCCCCGCACCCGCGGGGTCATCGGACTGTTCGAGGAGAACTGCACGGTCTGCATGCTGTGCGCCCGCGAGTGCCCCGACTGGTGCATCTACATCGACTCCCACAAGGAGACGGTCCCGGCCGCCGCCCCCGGCGGCCGCGAGCGCAGCCGCAACGTCCTCGACCGGTTCGCCATCGACTTCTCCCTCTGCATGTACTGCGGCATCTGCATCGAGGTGTGCCCCTTCGACGCCCTCTTCTGGTCGCCGGAGTTCGAGTACGCGGAGACGGACATCCTCGAACTCACCCACGAGCGCGACAAGCTGCGCGAGTGGATGTGGACGGTCCCGGCGCCGCCCGCCCTGGACCCGGCCGCCGAGGAGCCCAAGGAGATCGCCGCCGCCCGCAAGGCTGTGGAGAAGGCCGAGGCCGCCGCCGCGGCAGCCGCCGCTGCCGCCGAGCCGGCCGCCCCCGCCGCGCCCGACACCGATGCCCCGAACACCCCGGAGGGAGACGCGTGACCCCCGCAGCCACCGCCCTGGCCGCCGCGGCAACGGGCAACGGGTTCCTCTCCCCGACCGGCGTCGAGATCGCCTTCGTCCTCGTCGGCCTCGCCACCCTCGGCGCGGCCGCGATCACGGTCACCACCAAGCAGCTCGTGCACGCCGCCCTCTGGCTGGTCGTCGCGCTCGGCGGGATCGCCGTCGAGTACCTGCTGCTGACCGCCGAGTTCATCGCCTGGGTCCAGGTCCTGATCTATCTCGGTTCCGTGGTCGTCCTCCTCCTCTTCGGGCTGATGCTCACCAAGGCACCCATCGGCCGCTCCCCGGACGCCGACTCGAACAACCGCCGGGTCGCCCTCGGCGTCGCCCTCGTCGCGGCCGCCGCGCTCGTCTGGGTCGTCGTCGACGCGTTCCGCACCACCTGGATCGATCTCGACGGCCCCGCCCAGGGTTCCACCGAAGTGACCGGCACGATGCTCTTCCAGCACTGGGTACTGCCCTTCGAAGCCCTCTCCGTCCTCCTCCTCGCGGCCCTGATCGGCGCCATCGTGCTCTCCCGCAGGGACGCCGCCGCCAGTGGACCCGACGACAAGACGAAGGGGCAGCAGCGCTGATGCACCTCGCCTATCCCGCCGTGCTCGCGGCGCTCCTCTTCTGCACGGGCCTGTACGGAGTGCTCGCCCGCCGCAACGCCATCCTGGTCCTGATGTCCGTCGAGCTGATGCTCAACGCCGTCAACCTCAACCTGGTGGCCTTCGACGTCTGGCTGCGCGACACCCTCCACGCCGGCCAGGCCCTCACCCTCTTCACGATCGCCATCGCCGCCGCCGAGATCGGCATCGGCCTCGCGATCGTGCTGATGGTGTACCGAAACCGCGGCACCTCGGACGTCGACCGGCTGCGCGACACCGCCGAGGGCCACGAGCCCGCCCCGAACAACCAGAGCGAGGTCACCGCGTGAGCACCACGACCCTCGCGGTCCTCGTCCCGCTCCTGCCCTTCCTGGGCGCGGTGGCGGGACTGCTGTTCGGCCGCAGCGCCCCCGGGTTCGTCCGGCCCCTCGCGGTACTGCCGGCGCTGGCCGCGGCCGTGCTGGCCGTGGTCGTCGCCGTCCGCCAGGGCGGCGGCAAGCCGATCGTCGCCTCGACGGAGCTGACCCCGACCGGCTCGGTGCCGATCGACCTCGCGCTCTACCTGGACGGCTTCGCCGTCCTGGTCGCCGTGCTGGTCGGCGTCGTCGCCACCTGCGTACAGCTCTACTCGACGGCGTACCTCCGCGAGGACCCGCGCTACCCGTCGTATGCCGCTCTGGTGTCACTGTTCACCTCCGCCATGCTGCTCGTCGTCTACTCCGGCGACCTGATGGTGCTGCTGGTCGGCTGGGAGATCATGGGCATCTGCTCGTACTTCCTCGTCGGCCACTACTGGGAGACCGAGGCGGCCCGCTCCGCCTCCCTCAAGGCCTTCCTCGTCACCAAGCTCGGCGACGTCCCCTTCCTGATCGGCCTGTTCGCGCTCGCCGCCGACGCCGGCTCCTTCCAGATCACCAAGGTCCTGGGCACCGTCGCCGCGGGCGGTCTCGACCACCCGACGCTGATCGCGCTCCTCCTGCTCGCCGGCGTCGCGGGCAAGTCCGCGCAGTTCCCGCTGCACACCTGGCTTCCGGACGCCATGGCGGGCCCCACCCCGGTCTCCGCGCTGATCCACGCCGCGACGATGGTCGCCGCCGGTATCTACTTCGTCGCCCGTCTCCTCCCGGTCTTCGCGGCCTCGCAGGCCGCACTGGTGGTCATGGCCGTCATGGCGGCCGTCACGATGGTCGGTTCCGGGCTCGCCGCCCTGGCCCAGGACGACATCAAGCGCGTGCTCGCCTACTCCACGGTCGGCCAGCTCGGCTACATGCTCGGTGCCCTGGCCGTCGGCGACCGCGGCGCCGCCATCTTCCACCTCCTCTCCCACGGCGCCTTCAAGGCGCTCCTGTTCCTCGGAGCGGGCGTGATCATCCACGCCGCCGGCACGAACTCCCTGGCCGCCATGTCCCGGATGGACGGCCTGGCCAAGCGCATCCCCGACGCCTTCTGGACCATGACGATCGCGCTGCTCGCGCTCGCCGCGATCCCGCCCTTCGCCGGCTTCTTCTCCAAGGAAGCCGTCCTCGTCGCCGCCGAGCACACCGCCGGCGGCCACTCGGAGTTCGCCCCCAGCGCCGCCGGCTGGGTCGTCCTCGTCGCCGGTGTGCTGACCGCCCTGCTCACCGCCGCCTACGCCACCCGGCTGTGGCTGATGGCCTTCCGCGGCCGGGGCGCCGCCGCCCCCGACCACGGCAAGGAGCCCGTCGCCATGACCGGCGTGCTGTGGCTGCTCGCGATCCCGACGATCGGCTTCGGCCTCACCGCCGGACCGATCGCCGACTGGTTCGACGGCAACGCACTCACCCCGTCCCTGACCACCTCGGTCCTCGGCACGGGAGCCACCGCCGTCGGCGCGGTGCTGGCCTACGCCCTGTGGCAGCGGGCCACGGCCAAGGCCGCCGCCGTCGGCTACGGAGCCGGCGCATCGGCGTCCGCCGCCGCCGCGGAGTCGGCCGCCGAAACCCCCGAGGTCGCCGAGGTCACCCATGACCACCCCGCCGTCCCGGCCGGCGCAGCCCCCGACCCCGGCCGCGCGCTGCTCGGCCCGCTGCACCGCCACGCGGCCGACGGCTTCCACCTCGACGCCGTCTACGACCGGCTGTTCGTCCGCCCCGTCCGCGCCGCCGCGAGCCTCGTCCGCTTCCTCGACCGCGAGGTCGTGGACACGTACGTCCGCGGCGCCGGCGCCGGCCCCCGGCTGCTCGGCAGCCTCGTACGCCGGGCCCAGACCGGCAACGTGCAGAGCTACCTGAGCGCCCTGCTCGCCGGCGCCGTGGTCCTGGCGATCGCCACCGCCGTCCTCGCCAACGTCAACGCCGGATCGTGAGCCGTGAGTCAGCCGTGATTGATATCAGCCCGTCCGTGATGCAGTTCCTTCTGGCGTTCGTCGTGGCCGCACCGCTCCTCGGCGCCGCCGCGGCCCTCCTGCCGGCCCCGCCCGGCCTCAAGGGCAAGAGCCCCGAACAGGCCGTGCTGCGCCACGGCGTGACCGTGACGGGCGTGATCCTCGCCGCGGCCGTCGCCCTCGCTCTGGGCTTCGACCACGACGCCCCGGCCCGCTTCCAGGCGACCACGGACCTCAGCTGGATCCCGGCGCTGGACGTCCGCATCCACCTCGGCATCGACGGCATCTCGCTCCCCCTCCTCCTGATGACCGCGCTGCTGTTCTTCCTCTGCGCGCTCTACAGCTACTTCAAGCTCCCCGAAGGCCCGTCCCCCAAGGCCTTCGTCGCACTGCTCCTCGTCCTCGAGTCCGGCACCCTCGCGACCTTCGCCGTCCTCGACCTGCTGCTGTTCTTCCTCGCCTTCGAGATGGTCCTCATCCCGATGTACTTCCTCATCGCCCGCTGGGGCGGTGCTCAGCGGCAGGCCGCCGCCTGGAAGTTCATCCTCTACACCCTCCTCGGCTCCGTGGTCATGCTGCTCGGACTGCTGCTGATCGGGCTGAACAGCGGCACCTTCGACATGGTGGCCCTCGCCTCCGACAACGGCCGCGAACTGAGCCACACCACCCAGCTCCTGGCCGTCCTCGCCATCGGCCTCGGCCTCGCGGTGAAGACCCCGATGTGGCCGCTGCACAGCTGGCTGCCCGACGCCCACACCGCCGCGCCCACCGTGGGCTCCGTCCTGCTGGCCGGCGTACTGCTCAAGATGGGCACGTACGGGTTCGTGCGCATCCTGCTCCCCGTCACACCCGACGGCATGGCGACCTTCGCCCCCTACCTGGGCGCCTTCGCCGCCATCGGCATCGTCTACGGGTCCCTCGCCTGTCTCTCGCTCGCCCGCAAGGGCAACAAGGGCGACCTCAAGCGCCTCATCGCGTACTCCTCCGTCGGCCACATGGGCTTCGTCCTCCTCGGCATCGCCTCGATGACTCCCACCGGTGTGAACGGCGCGCTGTTCGCCAACATCGCGCACGGTCTGATCACCGGCCTTCTCTTCTTTCTTGTCGGTGCGCTCAAGGACCGTTACAAGACCGCCGATCTGGACACCCTCGCCGGAGCCACCGGGGCCGCCCTCTACGGCCGCGCCCCCCGCCTCGGCGCCCTCCTCGCCTTCGCCGCCGTCGCCTCCCTCGGCCTGCCCGGCCTCGCCGGCTTCTGGGGCGAGATGCTGGCCCTGTTCGGCGCGTTCGACCCGGCGCAGGGCCTGTCCCGGCCCGCCTTCCTCACCTACATGGCCTTCGGCGCGTTCGGCACCCTGCTCACCGCCGCCTACCTGCTGATCGTCGTACGACGCGTCTGCATGGGCGACCCCAAGGCCCTGCCCGAGCCCGCGCCCGCGCTCGAACTCGCGGACATCCAGCGCTACGAGTTCGCCGCCTGGACCCCGCTCGCGGCCCTCACCGTCCTCGCCGGCCTGTGGCCCGCTGTCCTCCTCGGCCTCACCGACCCGGCCGTCCAGAAGCTCCTCGCAGGAGGCAACGCATGACGGCCCTGTCCGCCCTGACCGCCGCCACGGCCCCGGCCGCCGAGACCGCGAGCGTCGTCCAGAGCATCGACTGGCTCGCGATCACCCCCGTGGTGCTCCCCGCCGCCGTCGCCCTGGTCGTCCTGGTCGCCGACCTCTTCGTACCGGAACGGCTCAAGCCGCTGCTCGGCTGGCTCTCCGTCGCCGGCCTCGCCGCCGCGACCGTCACCCTGCTGCCGCTGCGCGCCGGCGACCGCGCCACCTTCTGCCTCTCCACCGACCCCGGTGCGTGCAGCTACACCGCCGACCACTTCACGCTCGTCATCCAGTTCCTGGTGCTGACCGGCGCCCTGGTCACCGCGCTGCTGTCGGTCACCGCCGTCCGCGACGCGCGCATGCCCGCCGGCGAGTACTGGTTCCTGCTGCTGTCCTCCGCCGCCGGCGCCGCCCTGCTGCCCGCCTCCCGCGACCTCGCCACCCTGATCGTCGCCCTCGAAGTCGCCTCGCTGCCCGCCTTCGCCCTCGTCGGCATGCGCCGCGGCGACCGCCTCTCCTCCGAGGCCGCCCTCAAGTTCTTCCTCTCCTCCGTCACCGCCACCGCCGTCTCGCTGCTGGGCGTCAGCTTCGTCTACGCCGCCACCGGCTCCCTGCACCTCACCCAGGTCGCCGACCGCCTCGAGGACGTCCCCGGGCAGCTCGACACCCTCGCCATGGCCGGCGTCGCGCTCACCCTCGTCGGCTTCGCCTTCAAGACCGCGGCCGTCCCCTTCCACTTCTGGGTCCCGGACACCTACGTCGGCGCGCCGCTGCCCATCGCGGGCTACCTCTCCGTGATCGGCAAGGCCGTCGGCTTCACCGGCCTCATCCTCGTCACGGTGATCGCCTTCCCTGCGTACTCCGACATCTGGGGCCCGGCCCTCGCCGTCCTCGCCGCTCTCACCATGACGCTCGGCAACGCCGCCGCCCTGCGCCAGCGCGCGGACCGGCCGGGCAGCGCCGTCCGGCTGCTCGCCTGGTCCTCGGTCGGCCAGGCCGGCTACCTGCTGGTCCCGATCGCGGCCGCCGCGTACTCCGATCGCGACCAGATCGGCTCCACCGTCGCGTACGCCCTCATGTACGCCGCCGTGAACCTCGGCGCCTTCGCCGTGGCCGCACTGGTCGCCCGCACCAAGCCGCTGCACCGGATCAGCGACTACCGCGGCCTGTACGCGGAGCGCCCCGCCGCCGCCCTCGCGCTGGCCTTCTTCCTGCTCTGCCTGGCCGGCCTGCCGCCGGGCCTCATCGGCCTCTTCGCCAAGGTCACCGTCTTCCGCTCCGCGGTCGACGCGGGCCTGGGATGGCTGGCCGTGGTCATGGCCGTCAACGTCGTCATCGCCCTGTACTACTACCTGCGCTGGACCGCGCTGCTCTTCCGCGCCCCCGAGGGCGCCGCCGAGACCGTTCGTGCGAAGGCCCCGTGGCCGGTCACCGCCGCGATCGCGATCACGGCCGTCACCGCCGTGGTGCTCTCGGGCGCCCCGCAGCTCGTCCTGCGCTTCGCCGCGGGCAGCCTGTTCCCGCAGTAGCCCGCTCCGGCAGACCCGTACGACGGCCCTGTACGCCGGCCCCGTGCGCCGGCTCGCGCGCGGGTCCGGACGTACGCCGTGACCCGTACGGAGCAACGCCCGCCGCCGCACCGCCGCCCCGGACACCGGGGCGGCCGCCCCGGCACGCCCTGGGAACCAGAAGCCCTCACCTCGCGTTGAGCGAGAAGGGAGGGTCCACTGGACCGTAGACCCGCAGATCCGCAGATCCCGGACGGGGGTCCCCCTGCCGCACCATTTGGAGGGCGTACCGTGCACCGCCGGCACAACGGGCTGAAGACCGCCGTACTCCTCGGCGGGCTGTCCGCACTCATCATCGTCATCGGGAGCTTCTTCGGGCGCGGCGGGCTGATCATCGCCGTCCTCGTCGCCCTCGGGACGAATGCGTACGCGTACTGGAACAGCGACAAGCTGGCTCTACGCGCGATGCGCGCCCGCCCCGTCAGCGAGTTCGAGGCCCCCCAGCTCTACCGCATGGTGCGCGAGCTCTCCACCTCCGCGCGCCAGCCCATGCCACGGCTCTACATCTCTCCGACCGAGGCGCCGAACGCCTTCGCCACCGGCCGCAATCCGCGCAACGCCGCGGTCTGCTGCACCGAAGGCATCCTGCGCATACTCGACGAGCGCGAGCTGCGCGGGGTGATCGGCCACGAGCTGAGCCACGTCTACAACCGCGACATCCTGATCTCGTCCGTCGCCGGAGCCCTCGCCTCCGTCATCATGTTCCTGGTGAACTTCGCCTGGCTGATCCCGATCGGCCGTTCGAACGACGACGAGGGGCCCGGCATCCTCGGCATGCTGCTGATCATGATCCTGGGCCCGCTGGCCGCGTCCGTGATCCAGCTGGCCATCAGCCGTTCGCGCGAGTACGAGGCCGACGCGTCCGGTGCCCAGCTCACCGGCGACCCGCTCGCCCTGGCCAGCGCCCTGCGCAAGCTGGACGCCGGCGTCAAGCAGCTCCCGCTGCCCCCCGAGCCCAGGCTGGAGACCGCGAGCCACATGATGATCGCCAATCCGTTCCGCCCGGGCCAGGGCCTTTCTAAGATGTTCTCCACGCATCCACCGATGGCCGAGCGCATCGCCCGGCTCGAACAGATGGCAGGCCGTAGTCAGTGAAGACCATCCTCAACATCATTTGGCTCGTCCTGAGCGGCATCTGGCTGTTCCTGGGCTACTGCCTCGCGGGCGTGCTCCTGTGCATCACCATCATCGGCATCCCGTTCGGCATCGCGGCCTTCCGCATCGCGGTGTACGCCCTCTGGCCCTTCGGCTACACCACGGTCGAGCGCCGGGACGCGGGCGCGGCGTCCTGCATCGGCAACGTCCTGTGGCTGGTCCTGGCTGGCTGGTGGCTGGCCCTCAGCCACATCGTCACCGGCATCGCCCTGTGCGTCACGATCATCGGCATCCCGTTCGGCATCGCCAACTTCAAGATGGTCCCGCTCGCCCTGCTGCCGCTGGGCCGCGAGATCGTCCCGACCGACGCGCCGTTCGCCTCCCGGTAGACGGCAGGGTGGCCAGGGAACACGGACAGGGAGAACCAGTGTCGGCTGCACGCACGGCCACGACCCTGTCGGTCATCGTGCCGATGTACAACGAGGAGGAGGCCCTCCCCGCCCTGGTGAGCCGGCTGCGGCCGGTGCTCGACGGCACAGCGGTCACGTACGAGGTCCTCGCGGTCGACGACGGCAGCACCGACCGGACCTCCGAACTCCTCGAGAAGTTCCGTACGGACTGGCCCGAGCTCCGCATCGTCCGGCTGCGCGGCAATTCCGGCCACCAGGCCGCCCTGCGCGCCGGGCTGCACAGCTCGGTCGGGGCGTACGTGGCCAGCATCGACGCCGATCTCCAGGATCCGCCGGAGAAAGTACCGGAGATGCTGGACCTGGCCCGGTCCGAGAACCTCGACATCGTCTACGGCGTCCGCTCCGACCGCAGCACCGACACCGGCTTCAAGCGCCGTACCGCCGCCGCCTATTACTGGCTGATGCGCCGCATGGTCGGCAAGCAGGTGCCCGCGCAGGCCGGGGACTTCCGGCTGCTCAGCCGCGAGGCCGTGGAGGCCCTCAAGGCCCTGCCCGACCAGCAGCAGGTCTACAGGCTGCTGGTGCCCTGGCTCGGTTTCCCGAGCGGGCAGGTCACGTACCGCCGGGCCGAGCGGGTGGCGGGCGAGACCAAGTACCCGCTGAGCAAGATGATCCGCCTCGCCGTGGACGGCATCACCAACTTCTCGGCCGCCCCGCTGCGGCTCGCGACCTGGCTCGGCGTCATCAGCTTCGTCACCTGCCTCGTGATGATCGCCTGGACGCTGGCGGTGTTCCTGCTCGGCAAGACCGTGCCCGGCTGGACCTCGCTGTTCGTCGGCATGCTCTTCCTCGGCGGTGTGCAGCTGATCTGCGTCGGGCTGCTCGGCGAGTACATCGGCCGGATCTACACCGCCGTACAGCGCCGGCCCACGTACTTCATCGGGTACGACTCGGCGCGCGACGACGTCGGCAAGGGGCCGCAGGAGCCCGGGAACTGACGGTGGATCCGGCATCCGCAGGCGGCTCGCCCGGAGGTCCGTTCCGGGGCGAGGGCGCAGGTCAGGGCGATTGTCAGTGGCATGGGTCACCATGAATGCATGGACGAGACCGAGCAGTTGCTGGAGCAAGTCGCCACCCGCGCGCAGGATGCTGCGGACGGGCAGGGCAGGCCCCTGCCGGCGCCGCTGGACGCCGAGGAGCCGGCCCGGGCCGCGCTCATACTCGGCTTCGAGCTGCCGCCGCTGCTCGCCGGGCTCTACACCCGCGTCGGGGACGGCGGGTTCGGCCCGGAGTGCGGGCTGCTGCCCCTGAAGGACGGTGTCGCCACCTACCGGGCGATGCGCGGATCCGGATGGAAATGGCCCGGCGGGGTGCTGCCGATCGCCCACTGGGGCTGCGGCATGTACGTCTGCGTCGACTGCAGCTCGGAGACCGCCCAGGTGCTGCTGTTCGACCCGAACCTGGGGGATCCGGACCTCGCCTGGTTCATGGACACCCCGAGCCTCGCCGACTGGCTGCGCGGCTGGCTCGACGGCACCGCCTGGTACTGCGAGGACTCCGCGGCGGGCGAGGAGTACGACCTGGACCTGGCGCCCTGGGCCGAGTTCAGATCCCGCGTGTGAGCCGCCTGCGCAGGCCGTAGGCCAGCGCGCCCGCGGCCAGCACGGCACCCCCCGCGACCGCCGACGCGAGGGGCAGCGCACAGGCCAGCACGACACAGCCGGACAGCCCGACCGCTGCCACGGCCCGGCCTTTGACAGCTGAATCGAGAGTCCAAGCGGAAGCGTTCGCGATCGCGTAGTAGGCCAGCACTCCGAACGAGGAGAAACCGATCGCGCCCCGCAGATCGGTGGTCGCCGCGAGCACCGCGACCACCGCACCGACGGCGAGCTCAGCATGGTGCGGCACCTGATGGCGTGGATGGACGGCCGCCAGCGCGCGGGGGAGATGGCCGTCCCGGGCCATCGCCAGGGTGGTCCGCGACACCCCGAGCACCAGGGCCAGCAGCGAGCCCAGCGCCGCCAGGGCGGCACCCACCCGGACCACGGGGGTCATTCCGGGCTGCCCGGCCGCCCGTACCGCGTCCGCCAGCGGAGCCGTCGAAGCCGCCAGGGCGTCGGCGCCCAGCACCGACAGCGCTGCCACCGCCACCGCGGCGTACACGAGCAGGGCGATCCCCAGAGCGAGGGGCACCGCCCGCGGGATCGTGCGCTCCGGATCACGCACCTCCTCGCCCAGGGTGGTGATCCGGGCGTATCCCGCAAAGGCGAAGAACAGCAGTCCGGCCGCCTGGAGCAGGCCGCCGGCGCCGCCCCCGGCCAGACCGCCGAGCCGTCCCGCGTCGGCCGCGCCGGAGGTCAGGCACACCACCACGACCCCGGCCAGCACGGCCAGTACCACCGCCACGATCACCCGCGCGATCCGGGCGGACTTCTGCAGACCCCCGTAGCTCGCGGCGGTCAGCGCCACCACCGCGGCGACGGCCACGGCATGCTGCTGCCCGGGCCACACATAGGCCCCCACGGTGAGGGCCATCGCGGCACACGAGGCGGTCTTGCCGATGACGAAGCCCCAGCCGGCCAGATATCCCCAGAACGGGCCGAGCCGTTCCCGCCCGTACACGTAGGTCCCGCCGGAGGCCGGATACCGGGCGGCCAGCCGCGCCGAGGAGTGCGCGTTGCAGTAGGCGATCAAGGCCGCCACCGCGAGGGCGGCGAGCAGCGCGCCGCCCGCGGGACCCGCCGCGGCTGCCGCCGGGGCGAGCGCGGCGAAGATGCCGGCCCCGACCATCGCCCCGAGCCCGACGACCACCGCGTCGAAGACTCCCAGCGACCGTTTCAACTCGTTGTCCACGGGCGGAGGGTAGCCGCCCTAGATGACGCCTTCCCGGCCGGCCAGCGGGGCGCGGTTCTGCTCCCACCCGTGGAGGGCGGTCAAGCAGGCGTGGTCCAGGTGGCGCAGCCCGCTCAGGTCGAGGCGTACGGGCTGTCCGGCGGGCAGTGCGTCCAGCGCGTCGAGCAGCTTCGGCAGCCGCAGGAAGCTGGCGCTCCCCATGACCTGGACGCGCAGCTCCCCGCCCTCCCACACCTCCTCGATGTGCACGTGGGAGGTCTCCCAGGCCGCTTTGACCACGGCCAGGCCCAGCCCGACCAGCACTCCTTCGAAGAGGTTGGTGGCCACGACCGCGGAGGCCGTCGCCACCAGCACCACCGCCTCGCCCCGGTGCGTCTGCCACAGGCCGGCGACGGCCCGGGCCGGCAGCAGCTTCCATCCGGCGTGCAGCAGTACCCCGGCCAGCGCGGCGAGCGGCACCACTTCGAGCAGCTGGGGGAGCGCGACGGCGAACAGCAGCAGCCAGCCGCCGTGCATGATGCGGGACGCCCGGGTGCGGGCCCCTGCCTCCACGTTGGCGGCGCTGCGCACGATCACGGCGGTCATCGGCAGCGCCCCGAGCAGTCCGCAGACGGTGTTGCCGACGCCCTGGGCCATGAGCTCCCGGTCGTAGTGGGTCCGGGTCCCCTCGCGCATCCGGTCCACGGCCGCCGCGCTGAACAGGGTCTCGGCGGAGGCGATCAGAGCCAGGGCGATCACGGTTCCGAGGGCCCCGCCGGAGGCCAGCAGCCCGAAGTCCCCCCAGCCGGGCGTGGCCACGGCCTCCAGGACCCCGGCCACCGTCACCTTCTCGACGGGCAGCTGCAGCAGCGTCGACACGGCGGTGGCGGCTGCCACCCCGACGAGCGCGCCCGGTACGAGCCGCAGCCGGGCGGGCATCCGGCGCCAGGCCACGAGGACGGCGATGGTCCCGGCCCCGAGTGCCACGGCGGACCAGTCGGCCTGCCCGGCCAGCCTCGGCACCGCGGCCAGCTTCTCCAGGGTTCCGCCGGGGGCCGGTACGCCGCCCACGGCGTACAGCTGCCCCGCGATCAGCACGAGCCCGATCCCGGCCAGCATCCCGTGCACGACGGCGACGGAGATCGCCCGGAACCACCGCCCGAGCCGCAGCGCCCCCATGCCCAGCTGCAGCAGCCCGGCGGCCAGCACCAGGACCCCGAGCGCGCGGACACCGTGCGTGTGCACCGCCTCGTAGACGAGCACGGTGAGCCCGGCGGCCGGGCCGCTCACCTGGAGCGAACTTCCCCGGAACCACCCGGTGACCAGCCCGCCGACCACTCCGGTGATGATCCCCAGCTCGGCCGGCACACCGGAGGCGACGGCCACGCCCACACAGAGGGGCAGCGCGACGAGCGCCACGACGACGGACGCCCCGAAGTCTTCGCGAAACGTGTCGACCCCAGGCATCCGAGAACCTCCCCTGTCCCGCGGTGATGATGGCCACCACAGTGGTGGGCGCGCGCAGGGCTCCCCAAGTGCCCATCGGGGGCCGCTGAGGCGCATGCGCCGTGCACGCCGGGCTCGTGATCCGCACGCCCCCGGAAACGGCCGCGGCCCGGCGGTCCTGGAAGGACCGCCGGGCCGCCGGACGGCAGGTGGGGGACCGCGATCAGCGGTAGTTCACGTACTTACCGCCTGAATCGCTGACCTGCACTCGGCCTCGGAAAGGGGGTCTGACGTGCAGAAACTACTGACAGTGTTTGTCATCGTTTCTCAGTGTTATCCGTTGCGTTGTGCCCCCGATGTGCCCTGCCGGGTGCGCGGTCCGCCTGTCGCCCGTCCACACCCTGTGGACACGACGGCGCCGCCCGGTGTGTCACCACCGAACGGCGCCTTGATCCGAACTTCCTTCTGATCAAGGAGTCCAGACCCATGCATGACCGTACAGCCATGCCCGACGCGGGTGCCCGCGTCCTCCTCCTGGCCATCGCGGCCCGCCTCACCGCCGAGCGGCCCACCGAGCCCATGACGGACCGCACCCGCGAGGCCCTGGCCCTCACCTTCGCCACCCGCCGACACGGCTACGGAACCGCCCGCGCCGAGCAGGCCGAACAGCAGCTGCTCGAGTACGCCCCCGCGGTCGAGCGGGGGACCACCCGCGGCCGGTACGCCGAGGCCCTCCGCCAGGCCGCTGGCGGCGACCAGTGAGCGCGGCCCGCACCGTCACGGTGCCCACCCTCGACCACGGCCCCGTCACCCTGCCCGAACCGGATTGGTGCGCCGGCCACGTCGGGCAGCCGGTCGAGGTTCGGGCCGACCTGCACCACGCGGCGCCCCTAGACGTGCCGGATGGCCTCCTCGACCTTGTGGCCGAGCTCGTCGCGTTCCCGTACGGCGAGACCCCCGTGCCAGTGAGCGTCTACGTCGAGCTGGTCCCGGTCGCGGTGACGCTGGACCCGGATGGGCTGCGACGGTACGCCGCCGCGCTCGCGGCCCGGGCGACTCTGCTCCGCAGGCTTGCCGACCGGCTGACCGTGCTCCGGTCGGGGGGCGCGTGGTGAGCACCCCTCCGCAGGCCGGTAAGAGCCTGTCCGTCCGTGTCGACGAGACCCTGTCCGACGACCTCGCCACGATCATGCGGACCGGTATGACGGCGTCCGACGCGGTCCGCTACGCCGTCGCGTTCATGGCCTACGGCTACAGGTGGGTGTGGGAGTCCGGCCTCTACCCGGATGGCGTCCCACCTCGGCGTATGGCGGTCCGAGTGCCCTCGTACGACGGCCCCCCGGTGCCACCCGCCGGGCGTGTGACGGCCCTTCCCGAAGCGCGGTAGCCGTGCTGCCCACCGTGTTCTTCGCCGCGTCTGCGGCGGCCGGGTTCGTGGGGCTCTGCCTCGCGGGCCCGGCCCGCGCCCGCGACCTCTACGCCGCCCCCGCCCTCGGGACGTGCGCCTTCGTCGTTCTCCTCGCCGCGATCGCCGCGGCCCTCCTCTGAGGACCCCTCGTGAACCTTCCTACGTACGCCGTCGTCTCCCTCGGCGGCGTCACCGTCGGCCTGTCCCTCCTCGGCTGGGAGATCACCCGCTGGTGGCCCGGCGCCAAGCAGGCCGCCAAGCCCAAGCACCTGCTGAAGCTGCTCCCGTTCCTCCTGGTGTGGCTGTACGGGATGCTGCTGATCCTGTCCGCCGGCGGACTCCTCGGCGGCGGCGCCGACTGGTCCCTGTGGGGGTCCTCGGCCATCGGGAACGCGGCCTTGACGTACGGCGTCGGCGGCGGCACCCCGAACGTCACCCGCCACTCGAACCTCGTCCTCACCGACGGGGGACACGCGGTCGTCATCATCGCCACCGTGGTCCTGATCGCGGTCTGGACGAAGCGCCGCGGCTTCAACTGGATGATCGTGCGCGCCTTGATCTCCGGGATCAGCCTCGGCCTCGCGTCCGGCGTGGCCGGGGTCGCCGGGTACGTGCTGTCGCCGGTCGTCTCGGCCGCCGGTGACTACGTGGTCGGCCTGCTGTGAGGGGCAGCGAGCAGGCGGCCGCGGTCGGCCGGCGCCTGTGTCGCGGTACCGGGCTGCTCCTGGAGTCGCCCGCCCGCTGGTTCGACGTTCCTACTCTGGGCGCCCTGCTGGTCCGTATCGCGGCCCCCATCGTGGCGCTGTCGTTCTACGCCGCGGTGCTCGCCCGCGCTCCGCAGTTCATCTACGCGGTGCCCGTGCTGTGGCTGTGGGCGGCATGGCATGCGTCCGATTCGTCCGCCACTCCCCCACCGCTCTCCGAAACCCCTTCCGGCGACGTTTACGCAGGTCAGATCGTTCGCGTTGACCGAGTCGAGAGGGGCCCAGAAGGGGTTACGTGCACCGTTCATGTAGTGCGTGAGGAGGTGAACGGACCGTGATCCGTGCCCTGTTGACCCGCCTCACCGCCGAGTACTGCGAGGCCTGCGGCTGGTGGACCAAGCCCTTCTGCGGCTGCTGACCCCGGTTCTGCAACGAAGTGCATAAAGGCCCCCGAGGCATCGTCTCGGGGGCCTCCTGCTGCCCGGCCCAGCCGCCCCGCGCCGCCGCGGTCACGGACAGGCCGGGAGATCACTCCGGCCGCGCTCTGCGCACCGTCGGCTCGCCCGGCCGCCGGTTTGGGCAGTCGTCCGCGTGGACTACCGCGCCGCCCTCAGGGCCGCCGAGGGGTAGCGGCTCGGTGCCGCAGTGCGGGCACTCGCGAGGCTGCACGGTCCGTCGGCCGGCCCAGTAGATCGGCCCCCTCATGCTTGCCTCGGCGAGCAGGCGTAGAGGTCGAAGGGCAGACCGTACCCGTCCTGGTGGACGACAACGGTCTCCCGCCAGACGCGGGCGAGGTTCAGCTCCGTACCGCAGGTGACGCAGGCCCGTCCCTGGATCTGCTCCCAGGACAGTGCGTCCACGTGCGGCAGGGGCGCGTCCTGGCAGCGGGCGGGCATCGTGACGGTCAGGTCGCGCTGCTCCCGGCACGGCGCGCATGCGTACAGCGGCTTCGGGGGGCCGGAGTTGGATTCCCCCCACTGGACTACGAGCGCGGTTTCCGAGGGCCCGTCATGCCAGTTGCACCAGCCGCCGGCGAGGACGGGGAACTCCGCCGGGCTGGCCTTCTGCTCGATCGCCATGACCGCACGGTAGGAACGGGCGCCGGGCAGCGTCCGGCCGGTTGCGCCGGATTGCGCGGTGCCCGGCCGGGTTGGCGCCGGTTGCTCACGCGGGCGCAATCAGGTGTCGTGCGCGGGCAATCAGGCGGTGGGCCTGCGCCCCGTACGCGGCGGCCGTGTTCAGGCCGTCCCACACCCGGCCGTACAGGGCGAGGTCGTCGGCCGAGTCGTACGACAGCTCGGTGTTCACGGTCTCGACGATGACGCGCTCCTCATCGAAGATCCAGAACCCGTGTTTGGGGGTGAGCGGGAGCGGGGCGCCGAGCGGAACGATGCCGAGCTCGACGGTGCTCATGCCGATGAGGCCGACGAGCCGGTCGAGTTGGCCGGTCATGACGTGGCGGGGGCACACGAGGACATGGAGGGCGGCTTCCCAGACCAGGACGCGGAACAGCTTGCCCGGCTCGTACAGCACCTCCTGGCGGCGCATGCGGGCAGCGACAGCGGCCTCGATGTCGCGGGGCGACTGCATCAAGGTCGTGTTGGCCTCGATCAGGTGCCGCGCGTAGTCCGGGGTCTGGAACAGGCCCGGGATCACGGTGGCTTCGTAGCCGCGCATCGTCGCGGTGCGCTGGTACTCGACGACGTACCGGTCCTGGACCGGCCGGTGACCGGCGGCCAGCTGGCGGCGCCAAGAGCGCTGCTGGGACTCCAGGCCTTTCAGCCGGCTGCGCAGGTCCGCAGCCTGCTCGGGTACGCCTGCGGCGGTGGCCCATGCGTCGGTGTCGGCCTCGGTCGCGGTCTGCTTGCCGTTCTCCAGCCGGGACACCTTCGAGCGCTGCCAGCCGAGGCGGGCCGCGAAGTCCTTCCCGTTCACGCCGGCCTCGGCACGCAGTTCCCGAAGGCGCGCGCCGAGGGCCACGCGGCCGCTCTGAAAGTCCGTGCTCACACGGACGAACGTACCTGCGCCCACACCTCTGCTGAAGGCGTGGCGGCGGTCCAGGCCCGGTCTCGGGCCCGGCACGCGGCGAGGACCTCCCCGGGGTCGTCGACAACCTCGACGCCGGTCGTGACGTCCTGCTCGTCGATGTGGAAGCGGACCAGGGTCCGGGAGTCGAACAGCCAGAAGTCGTACTCCGGCAGCTCCAGCCGTACGGCCTCCGCGCGGGCCAGGACTCGCATGTCCTCGCCCGGATTCGCGGCGGCGGCCGCCATCAGGAACCGCTGCCCGTCCGTAGGCGGCTCGTCGATGATGCGCACCCTGGAGAAGCGGGCGCCCTGCTCGGCCTTCTCGCGGACGTTCACGTGCCACGGGTTGTCCGGCTCGGGCGTCGGCTCGACGCCGCGCAGGAACGCCTGGAAGCGGGCGCCGGCCCGGTCGGAGGCGTAGCCCCGGCGGGTCTCCAACCGGAACGCGGTGTGCTCGAACTCGGCGAACAGATGGGTGATCGCCTCGAAGGGGACCAGCACACTTACTCCTTAGGCGCGAAGCGGGTCAGCAGTTCGCGCGGGATCACGACGAACGTTTCGTGCTCGCCGACGTCGCGCAGCTGCGCCAGGTGCTCGGGGTCGGTGAGCTGGTCGCCCTGGACGACGATGTCGCCGGTCTCGACGACCTCGTACAGGGTGGGGCAGTTGCCGTACTCCGAGGTGGTGCCGATGAACCGCAGGGTCATGGTGGCGCTCCGTCCTGGCTCGTTGGGGCTCCAGGATGCTGGCCATGAGCGGCCGCCGGAGACCGATTGCACGAGATTGCTGCGATGCCGGAGACACGGCGGCGCCCGGCCCCCCGGTGCGGAAGGGGCCGGGCGCGGAGTGCAGCCGTCAGGCGGCTGCTGGTCCCGGAGGGTTGGCACGGATCAGTTGAGCAAGCCGCCTCGGGTCCGCGGCGCAATCCTCGGCGTGCCGCATCCCGTATTGGTTCGGGCTGACGACCTCCATTGACGCCCCGCACAGGCACCGGCCGTCAAGGCTGGCCAGCCTGAACCGCTGCATGGCCTCGCGCACGACCGGCGGGAAGTCCGGCCGCATGACCGGAAGGTGAAGGGTGGCGTAGCCCTTCTGCCAGACCTCCATACCTCCCTCGGTACGCACGTAGTGGGCCTCGGTCTGGATAAGGGCCTCAAGCGCGGCTGCGTGTTCCGCCCCGTGCCGAGCAGCCAGCCGGCGCGCTTCTCGTTCATCCATGTGCACTCTCCTCTCCTACTGGCCGAACGCGGTCTGGACGCTGCCCTGCCCGATCACGCGAACGGACTTGCGAAGCGCCGTCGCGAACGCGGACTCGACCGCTGCGTCGATGACGAGGCGGACCTCGACGGGGATCGGCCCGTACCCGGGCCGGGTCAGCGGGCTACCTGCGCCGCCGGCGATCTGCTGCCCGGCCGCCGACGCGAGGCCAGACACGGGCGCCTGGACCAGGCCGGCCATCGCCGCATCGACCTCGCCCTGGCGGGCCTCGATACCGACGACGACACCGGCGGGGATCCACTGGCCGATCTGGTCGGCCATCAACTTCGACGGGCTGGCGATGCCGAGGGCCTTGGCGATCGGGCCCGGGATGAGGCTCCGGGCCCAGCCCATGAGGGTGGAGCGCAGCCAGCCGCCCATGGACTGGATGCCCCGCCACAGTCCGGTGACGAGCGCCTGGCCCTTGCCGACGAGGAGCGAGCCGAGGTCGCCGAGCGCCCCGGACAGCATGCCGGGCAGGCCGCGCAGCCAGCCCACCATTTCCGTCGCCTTCGCGATGGTGCCGGCCTTCGCGGCATCCCAATGCTTGATGATCAAGCCTGCGATGGTCCAGTTCAGGAAGAGGTTCCAGATCCAGCCGGGCACCTGCGACAGCCAGGCGATGATTGCGTTCCACGCGGTGACCGCGCCCTGCTGGATCTGGGCCCAGTGCTGCCAGATGATCCCGCCCAGCATCCATGTCAGGAAGAAGGTCCAGATCTGGTCCACAGCCCACTTGATGCCGCCCCAGATAGCGCCCCACGCGGCGACGGTGAACGCCTTGATCTGGTCCCAGTACGTGTAGATCAGCGCGGCCAGCGCGATCACCCCGAGGATGATCCATCCGATCGGGCCCATTGCGATCAGCCACTGCGCGGCCATGATCGCGGCCCAGGCGACCGCGCGTGCCGCCATCAGAACGAACTGGCCGACCGCGACCGCGCTCGCGCGCAGCACGGCCAGGACCCAGGTGCCGATCGAAGTCAGCGCCGAGCCGACCCATGCGGCGGCGGTGGTCGCCGCGGATACGACCGCGGCCCCCGCGATACGGGCGTAGGCAGCGAGGCCCACGGCGTTCATGCGCAGCCAGTTCCCGATCACGGTCCACGCGGACGCGGAGATGACCGCGTTGGCGCCGGCCACCACGGCGGAGACCGCGGAGTACACCATCATCGCGCCCCGGACCACGAGGACCGTCGCCGCGAGCCCCAGCAGCGTGTAGGACAACGGCTCGAACACCGACTGGTGCTTCATCGCGAACTGCACCATCACGCCACCGACATCGGTCAGCCGGCCCATGACCTTGTTCTTGAACTCCTCCAGTTGGTGGGAGGTGGTGCCCCCGACCTTTTTGACGATCTCGTCGGCGGCGCCGGCCGCATGGTCCATGCCCGCCGCAGCCGCAGCTGAGGCAGGATCCAATGCGTACAGCGCGTCGGCCATCGTGTTGGCCGGGTCTCCGAACAGGGCGGACGCGGCATTCAAGCGGACCGTCTCGTCCTTCGTGTTGCGCAGCGCGTCCGTGGTCATCTGGAACGCCTTCTGCGCGCTGTCCCCACCCTCGCGCATCAGCTTGCCGACCGTCTTGCTACTGAGGCCGATGGACTTGTACGCCTCGTCCACGGCCGTGCCGCCCTTGAGGGCAGTCTCGCCGAAGATGCCGATGGCGTCCGCGACCTGGTCGGCATCCCTGGCGCCGTGCTGAATGCCCTGGACGATCAGCCCAGTCGCGACCTGTCCGTTGACACCGATGCGCCGCCACTGGGTGCTGTACTCGTTCAGCGTCTCCAGGTAGTCACCCGACTTATCCGCCGCGCTGCCGAGCCCCTTGGCGATGATGTCGAACGCCTCCTCGGCGTTCTTCGCCAGCCCAGTGCGCATCAGCTGGCCGACCGCCGCGGTCGTAACCCCAAGGTCCTGGTCGAACGTCTGGGATAGCGCCAAGGCCTTCGTGGTGATCCCCTCCAGGCCGCCCTTAGCCTGGCTCACGTCGCCGATGTTCTGGTAGACGCCCTTGATCGCCTCGTTGACCTGCTCTGTGCTGTCGCCCCAGGCATTGCGGAACACAGACGCCGACACGCCGGCGACCTGACCAGCCTCGGCCGCACCCAGACCCAGCTGTGCGGCCAGCTTCGCGTTCGCCGCCTCGACGTCCATGGCGTCCATGACGCCCTTGCCCAGCGCGGCGCCGACTCCTGCGCCGATAGTCGCCGCGGACGCGGTGAACCGGTCGGCGACCTTGTCCATGACCGCGGACGCTTTGTCCTTGGCGATCAAGTTGAAGACGAGGGACGTGTCACTGGCCATCGATCGCCACCGCCCGCCGGCGCAGAAGCTCCACCTTGGCCTGATGCGGGGTGAGCGTCCGGGGCCGGCCGAACGCAGCGCAGGCCTGGCGGCCCGTCATCCGCCGCTCACGCGCCGCCGCCTTCCGCCGCTGGTAGCGGTACACAGCGACTTCCAGGCTCCCGTTCGCGGCGAGCATCCGGACCGTGTCGAGGTCCATGTCTGCGCCCTCGGCGAGGCTGATCAGCGCGCGCCCTGCAATCTCCGTCATGACGTGCGGCCTTTCTCGAAGGTGATGTGGCGCTCCCTGCCGAGCCGTTCGGCCAGAGCAAGGACCTCGTCGCGGTGCTCGCCGAGGATGAGCCGGGCCTGTCGGCGGGCCCGCTGTACGCCGTGGTCCCCGTCGGTGTTCTGCACGAGGACGCGCCAGTCCTCTCGGCAACCAGACGAGTCGCCCTGGGGATAGGCCAGGGCTCGGAACTCGTGGATCCACACCTCGGCAGCCGCGGCGACCGCGGCGGTCTCTTCGCGGCTGGCACTCTCGTAGGTCGTGACGCCGTCCCGGCCGTTGTCCGCGATGTACATCTCGACCACGTGCAAGCCGAGCGCCCGCGCCACCACCGCGTGCGCGGCCTCATGCTCGGCCGTACGCGCCAGCACGAGGTCCGGGTCCGTGCCGAGTCGGCGACGGGCCCAGTCCGCCGTGTCGTCCGCAGGGACGCGCAGGGGCCTGGCGCTGCTGAGAGCCTGGGAGTTCATCAGGGACGTCACGAGGTCGTTCCCCAGGGCCCGCCACGCGTCCACCGCACGGCGGTCCCTCTGCTCCAGGCCGGCATACAGCTGCCAGGCCACCTCTTCTGAACTTGCCATCACCGCTCCTCATCGCTGGATACGACGGGGCGGCGCCCTCGCTCGGCCGCTACACGACCCGGGACATCTGCCGGGCACGCTGCCAGCCACGTCCCCGGGCGATCTGCCGGGCAACGCTGCTCAGGCTGAGAGATTCGCGCGCACCCGGCGCTGCTCCGCGTACGCGAGGACTGCGGACCGGTCCAGCAGCCAGCGGCCACCGACGAGGCGGCCCATACCGCCGGCCGCCAACTGCCGGACCCGACGCTCCCCGAGGCCGAGCAGGACGCTCGCCTGGTACGTATCGATCTCATGGGGCGAGAGTGGCCCGATTGCCGCGACCTGCGATTCCGCAGTTCCGTCCACGGCAACGGGCAGCCCCTCGTACTCCCGGGCCGCGAGCCGGAGCGCCCGACGCGCCGCATCCACCTCCAGCCGCATCCAAGCGGGCAACTCATCGAGCACACGCGCCACGTTCGGCGACGCGAGCACCCTGTCGAAGACGTGCGCACTGACCCCGTGGACCAGGGCGCCGTGCACGTACCCCGGGGCGCTCACGGGCGCGCTCGCCGCTTGCGGCGGCAGGGCTGACACACCCTCTGCCCCTCGGGCAGCGACCCCGGGCCGCCCCACAACAGGCGGCCACAGCCAGCACACGGCACGGTCGGTTTCCTCGGCATGGATCCTCCTTCAAGATCAACCGTTGAGATTTGGCCTCGGAGAGTTTTTTTAGAAAGCTGGGCGCGGGGCTGGGAAGACGATCTTTCAAAAAAATCGGAGCGTCTCGCGCGCGGAGAGTGCGGAACCGAGTCCGCGGCTTACGGAGAGGGCTTGGCCTTGAACGTGTCGGGCACCTGGGCGGCCCTGGCGAGGTCGGGGAGCGCGGGCAGGGTGCCGGCCAGGACGGGGCATCCCGCGTCGTGCTCGACTGCGGCGTGCAGCGTGCCGGTCTCGTCGTTGGTGGTGAGGTAGGCGACCTCGCCTGTGCAGTGGCCGCACTGGTAGTTGCTGACCATGCGGGCGATGAGGTGCTTGTCGCCTGCGGCGAACGTGCTGTGCGTGATGGTCATCGGGGTTTCCCTTGTCTTGTCTCAGCTCTCGTCTCACGTCTCACCCTTAAGGGGGGTGAGACGAGACGAGACTTCTCGGGGGTGATTGAGACGGCTTGAGACGCGTGAGACTTTCGGGGCTACGGGGCGTCTCGCGCTGCTACGGGCAGGGCGTAGATAGGGCGCTTCTCGGTGCCGATGTTCCGGAGGGACCCCCTGTTGACCAGGGAGTTCAGCGCGCGGTACACCGAGGCCTTCGGGACGTCGGTCACGGCCATGAGGTTCGTGGCGGTGGCGCTGGTTGTCTCAAACGAGTCCCGCATGGCAGCGAGGATGATCTCTTCGTTCTTGGTCATCTCGTCACCGCCGGGCAGTACGCTGCGGGCGGCCAGGACGACGGACTGTCCGACCGGGGTGAGGCGGAGCCACACCGTCTCGAAGGCGTCCTCGTCCTTCTGTTTGTCGCTGTGCACCTCGACGTACTCGCCGTCCTTGGTGACCTTGATGATGCTGGTGGCCGCGCCCTCGAAGGCACTGGCGCCGCGCATGTCGAGCCCGTTCTTCCCGGAGTGGTGGACCATCAGCACGCAGGCTCCGCAGGCCTGCCGGATCTGGTCCGCAGCATCGACGACTTTGGACATCTCGCCGTTGCTGTTCTCGTCAGCGCCCACGGTCACGCGGGCCTGCGTGTCGATGATGACCAGCGCCGGCCGCATGTCTGCAATGAGCGCGACGAGGGCCTGGCGGTCGATGCCGTTGAGGAGTTGGACGGCCATCGGCAGGAAGGTGACGTTCTGCATGGACACCCGGAAGGCTTCCTCCCATGCCCTGACGCGCTTCCGGATGCCGGACGCGCCCTCGGCGACGAGGTAGAGCACCGGGCCCGCTGAGACGCCCCGCAGCTGCCACGGCAGGCCGCTGCCGATGCAGCCAGCCCAGTCGAGGGCGACGAAGGATTTGGCCGAGCCGGGCTTGCCGTAGAGCCAAGCAAGGGAGTCCATGTACAGGACGCCGTCGATGAGCGGCACGGGGTCGGGGATGCTGTCCAGCCCCGCGGAGTCCACGAGGGCGGCTCGCAGCTCGGCCAGTCGAGCCTGCATGGGGTTCTCGCTCGGTCGCTCCTGCGGTGGCTCAACCTCGGTAGGACCTGCGGCTTCGGCTCGAGGCTCGGGTACGAGTAGCCCTGAGAAGTCGTTGCGGGTGTCGGCGCGGGCGAGGGGCGGCCAGGGCCGCCGCGGCTGTGCCATGCCAGCTCGGAGCCCTGAGTCGATGGTGGCCCGCGCGCGGCCCTCCGGGTGGTTGCCTGCGCGGGCCGCGGCGAGGAGGTCCTCGCGTGCCTCGCCCTCGGTAAGAGCCCCGGCTCCGACGAGGGTGCCGAGGGCGAACGCGGCGGTGTTGATGGCGTTGTTCTGCTCGCCGTTGACGGCGCGGGTGATCGCGTCGCACTCGGCTTGCACGACCCTGCGGGTGTACGCGTCGTGCCGGTCGGCAGGGATGACGATGTTCGTCGCGGGCGCGGCCGGGGCTGAGGGACGCGCCTGAAGCGCTTCGAGGAGCCAGGCCGGCGCCATGACGGGCGCCTGCTCGGGGTTCTCCAGCGTGTAGATCACGCCCGTCGCGTGGACGGAGCCAAGGCTGATGACGTACGCGTTCCCGGCGCGCACGTCGCCGTCGAACTTGCCCTTCAAGGCGCCGAGCCCGTTGCCGAGCTTGGCCTCGGCCGGGGCCCAGTAGTAGTCGTGGTGGCCCTTTGCGGTGTGCACGCGCATGGTGGGCGCATGCGGGTGGCCGAGCGCGTTGGCGGTGTCCTCCAGGGCGCCGGGCCGGTCGCTGTCCATGACGAGCAGCTGCGCGCCGTTCGGGCCGCGACTGCCTCCCACGTAGACACCGACGTTGCGGGGCGCCCCAGCGAACAGCCGTCGCACCTCCGTCTCGTCGCGGCGCGTGGTCTTGGTGAACGGCTCCGCGGGGTGCTTGCCGCGGTCGGTGCAGGTGTTCGCATCGTGGCCGTACCCGATGCCCGCGCAGCGCTCGGCGCCCGGGTGGTCGGCAGCGAACACCACGAACTGTCGCTCCGCGAGCCAGAGCGCACCAGAGAGCGGTGTCTCGGCAGCGGCCTGCGGGTCGATGGTGTGCGTGGTCAACGTGCGTTCTCCGTCTTCTCCGCCGCGATGTCCTCGGCCAGGGCCAGGACGTCAGCGACCCAGCCGCGGGCGGCCGTACGCACGGCGCGCGCGGAAGGCTGGCCTTCGAGGTCGGCTCGAATGGAGCCGATGGTGAGTACCCGGCGGGCACGCTCGGCGCGTGTTCGCACGAGCAGGGCATCGGTGTACGGGCAGGGCGGCCAGGCGCCTCCGGGTACGCCCGAAGGCCCCGCCGCGTCGGCGGGGCGATCGGGCGTGCGGACCGTGGTCACCGGTCGGTCTCGGCGACGGCCACGAGGGCCTCGACGGCGTCGAGGTGGGCCCGCAGCTCGGCGAGACGGACACGGGCCTCGGCCGGGGTGAGGTCCAGGTCGAGGAGCCCGACCCTGACACCCTCGCCGAAGTCGATGAGGCCGACGCAGATGACATCGCGGCCGTACGCGTCCGGGTTGGGGGCTGCGGTGTACTTCGAGAAGTGTTCGAAGTGCTCGCCGGTCTCGACGCACCAGCCGTACTCGGTGCAGGCCGTCTTCGGGCTGATCAGTGCGAGGACGTTGTCGATGACGGCCGGCGAGTCTCCGGCCTTACGGATCTCCTCGGCGACGAGGCCGAGGAAGTCGCTGATCTCCGGGTTGTCCTTCTTGGCCTGCTCGATCTGCTCCAGGACGTGTACGGCGCGGGCAGTCAGGCCCGGGATGGCCGGCGGGAGGTCTGCGAGGAGCGGGTGCACCTTGCCGGTCGGCGCGGTGGCCGCGGCGAGCGCACTAGCGATGTTGGTCTGGGTCGTGGCAGTCTTCATTTTGAAGCTCCTTCACGGCCGCGCATATGGGACTGCGAATCCCGCGCGGCCGTTCGGCTGTTCCGGCTAGGACGGCGGTGCTTCAGGCCCCCAGCGACAGGTGTTGACGCACCTGCTGGGGGCCGTTTTCATGCGGCGATCGTCTGGGTGTCGAGCCAGGCCTCTACGTCGGTCCACCGGGCGCGCAGATGCCTGCCGACCTTGATGAACTTCGGTCCGTTGCCTCGGCTGGACCACTGGTAGACGGTGGCGAGCGGGACCCCGCAGTACTCGGCGACGTCCTGAGCGGTGGCGAGCGGCCGACGAGAGGGCAGCCGCGTGGTGTCAGACATACACACCTCTTGTGCTTCGGAAGCACGTTCTGTGCTTGGCTCGATATTGTCGCCACTTGCCGTCTGTGTCAACCGATGCTTAGATGTGCTCATGAAGCACACCGACGGGCCGGAGGATCCGGTTCAGACGATCAGCCGCCGTGTGAAGGAACTGCGGGCACGCAAGGGCTGGAGCGCCACCGAACTTGGTGAGCGGTTGACGGCGGCCGGCATCCCCTGGAACCGCTCGGTAGTCGCGAACTTCGAGAACGGCCGGCGGCCGACCGTGAGCGTCCCCGAGTGGCTCGCATTGGCGCGCGTGCTGGATATCGCCCCCATGCACCTGCTGATCGAGCCCGAAGGCCCCGCGGCGCCCTCAACGGGGTACAGCGTCACCCCAACAGAGGCCGTGCCCAAGGACGAGGCGCGGGCCTGGGTGCGGGGCATGTCGTGCCTACCCGGTACCGACCTTCGGCTCTTCTACTCCGAGGTCCCAGCCGAGGAGTGGGGCTACAGGTGGGTCCTGCTCCAGCAGGATGCGGACCCGGACGGGCGCGTCGGGGATCTCCACAAATGGGCCCGCCGGGGGTACGGCGGGTACGGCGGCACGGGGGGCACCGATGGCTAGCGTCTACGACCGGTGGCATCTCTCGCGCCCCCGCAAGGAAGCGGAACCCTGCGCCGAGCACTCCAGCAAGACCCGCACGCTGGTGGCCAGCAAGGACCACGGCAAGGGGAAGCGCTGGCAGGTGCGTTGGCGGGACGCGGCCGGTGAGCAGCAGAAGGAGAACTTCGCCAAGCGCAGCCAGGCCGACACCCGCGCCGCGACCATCGAGGCCGACCTCGCGCGCGGCCTGTACGTCGACCCGGCGGCCGGCAAGGAGGGCTTTCAGTCCGTCGGCGAGCGCTGGCGCACCGGCGCTGTTCACCGAGACAGCACGGCCGAGCGTGTCGACCGGGCCCTGCGGCTGCACGTCTACCCGCTGCTCGGAAACAAGCCGATCGTCTCCATCCGTCCCTCAGAGATTCAGTCCTGGATCAAGAATCGCTCACAGGTTCTCGCCCCCAGCACGTTGAAGGTCACGTACGCCTACGTAGTCACGATCTTCCACACCGCGGTGCGAGACCGGATCATCGCGATCAACCCGTGCGACGGCGTGCGCGTCCCTGACGTGCGCCGGCCGGAGATCGTGCCGCTCCACCCTGCCGCGGTGAAGGCCCTCGTAGCCGCTGTCCCCGATTGGTATCAAGCCCTCAACCTGCTCGCCGCAGGCGCCGGCCCCCGCCAAGGCGAGGTCTTCGGCCTGGAGGTCGAACACATCGACTTCCTGCGGCGCGAGATGAAGATCTGCCAGCAGCTCGTCGGCCCGGACAAAGGTGAGCCCTACCTCGGCCCGCCCAAGACGCACGAGAGCTACCGAACGGTGCCGCTCGCCCGCGCGGTCGTGGACAGCTTGGCCGCCCATCTGGCCCGCTTTCCCGCGCGCGAGGTGGAGATCTGGGACCGGACCGACCCCCGTAAGCCCCACCTGCGGAAGGCCAAGCTGCTGTTCGTGAACGAGCAGCGCGAGGCGATCCGGCGCGGCGCGTGGTCGCACGTCTGGGACGTAGCCTGCCGCAACGCGAACGCTGCGCTGGCACGCCAGTACGAGACGGCCCACGCTGCGTGGGTGGCCGCTGGCCGGCCGGAGGGTGAGGAGCCGTCGCCTGTCCAGCTTCCCGACGGCACGACGATGCACGACCTGCGGCACTTCTACGCCTCGCTGCTGATCAAGCACCGCGAGAGCGTCAAGACAGTTCAGCGGCGGCTCGGCCACTCGAAGCCGTCGATCACCCTCGACATCTACACGCACCTGTGGCCCGACGAGGAGGACACAACGCGAGCAGCCGTCGAGGCGGTCCTCGGCGATGTGCCCGCGTTGTGCCCTCCGGCCAAGGCCCTGTGACTTACGTGCAGGTCAGCGGCGTAAATCAGCGGTAGTTCACGAACTGGATCGCGAAGTCCAGGTCCTTGCCCTTGAGCAGCGCCTGGACGGCCTGCAGGTCGTCACGGCTCTTGGAGCTGACGCGCAGCTCCTCGCCCTGCACCTGGGCCTTGACGCCCTTGGGACCCTCGTCCCGGATGATCTTCGCGACCTTCTTGGCGTTCTCCTGGGAGATGCCCTCCTCGATGGAGGCGAAGATCTTGTACTCCTTGCCGGACAGCTGCGGCTCGCCGGCGTCGAGCGCCTTCAGCGAGATCCCGCGCTTGACCAGCTTGGTCTCGAACACGTCGAGGACGGCCTTGACGCGCTCCTCGGAGTTCGCCTCCATGAGGATCTTCTCGCCGGACCAGGCGATGGTGGCGCCGGTGCCCTTGAAGTCGTAGCGCTGCGAGAGTTCCTTGGCGGCCTGGTTGAGGGCGTTGTCGACCTCCTGCCGCTCGACCTTCGAGACGATGTCGAAACTGGAGTCGGCCATGTGCTGTGGCTCCTTGAAGTCGGCTGTCATTGCCCCGGAGGGCGCGGCCGGACATGCCCGGCCCGCTCCGCAAAGCCTAGCCACCGCGCCCACCCGCAGCGCTGATCAATCCGGTGGCGAAGCACCCCCGCACATCAGGTATTGTTTACGTCGTTGCCGGGGAGCGCCGCCGCAAGGCGGAAAAAACGGCAGCGACTCTTGGCGGTGTGCCCGAGTGGCCAAAGGGAGCAGACTGTAAATCTGCCGGCTCAGCCTACCCAGGTTCGAACCCTGGCGCCGCCACGCGATGTGAGACCCCCGTTACTGCGGAAGCGCAGTGACGGGGGTCTTCTCGCATGCCCCGGTGATCCGAACGCGGGGGTTCCGCGTCCGGATCCGGTCGGTCAGGGCGTGAGGGATACGCGCCAGGACCAGGTGGTACGGCGCGGGCGGGTCGGGAGGGCCAGGCGGCCGGCCGACCAGAGGAGGACCTCAGGGGCCGGGCCGGACGGGGAGTCCGGGAAGAGCCGGGCCAGGACCAGCGCCGAGAGGCCGGCCGGCGGGAGCCAGGGGAGGTCGAGACCCTGGGCGATGTCGTACGTGTGGAGCAGGATCTCCGCCACGCCCATCGCAGCGAAGCCGCCCGGATCGCAGGGGCCCCAGTGCCAGGCCCGCGCGGACTCCGGCGCCGCGTCCACGGCCGTGCCCAGCAGCCGGGCCGCCGCCGAGACCACCTGGAGGACCGCCGCGGGCGGGGCAGCCTCCCGTACGCGCAGGTCCAGCGGCAGATAGCCGTCCGAGGGCAGCGCGGCCACCTGGGCGGCGTACCCCAGCAGGTCGTGGGCGACGTGCGCCGCCGTCGTCCAGCAGGTCCAGTCGAGCGAACCGGCCTTCACCTCCCAGTCCCGTCCGGTGTGCGGCGTCAGGGCCGACACCATTTCGGCTGCCGCCCGTTCGACGTCGGAGCCGGTCATCGGCCGCATCGTCCTGATCTCCTGTTCGTTCTCCGGTCGTGAACTTCATTTCTGACACGCGCGGGAAGGTCGGCGGCGGCGTGCTCCTCGCCCTCCTCGGGGCCGGGATCCCGGCCCTGGTCGGGGCCGCACTGCACAGCCATGTGGGCGAGCCCTACCAGGAAACCAGGCTCTACTTCGGCACCGAACGCCCGGGCGGCCGCGCCCCGGTCGCGGAACAGGAGTTCATGCGCTTCCTGGAGCGCGAGATCACCCCCGCGTTCCCCGAGGGCCTCACCCTCCAGGACGGGCACGGCCAGTGGCGGCGGGACGGCAAGGTCATCCGCGAGACCTCGTACGAGGTGGTGCTCCTGTACCCGGAGAAGGAGGCCGACGAGCGCAGCGCGCGCATCGAGCGGATCCGGCAGGCCTACGAGGACCAGTACCAGCAGGACTCCGTCGGGCGCTCCGACGACAAGGTGACCGCAGAGTTCTGAGGGCGCCTCAGTTGCCCGCGACGTCCTTGACGGCCACCGCGACCGGGGTCGAGCCCTCGACCAGCTCCAGGGTCAGCCCGGCCGTCGCCGGGGTCTCGATCAGCTCCGCCAGCACGGCCGCCACGTCGTCGCGCGTCACCGAGCCGCCGCCCGTCCGCGCCTCGAGCCGCACCTGCCCCGTCCCCGGGTCGTCGGTCAGCGACCCGGGCCGCAGGACCGTCCACTCCAGGCCCAGCCGGGTCCGTACGTGGTCGTCCGCCTCGCCCTTCGCCCGCAGGTAGATGTCGAAGACGTCGTCGCCCTCGTGGTACGCGTCCGCGCCCATCGAAGAGACCATCAGGAAGCGCCGTACCCCCGCCCGTTCGGCCGCGTCCGAGAACAGCACCGCCGCGCCCCGGTCGACGGTGTCCTTGCGCCCGACACCGCTGCCGGGCCCCGCCCCGGCCGCGAACACCGCCACGTCCGCGCCCTGCAGAATGCCCGCCACGTGCTCGACCGAAGCCGACTCCAGGTCGCAGAGCACCGGTTCGGTGCCCGCCTCCCGCAGGTCGTCGCCCTGCGCCCGGTCGCGGATGATGCCCGCGACCTCGTACCCGCGCGCGGCGAGCAGACGCTCCAGCCGCAGCGCGATCTGACCGTGTCCACCCGCGATGACGATGCGCATGCCCCGACCGTACGACGAGCCGGGCGCCGCCGCCCGCGAAGGCGTCCACCGATGGGCCTGCGAACGTTCAGGGACCGGGCTCCGCACGGCCCTGCCGGGGCAGGTCCAGGGCCACCGCGACCGCCGAGTCGCAGTACTCCCGTACGGCACTCGTCCGGGCTACCACCCGGCCGCGGTGGATCACGATCCGGCTGTAGGCCAGGGAGAGCACGCCCGAGATCCGGTCCCCCCGCACGGCGAGCAGCTCCGCCGGGAACCCGGCCTCCAACCGGACCTCCGGCAGGCCCATGGCCTCCCGGGCCTCGCCGCTGACCGACGCGTAGGCCTCGGCCGCCCGCAGCCCGCCCTGGGAGGCCAGCAGGAACGCGGCCTCCAGCGGGTCGCCGCGGCCGACCGGGTTCCCGGCGTCCCGCAGCGCCCCGCTGCCGGCCGCGACCCGGACCCCGGCGGCGCGCAGCAGCCGTACGGGCGCGGTGCGCAGGCCGCGCCGTTCCAGGGCCGCGCAGTCGCCCTGGGGCAGGCAGGTCACCCGTACGCCGGCCGCGGCCAGCTGGTCTGCGGCCCGGTGCGCCACGTCCAGCGGGAGCCGCGACAGCCCGCCGCAGGGGCCGATCGTCACCCCCGGGCGCAGCCCGCCGGCCATCGCCGCGAGCCGGGCCAGGCGGCCGGGATCGTCACCGTCCGTGTGCAGGTCCACGGGGCAGCCGTGCTCGGCGGCGAGTTCCAGGACGGTCTCGAGGAAGCCCGTCGGGTCGGGGTCCAGGTCCGGGCAGCCGCCGATGACGGAGGCGCCCATCTTCACGGCGTCCCGCAGCATGGCGAACCCGTCGGCGCCGGCCACCCCGGTGAGGAGGCGGGGCACGGCGACGGTGGTCAGGTCGGTGAGCCCGCGCAGCGAGCGGCGGGCCTGGAGCACGGCCTCCATGGGGCCGAGGCCGTGCACGTCGCCGATCCGGACGTGGGAGCGCACGGCCGTGGCGCCGTGTCCGAGCTGGAGCAGGGCGGCCTCGGTGGCCCGGCGCTGCACCTCGTCGGGTGTGTACGAGACGGGCCCCTCGCCGTCGGCGGTCAGGGCGGTGTCCCCGTGTGCGTGCGGCTCGGCGGGGGCGGGGAGCAGGAGGTAGCCGCCGAGGTCCACCCGGGAGAGGGCGGGAGCGGGGAGGCTGCCCGCGGTGCCGACGGCCTGGATCCGGCCGCCGCCGAGCCGGACGTCGACCGTACGGCCGTCCGTGAGACGGGCCCCGGTGAGCAGGAGGGTGGTGGACTCGGCGGCGGCCGCGTTCGCGTTGCCCGTCGGGCGCTGAGGCCCGTGACCGCCGCCCTCGCCGCGGCCCTTGCGCGGGGAGGAGGACGGCTGCTGCGGCTGGCTGTCGGACATCGCGCTCCTGCGGTGGCTCGGGCGGTTCCTGGGCCGGGCGGCCGCGGCCTGCGGCCCAAGATCACGCAGCGTGCTCAGAGCCTAGGGCGCAGGGCTCCCCGCTTCACGGAGGAGCGCAATAGTCGTACCGGTGTGGTGCCCACGCGCCGTGGCGCCCGCCTGCGTGCCCTGTCGGCAGCGGGTGCGGGCCGCTTCGTGTGCTCCACCGTGCCTGCCGGGGGCAGCGGGTTTGTGAGCCCGGCCACAATCTGCCCCGAAAAGGGCTCCGGAGCCGCCCGGGGGCTGATCGGGAAAGCCGTGGCCGCCCCCTCGGAGGCCAGTCCCCGCAAAGGATTTGGGCGATGGGCGGGCAACCGTGTAATGTCTTCATCGCTCGCCCCAATAGCTCAGTCGGTAGAGCGTCTCCATGGTAAGGAGAAGGTCTGCGGTTCGATTCCGCATTGGGGCTCTGGTGAGAGAGGTCCCCCACCCTCGGGTGGGGAGCTGATCACATCAAAGCGGCGTAGCTCAGTCGGTAGAGCAAGCGGCTCATAATCGCTGTGTCACCGGTTCAAGTCCGGTCGCCGCTACCCACAGTAGCCGATTGCGGGGTCGGTCTCCCGATCGGCTACTCTTTTATGCGTTCATCCGTCCCATAGTCCGTCAAGGAGCACTCACGTGGCTGCCACCGACGTCCGCCCGAAGATCACGCTGGCCTGCGTGGAGTGCAAGGAGCGGAACTACATCACCAAGAAGAACCGGCGTAACAACCCGGACCGTCTTGAGATGAAGAAGCACTGCCCGCGCTGCAACTCGCACACCGCGCACCGCGAGACCCGCTGACCCCAGCGAAGTCTCGAATAACAGGCACCGTCATGAGGTCGTCCCCTTCATCGGGGGGCGGCCTCGTGTCGTTTCCGTGATCGCCGGTTCGTGATCGTTTTCGTGACCGTCTTTTTCAACAGGAGGTAGGGAGCCATGGCGCTCGACCAGTCCTTCGTGGGGCGTAGCTACCCGCCCACCGATCCGTACGAGGTCGGCCGGGAGAAGATCCGCGAATTCGCGGTTGCGGTGGGTGACGAGAATCCCGTCTACACCGACCCCGAAGCCGCCAAGGCGTTCGGCCACCTCGATGTGATCGCTCCGCCGACTTTTGTGTTTGCGATCACGTTCGCGGCGGCCGGCCAGGTCGTGGAGGACCCGCAGCTGGGTCTGGACTACAGCCGCGTCGTGCACGGCGACCAGAAGTTCGCGTACTCGCGCCCCGTGCGTGCGGGGGACCGGCTCTCGGTGACCTCCACGATCGAGGCCGTGAAGTCGATGGCGGGCAACGACATCATCGACATCCGTGGCGAGGTCCACGACGAGACCGGCGAGCACGTGGTGACGGCGTGGACGAAGCTCGTGTCCCGCGCCCCCCAGGAGGCCTGAGATGACTGCGCAGATCAAGTACGCCGACGTCGAGGTCGGCACCGAGCTGCCGGCGGCGTCCTTCCCCGTGACGCGGGCCACGCTCGTGAAGTACGCGGGTGCTTCGGGCGACTTCAACCCGATCCACTGGAACGAGAAGTTCGCCAAGGAGGTCGGACTGCCGGACGTGATCGCGCACGGCATGTTCACGATGGCCGAGGCGATCCGCGTGGTCACCGACTGGGTCGGCGACCCGGGAGCGGTCGTGGAGTACGGCGTGCGGTTCACCAAGCCGGTGGTGGTCCCGAACGACGACGCGGGTGCGGTGATCGAGGTCACGGCCAAGGTTGCGGCGAAGCTGGAGGACAACCGCGTGCGGGTCGACCTGACGGCGATGAGCGCGGGCCAGAAGGTCCTGGGCATGTCCCGGGCCGTGGTCGCCCTGGTCTGACCGACCCTCGGCGCCGCCCACGCGCCGGCCGGGCCCCGCTCCCGAAGCGGGGCCCGATTCAAGGGCTTGCCAAGTTAGTGATTGAGCACTAACTTTGAACGCATGGCAAGGATGAGTGCGGACGAGCGGCGCGAGAGCGTCATCCGGGCGGCGATGCACGAGTTCGCCCGGGGTGGCTACTACGGGACTTCCACGGAGGCGATCGCCAAGCGCGTCGGCGTCTCGCAGCCGTACCTGTTCCGGCTCTTCCCCAACAAGCCGGCCATCTTCCTCGCCGCCGCCGAGCGCTGCCTGCGGGACACCCGTGAGGTGTTCGCGGCCGCCGCCGAAGGGCTCGAGGGCGAAGAGGCCACGCACGCCATGGCCGAGGCGTACGTCCGGCTCATCAGCGAGGACCCGGACAAGCTCCAGATGCAGCTCCAGATGTACGTCACCGTCGCCGCTGCCGAGGCGGCCGGCGACCACCAGCTCGGTGAGCTCGTCCGCAAGGGCTGGATGGACCTCTGGGACACCGTCCACGTGCCCCTCGGCGGCGATGTGAACGAGACCACGACCTTCATGGCCTACGGAATGCTGATCAACACCCTGGCCGCCATGGGCTTCCCGCCCGGTCACCGGGTCTGGGAGGGGTTGTACCCCTCCGGCCGCATCGAGGGTCCGGAGGGTCGGCCGGGGGAGTGAGTCCCCGGCCGGTCCGGTCCGCACGTCCTGTGCGCCGGACTTTCATGGGCGCGAAAGTTAGTCAGCAATAACTAACAGTTCAGTTCTCACCCGCAGGGGGAAATCGTGAACGGCACGCAAGGCATCCACGACGCCCAAGGAACCCAGGGCACCCAAGGCACCGCCCTCCGCGGTCCCGCCGTCTGGGCCCTCGTCCTCACCTCCGTGGCCGGCTTCATGGCCGCCCTCGACAACCTCGTCGTCACCACCGCGCTCCCCGCCATCCGGGGGGACCTCGGCGGAGCGCTGGAGGACCTGGAGTGGACGGTGAACGCGTACACGCTCACCTTCGCCGTCCTCCTCATGTTCGGCGCCGCCCTCGGCGACCGCTTCGGCCGGCGCCGGCTCTTCATGTCCGGCCTCGCGATATTCACCGGCGCCTCCGCCGTCGCGGCCCTCTCGCCCGGCATCAACGAGCTCATCGCCGCCCGAGCGGTCCAGGGCGTCGGCGCCGCGATCATGATGCCGCTCACGCTCACCCTGCTCACCGCCGCCGTCCCGCCCGCCCGCCGCGGCATGGCCCTCGGCATCTTCGGCGCCGTCGGCGGCCTCGCTGTCGCCAGCGGCCCGCTCATCGGCGGCACCCTCACCGAGCACATCTCCTGGCAGTGGATCTTCTGGCTGAACGTCCCGATCGGCCTGGCCCTGATCCCGCTCGCCCGCCTCAAGCTGACCGAGTCCACCGCCCCGGGCGCCCGTCTGGACGTACCGGGCACCCTCCTCGTCAGCGGCGGCCTCTTCGGCATCGTCTACGGCCTCGTCAACGCCAACGCCCACGGCTGGACCAGCACCCCGGTGCTCACCGGCCTGATCGCCGGCACCGCGCTCGTCGGCGGATTCGTCGTCCACGGCTTCCGCCACGCGAACCCGATGCTGCCGATGCGGCTCTTCCTGGGCCGCGGCTTCCTCGGGATCAACGTGGCCAGCCTGCTGATGTACCTGGGCATGTTCGGCTCGATCTTCCTGCTCGCCCAGTTCCTCCAGGGCGTCGCCGGCTACACGCCCACCCAGGCCGGGCTGCGGATGCTCCCCTGGACGGCCATGCCGATGATCGCCGCCCCGATCGCGGGCATCCTCTCCGACCGGATCGGCGGCCGCCCCGTCGTCGCCACCGGGCTCGCCCTGCAGGCCCTCGGCCTCGGCTGGTTCGCGACGATCCTGAGCACCGACGTCTCGTACGCCGCCCAGCTCCCGGCGCTGATCCTCAGCGGCATCGGCATGGGCCTGTTCTTCGCCCCCGCCTCCAACATCCTGATGTCCACGGTGGGCCCCGCCGACCAGGGCAAGGCCTCCGGCGCCAACAACGCCCTGCGCGAGGTCGGCGGCGCCCTCGGTGTCGCCGTCCTGGCCTCGGTCTTCTCCGCCCAGGGCGGCTACGAGTCCCCCCAGGCCTTCACCGACGGGACCGTGCCCGCGCTGTGGATCGGCGCCGCCGCGGTGGCAGCGGCGGCAGCCTTCGCCCTCCTGGTACCGGGCAAGGGAGCCCGCACGGCCGCCGCCCCGGTCGCTCCCGCCCCCGTCACCCCCGCCCCTGCCCCCGTCCTCGCCGACCAGGTCCCCGCCGCGCGCTGACAGGCCCGGACCGACCGCAACGGAAAAGGAGTGCACGTCATGCCCGACATCCCCTGGTCCACGCCCACCCCGCCCGCTCCCGGAGCCGAGGTCTACGTCATGGCCTCCCGCTTCGAGACCGAGACCCTCACCGGCGCCTTCCGGTTCTTCCTCAAGTCGCCCGGCATCATCCGCCAGATCCGCTCCGCCCCCGGCGCCCACGGCGTCGCCCTGCGGGCCCGGATCCTCAGCCGGACCTTCCTGACCCTCTCCGCCTGGGAGGACCGCGACGCGCTCTACCGCTTCGCCCGCAGCGAGCCGCACCGCTCCAGCTCCCGCGCCGCCGCCGCGTTCATGCGGGAGTCGGCCTTCACCTTCTGGACCGCTCCGGCCGCCGCGCTCCCGGTCACCTGGGCCGAGGCCGAGCGCCGGCTGGCCGAAGGCGGCGGACAGGAAGCCCGCTCGTGACGTACGGTCCGTGGCCCCGCAGGGATGCGAGGGGTACGGACCGTACTCTTGTCCACGTGCAGGAACTCCACGACGCCCCCCTCGCCCCCCTGACCACCTTCCGCCTCGGTGGCCCCGCCACCCGTCTGGTCACCGCGACCACCGACGCCGAGGTGGTCGACGCCGTCCGCACCGCGGACGAGAGCGGCACCCCGCTCCTCGTCATCGGCGGCGGCAGCAACCTGGTCATCGGCGACCGCGGCTTCGAGGGCACCGCCCTGCGCATCGCGACCACCGGCTTCCACCTGGACGGGACGCGGCTCGAGCTCGCTGCCGGCGAGAACTGGAGCGACGCCGTCGCCCGTACCGTCGAGGCGGGCCTGGCCGGCATCGAGTGCCTCGCCGGAATCCCCGGCTCCGCCGGCGCCACCCCGATCCAGAACGTCGGGGCGTACGGCCAGGAGGTCTGCGACACCATCACCGAGGTCGTCGCCTACGACCGCACCACCCGCGAGACGGTCACCCTCAGCGCCGCCGAGTGCGCCTTCCGCTACCGCAACAGCACCTTCAAGGACCAGCCCGACCGCTACGTCGTCCTGCGCGTCCGCTTCGCCCTGGAGGACGCGGGCGGCCTGTCCGCGCCGATCAAGTACCCCGAGACCGCCCGCGCCCTCGGCGTCGAGGCCGGCGACCGCGTCCCGGCCGCGCAGGCCCGCGAGACCGTGCTGCGCCTGCGCGCCGGCAAGGGCATGGTCCTCGACCCCGCCGACCACGACACCTGGTCCGCCGGCTCCTTCTTCCACAACCCGATCCTGAGCGACGAGGCGTACGCCGCCTTCCTCGCCCGCGTCCAGGACCGGCTCGGCGCCGGGACCACCCCGCCCGCGTACCCCGCAGGCGACGGCCGTACGAAGACCAGCGCGGCCTGGCTGATCGACAAGGCCGGCTTCACCAAGGGCTACGGCACCGGCCCCGCCCGGATCTCCACCAAGCACACCCTCGCGCTGACCAACCGCGGCGAGGCCACCACCGAGGACCTCCTCACCCTGGCCCGCGAGGTCGTCGCGGGCGTCCACGCGGCCTTCGGCGTCACCCTGGTCAACGAGCCGGTGACGGTCGGCGTCAGCATCTGAGGAGTCCCGGCCGCCATGCTCTGTCCACGGCACGGGGCCGGTACGGACCCCACCCGCCTGGTGGGACGCACGATCAGCAGGATCGTCGCGTCCTGGCACGTCTACGAGGGCGAGCGCTCCGAAGCGCCGCTCGACGTCTGGCTGATCGACAGCGAGGGCGAGTCCACCAGGATCAGCACCGGGTCCGACGGGTGCCTCATCGTCGAATCCGCGCCGCCCCACGAGCCGTACGACATGGGGGAGTGGGGCCGGATCGAAGTCGGCGAGGACCTCGGCGACCACCCCTTCCTGCGGCACCTCGGGCACGAGGTGGCCACCGTGGCCGAGTTCGCGGCGCCGGAGACCGGGCGCACGCAGCTGGAGATCGGCTTCCCCGACGGCGACCGGGTACGGGCCGACTGCTGGGAGGGCGACCTGCGGCTCACGCGGTGAGTCTCAGGTGGCCAGCCAGTGGTCGATCCCGGCCAGCAGCTTGTCCTGTACGTCCTCCGGCGCCGCCGAACCGCGCACCGACTGCCGGGCCAGCTCGGCGAGCTCCGCGTCCGTGAAGGCGTGGTGGCGGCGGGCGATCTCGTACTGCGCCGCGAGCCGGGATCCGAACAGCAGCGGGTCGTCCGCGCCCAGCGCCATCGGCACGCCGGCCTCGAACAGGGTGCGCAACGGGATGTCCTCGGGCCGCTCGTAGACCCCGAGGGCGACGTTCGACGCCGGGCAGACCTCGCAGGTGATCTGCCGGTCGGCGAGCCGCTTGAGCAGCCGGGGGTCCTCGGCGGCCCGCACGCCGTGGCCGATGCGGGAGGCGTGCAGATCGTCCAGGCAGTCCCGGACCGAGGCGGGTCCGGTGAGCTCGCCGCCGTGCGGGGCCGCGAGCAGGCCGCCCTCGCGGGCGATGGCGAAGGCCCGGTCGAAGTCGCGGGCCATGCCGCGGCGCTCGTCGTTGGAGAGCCCGAATCCGACGATGCCGCGGTCGGCGTAGCGGACGGCGAGGCGGGCGAGGGTACGGGCGTCGAGGGGGTGCTTCATGCGGTTGGCGGCGATGAGGACCCGCATGCCGAGCCCGGTCTCGCGAGATGCCGTGTCGACGGCGTCCAGGATGATCTCGACGGCCGGGATCATGCCGCCGAGCAGGGGGGCGTAGGAGGTCGGGTCCACCTGGATCTCCAGCCAGCCGCTGCCGTCCCGTACGTCCTCCTCGGCGGCTTCGCGGACGAGGCGCCGGATGTCCTCGGGCTCGCGCAGGCAGGAGCGGGCGGCGTCGTAGAGGCGCTGGAAGCGGAACCAGCCGCGCTCGTCGGTGGCGCGGAGCTTGGGCGGCTCGCCGGCGGTGAGGGCCTCGGGGAGGCGGACGCCGTACTTGTCGGCGAGCTCCAGGAGGGTCGATGGGCGCATCGACCCCGTGAAGTGCAGGTGGAGGTGGGCTTTCGGCAGAAGCGTGAGATCGCGTACGTGCTCCATCTGGTGATCCTGCCGTACCGCTGCGCTCGGCGGGAGGGGGTTTTACCTTTTGGGGGCTTGCCCGAACGCGAGAGCGGGCGCGGCTCCGCTGCCGGGGCCCTGCCCCCGGACCCCCGCGCCTCAAACGCCGGCGAGGCTGAAGACGGCGGCGCAGCCGGAAACGGCGAGCGGCGCCGACCCGATGGGGTCGGCGCCGCTCGAATGCGCGCTGGGGGCCGCGTCAGGCCTTGGCCTCCGCCAGGAGCTTCTGGATGCGGGACACGCCCTCGACCAGGTCCGCGTCGCCCAGGGCGTAGGACAGGCGCAGGTAGCCCGGGGTGCCGAAGGCCTCGCCCGGGACGACCGCGACCTCGGCCTCGTCCAGGATCAGGGCGGCCAGCTCGACCGAGGTCTGCGGGCGCTTGCCGCGGATCTCCTTGCCGAGGAGCTCCTTGACCGACGGGTACGCGTAGAACGCGCCCTCCGGGGTCGGGCAGAAGACGCCGTCGATCTCGTTCAGCATCTTGACCATCGTCTGGCGGCGGCGGTCGAAGGCCTTGCGCATCTCGGCGACCGCGTCCAGGTTGCCCGAGACGGCGGCCAGCGCGGCGACCTGGGCCACGTTGGAGACGTTGGAGGTGGCGTGCGACTGCAGGTTCGTCGCCGCCTTGATGACGTCCTGCGGGGCGATGACCCAGCCCACGCGCCAGCCGGTCATCGCGTAGGTCTTGGCGACGCCGTTGACGATGATGCACTTGTCGCGCAGGGCCGGCACCAGGACCGGCAGCGAGGTGAACTTCGCGTCGCCGTAGACCAGGTGCTCGTAGATCTCGTCCGTCAGCACCCACAGGCCGTGCTCGGCGGCCCACTCGCCGATCGCCTTCGCGTCGGCCTCGCTGTAGACCGAACCGGTCGGGTTCGACGGGGAGACGAACAGGACGACCTTGGTGCGCTCGGTGCGGGCGGCCTCGAGCTGCTCGACGGAGACGCGGTAGCCGGTGGTCTCGTCGGCGACGACCTCGACCGGGACACCGCCGGCGAGGCGGATCGACTCGGGGTACGTGGTCCAGTACGGAGCCGGGACGATGACCTCGTCGCCCGGGTCCAGGATGGCGGCGAAGGCCTCGTAGATCGCCTGCTTGCCGCCGTTGGTCACCAGGACCTGCGACGCGTCGACCTCGTAGCCGGAGTCGCGCAGCGTCTTCGCGGCGATCGCGGCCTTCAGCTCGGGCAGGCCGCCGGCCGGCGTGTAGCGGTGGTACTTCGGGTTGCGGCAGGCCTCGACCGCCGCCTCGACGATGTAGTCCGGGGTCGGGAAGTCGGGCTCGCCCGCACCGAAGCCGATGACCGGGCGCCCGGCGGCCTTGAGGGCCTTGGCCTTGGCGTCCACGGCGAGGGTGGCGGACTCGGAAATGGCGCCGATACGGGCGGACACCCGGCGCTCGGAGGAAGGCGTTGCAGAGGTCATGCGGCCAATCGTCCCAGACGCCCCAGAGGCGCCGCACACCGTTTCAGTCATCGGACGGAGCAGCCTGAAATGTGCTCTGTTCGACGTCAGGGCCCGGACCACGTACACTCACCTGTCGTTGGACCCCGCCGGTCACTCCAGAACGCGAGCACTCCGTGCACCCGTCTGGATGCGGTAGGTTGGGGGACGCAAAGGGTCGTAGCTCAATTGGTAGAGCACTGGTCTCCAAAACCAGCGGTTGGGGGTTCGAGTCCCTCCGGCCCTGCTCCACACTCCTTCTCGGACGTGTGCGCAGGTACGTACTTCGATGCAACGCCGTGCGGCGCAACCGGGCGCGGCTACGGCCACGACCCGGATTCAGGTGAGAGACGTGACGGACGCCCTGGGCTCCATCGACATGCCTGACGCCGAGGACGACACCCGCGAGAAGAAGGCCCGGAAGGGCGGCAAGCGCGGGAAGAAGGGTCCTCTGGGCCGGCTTGCACTGTTCTACCGCCAGATCGTCGCGGAGCTCCGCAAGGTCGTCTGGCCGACGCGCAATCAGCTCACGACGTACACCACCGTGGTGATTGTCTTCGTCGTCATCATGATCGGTCTGGTGACCGTGATTGACTATGGGTTCCAGGAAGCCATCAAGTTCGTCTTCGGCTGATCCCCGCGGAGGGCGGCGCCTTGATGGGTGCCGCCCGTTTTCGCATGTTCGACCACCTTTTGTATCCAGGAAGAAGCAGCCACCGTGTCTGACCCGAACCTGAACGCGAGCCACGAGTCCGTCGAGGACGCGCTCGACATCGTCGAGGCGGCAGACGCTGTGGACCCGGACGAGGTCGAGCTCGCCGACGCCGAGGCCGGTGTCGCCGCCGAAGAGGCCGCGCTGCACATCGAGGACGAGGTCGACGCCGAGTCCGAGGACGACGCCGAGGTCGAAGAGGCCGCCGACGAGGCCGCCGGGGAGACCGAGGCCGCCTCCGACGAGGTCGAGGCTGCAGACGAGGCCGAGGCCGAGGCCGCCGAGCCCGTCGACCCCATCCAGGCCCTGCGCGAGGAACTGCGCCTCCTGCCCGGCGAGTGGTACGTGATCCACACCTACGCGGGCTACGAGAAGCGCGTGAAGGCCAACCTGGAGCAGCGCGCCGTCTCGCTGAACGTCGAGGAGTTCATCTACCAGGCCGAGGTGCCCGAGGAAGAGATCGTCCAGATCAAGAACGGCGAGCGCAAGAACGTCCGGCAGAACAAGCTGCCCGGCTACGTTCTCGTCCGCATGGATCTGACGAACGAGTCCTGGGGCGTCGTCCGCAACACGCCTGGCGTCACCGGCTTCGTCGGCAACGCGTACGACCCGTACCCGCTGACCCTGGACGAGATCGTCAAGATGCTCGCCCCGGAGGCGCAGGAGAAGGCCGCCAAGGCCGCCGCGGAAGAGGCCGGCCTGCCCGCGCCCGCCGTCAAGCGCACCATCGAGGTCCTGGACTTCGAGGTCGGCGACTCGGTCACCGTCACCGACGGCCCGTTCGCGACGCTGCAGGCGACCATCAACGAGATCAACCCCGACTCGAAGAAGGTCAAGGGCCTCGTCGAGATCTTCGGTCGCGAGACTCCGGTCGAGCTCAGCTTCGACCAGATCCAGAAGAACTAACCGATCTTCTGAAGCAAGCTTCCGGACAGGTCAGATCGCCCCTCGAAGGGCGGTCTGACCTGCTCGGTTTTTAGCCCCGCTCCGATACCCGTTATCGTGGTGCGGTATGCCTCCATCCGGATGACCGGATCGGCGGCGAAAAACTCTCACTAGGACCCGGAGAGAGCAATGCCTCCCAAGAAGAAGAAGGTCACGGGGCTTATCAAGCTCCAGATCAAGGCCGGTGCGGCCAACCCGGCTCCGCCGGTCGGCCCCGCGCTCGGTCAGCACGGCGTCAACATCATGGAGTTCTGCAAGGCCTACAACGCCGCGACCGAGTCGCAGCGTGGCATGGTCGTGCCGGTGGAGATCACGGTCTACGAGGACCGCACCTTCACCTTCATCACCAAGACTCCGCCGGCCGCGCGCCTGATCCTCAAGGCCGCGGGCATCGAGAAGGGCTCCGGCGAGCCCCACAAGACCAAGGTCGCCAAGCTCACCGGCGCCCAGGTCCGCGAGATCGCCGAGCTGAAGATGCCCGACCTCAACGCCAACGACGTCGACGCCGCGATGAAGATCATCGCCGGCACCGCGCGTTCGATGGGCGTCACGGTCGAAGGCTGATCCAGCCACCCCAGCACCACCAGTGGTAGGACCAAGCGCTGGTCCGCACCACGACTCCATGCCTGAAGCCGAAATACAGGAGCAGAAGTGAAGCGCAGCAAGACTCTCCGCGCTGCGGACGCCAAGGTCGACCGGGAGAAGCTGTACGCCCCGCTCGAGGCCGTCCGTCTCGCCAAGGAGACCTCCACGACCAAGTTCGACGCCACCGTCGAGGTCGCCTTCCGCCTGGGTGTCGACCCGCGCAAGGCCGACCAGATGGTCCGTGGCACCGTGAACCTCCCGCACGGCACCGGTAAGACCGCCCGGGTCCTGGTCTTCGCGACCGGTGACCGTGCTGCGGCCGCGGAAGCCGCCGGCGCCGACATCGTCGGCGACGACGAGCTGATCAACGAGATCGCCAAGGGCAACCGCCTGAACGAGTTCGACGCGGTTGTCGCCACCCCGGACCTCATGGGCAAGGTCGGCCGCCTCGGCCGCGTGCTCGGTCCGCGTGGTCTGATGCCGAACCCGAAGACCGGCACCGTCACCATGGACGTCGCCAAGGCTGTCACCGAGATCAAGGGTGGCAAGATCGAGTTCCGTGTCGACAAGCACTCGAACCTGCACTTCATCATCGGCAAGGTCTCCTTCACCGATGAGCAGCTGGTCGAGAACTACGGCGCGGCCCTGGACGAGATCCTTCGTCTGAAGCCGTCCGCCGCCAAGGGCCGCTACGTCAAGAAGGCCGCCCTGAGCACCACGATGGGCCCCGGCATCCAGCTGGACTCGAACCGCACCCGGAACCTCCTCGTCGAGGAAGACCCGGCCGCTGTCTGAGCCCCACGCTGAGCCTCCGGCTCACCTGAGTGGCTGAAACGGGCCCCTCGCCCCCTCACAGGGCGGCGAGGGGCCCGTTTTCTTGCTTCCCGGGGGCCTCGGGCCGGCCTCGGAAGCCCCCGGTCGCTGACCGATTTGCCTGACCGGTGCCGGGTCACGTAGTCTTCCCCAGAAGCCAAAGACCGCTGGTCGTTGCCGTGCCCGCAAGGGTTCGGTGGCCGAAGGATCCGCTGAATGCGGACGACCCGCGTAGGTGACTGTGGAAGGTTCCCGGAATTCGTTCCGGTTGAGCCACGCCCTGGCGCCTGCGCCGGGGCGTTTCTTATTTCAGCCCCTTCTGAGCGGTCCTCATCACCCGGAAGGAGGCGAACGCACCATGCCGACGCCCAACAAGGCTGCATCGGTAGCCGAGCTCAAGGACGCGTTCCAGAGCTCGAACGCCGCCGTGCTGACCGAGTACCGGGGTCTCACCGTCGCGCAGCTCAAGACGCTGCGTCGCTCCCTCGGTGAGAACGCCCAGTACGCCGTGGTGAAGAACACGCTGACCAAGATTGCGGCCAACCAGGCCGGGATCACCGCGCTGGACGAGCACTTCGCTGGTCCGACCGCGGTCGCCTTCATCACCGGTGACCCGGTGGAGTCGGCGAAGAGCCTGCGTGACTTCGCCAAGGACAACCCGAACCTCATCATCAAGGCGGGTGTCCTTGATGGTAAGGCGCTCACCGCCGATGAGATCAAGAAGCTTGCGGACCTCGAGTCCCGCGAGGTTCTGCTCAGCAAGCTGGCCGGCGCGTTCAAGGGCAAGCAGTCTCAGGCTGCCTCGCTCTTCCAGGCGCTGCCGTCGAAGTTCGTCCGCACCGCGGAAGCGCTTCGCGTCAAGCTCGCCGAGCAGGGCGGTGCCGAGTAATTCGGCTCGCGCACTGATCCACGCCGCCTAGTGCGTGGGTCGTAGCGGGCCGTTACGCCCGCCTCTATATACATCCGGCACCTGCCGATTTAGTGGAAGGATCGCCCATCATGGCGAAGCTCTCTCAGGACGACCTCCTCGCCCAGTTCGAGGAGATGACCCTCATCGAGCTCTCCGAGTTCGTGAAGGCCTTCGAGGAGAAGTTCGACGTCACCGCCGCCGCGGCCGTCGCCGTTGCCGGTCCGGTCGGTGGCGCCGCCGCCCCCGAGGCCGAGGAGGAGAAGGACGAGTTCGACGTCATCCTCACCGGTGCGGGCGACAAGAAGATCCAGGTCATCAAGGTCGTGCGTGAGCTGACCTCCCTGGGTCTGAAGGAGGCCAAGGACCTCGTCGACGGCACCCCGAAGCCGGTTCTCGAGAAGGTCAACAAGGAGGCCGCCGAGAAGGCTGCCGAGTCCCTCAAGGCTGCCGGTGCGGCCGTCGAGGTCAAGTAACACCTCTGGGGCCTCCTGAGGCCCCAACCAAGGGCGATCACCCGTAAGGGTGGTCGCCCTTTGGCGTATCCGCAGTGCCTGACTTGCCCTGGTCTCGTTGGGGAGTAGGGTGATCATCGTTGCCCCGCGGTCGGGTCAGGAGATGATCCGCACGGAGCAGGGGGCCTTGACGAACGGCACGCGGCGCGCAATTCTCAGACCCGTTGCGGGATCGGTCCGCCCGATCCGGGATCCGGGACATGGATCCGGGATCCGAGGCATGGATCGGCTACGAAGAGGGCAGTACTGATACGCGCTCTGTAGGTACGAGCCGCAATGTTGGACGCAGGGTTGCAGGGTTGCAGGGTTGGTTTTAAACGACATGGGGAAGGCCTGTTGCCGGTTTCCGGAAACCTGGTCTGGACATCAGTGAGCCAAGTGGCTACACTGACCCTTTGCGCTGCCTGTTAGCTGCCCCCTGCCCGTCGCCAGGGGCATGCCCACGCTCGAGCACACTTGATAGATACGCCCTGACCAGGCCTTATCGGCCAGATCAGGCGGGCCGTCTTCTGTGTCAGCTGGGACCGGTACGCGCGTAGTGAGTCCGAGCCCTCGGAAGGACCCCCTCTTGGCCGCCTCGCGCAACGCCTCGACCAATACGAACACCGGTGCCAGCACCGCCCCGCTGCGCATCTCCTTTGCAAAGATCAAGGAGCCCCTCGAGGTTCCGAACCTCCTGGCGCTGCAAACCGAGAGCTTTGACTGGCTGCTCGGCAATGCAGCCTGGAAGTCTCGCGTCGAGTCGGCGCTCGAGAGTGGACAGGACGTTCCCACCAAGTCCGGTCTGGAAGAGATCTTCGAGGAGATCTCGCCGATCGAGGACTTCTCCGGTTCGATGTCGCTGACGTTCCGCGACCACCGGTTCGAGCCGGCGAAGAACTCCGTCGACGAGTGCAAGGAGCGCGACTTCACGTACGCGGCGCCGCTCTTCGTCACGGCCGAGTTCACGAACAACGAGACCGGTGAGATCAAGTCTCAGACGGTCTTCATGGGCGACTTCCCGCTCATGACCAACAAGGGCACCTTCGTCATCAACGGCACCGAGCGTGTCGTGGTGTCGCAGCTCGTCCGTTCCCCCGGTGTCTACTTCGACTCCTCCATCGACAAGACGTCCGACAAGGACATCTTCTCCGCCAAGATCATCCCGTCCCGGGGTGCCTGGCTGGAGATGGAGATCGACAAGCGCGACATGGTCGGTGTCCGCATCGACCGCAAGCGCAAGCAGTCCGTCACCGTCCTCCTCAAGGCTCTCGGCTGGACCACCGAGCAGATCCTCGAGGAGTTCGGCGAGTACGAGTCCATGCGCGCCACCCTGGAGAAGGACCACACCCAGGGCCAGGACGACGCGCTGCTCGACATCTACCGCAAGCTGCGTCCGGGCGAACCGCCGACCCGCGAGGCCGCTCAGACGCTGCTCGAGAACCTCTACTTCAACCCGAAGCGCTACGACCTCGCCAAGGTCGGCCGCTACAAGGTGAACAAGAAGCTCGGCGCCGACGAGCCGCTCGACGCCGGTGTGCTGACCACCGACGACGTCATCGCGACCATCAAGTACCTGGTCAAGCTGCACGCGGGCGAGACCGAGACGGTCGGCGAGTCGGGCCGGGAGATCGTCGTCGAGACCGACGACATCGACCACTTCGGCAACCGTCGTATCCGCAACGTGGGCGAGCTCATCCAGAACCAGGTCCGCACGGGTCTGGCTCGTATGGAGCGCGTCGTCCGCGAGCGCATGACGACCCAGGACGTCGAGGCGATCACGCCGCAGACCCTGATCAACATCCGGCCGGTCGTCGCCTCCATCAAGGAGTTCTTCGGCACCAGCCAGCTGTCGCAGTTCATGGACCAGAACAACCCGCTGTCGGGCCTGACGCACAAGCGTCGTCTCAACGCCCTCGGTCCGGGTGGTCTGTCCCGTGAGCGGGCCGGCTTCGAGGTCCGTGACGTGCACCCGTCGCACTACGGCCGCATGTGCCCGATCGAGACGCCCGAAGGCCCGAACATCGGTCTGATCGGCTCGCTGGCCTCCTACGGCCGGATCAACCCGTTCGGCTTCATCGAGACCCCGTACCGCAAGGTCATCGACGGCGTCGTCACCGACGAGGTCGACTACCTCACGGCCGACGAGGAAGACCGCTTCGTCATCGCCCAGGCGAACGCCGCCCTGAACGATGAGATGCGCTTCACCGAGAACCGCGTCCTGGTCCGCCGTCGTGGTGGCGAGATCGACTACATCGCCGGCGGCGACGTCGACTACATGGACGTCTCGCCGCGCCAGATGGTGTCCGTCGCGACCGCGATGATCCCCTTCCTCGAGCACGACGACGCCAACCGCGCCCTCATGGGCGCGAACATGATGCGCCAGGCCGTTCCGCTCATCAAGGCGGAGGCGCCGCTCGTCGGCACCGGCATGGAGTACCGCTGTGCGGTCGACGCCGGTGACTCGATCAAGGCGGAGAAGGACGGTGTCGTCCAGGAGGTCTCGGCCGACTACATCACCGTCGCCAACGACGACGGCACGTACACCACGTACCGCGTCGCCAAGTTCTCCCGCTCGAACCAGGGCACCTCGGTCAACCAGAAGGTCATCGTCAACGAGGGTGACCGGATCGTCGAGGCCCAGGTCCTCGCCGACGGCCCGGCCACCGAAGAGGGCGAAATGGCCCTCGGCAAGAACCTGCTCGTCGCGTTCATGCCGTGGGAAGGCCACAACTACGAGGACGCGATCATCCTGTCGCAGCGCCTCGTGCAGGACGACGTCCTCTCCTCGATCCACATCGAGGAGCACGAGGTCGACGCCCGTGACACCAAGCTGGGCCCCGAGGAGATCACCCGGGACATCCCGAACGTCTCCGAGGAGGTCCTCGCCGACCTCGACGAGCGCGGCATCATCCGCATCGGTGCGGACGTCGTCGCCGGCGACATCCTGGTCGGCAAGGTCACGCCCAAGGGTGAGACCGAGCTGACCCCGGAGGAGCGCCTGCTCCGCGCGATCTTCGGTGAGAAGGCCCGCGAGGTGCGTGACACCTCGCTCAAGGTGCCTCACGGTGAGATCGGCAAGGTCATCGGTGTCCGCGTCTTCGACCGCGAGGAGGGCGACGAGCTTCCCCCGGGCGTGAACCAGCTGGTCCGCGTCTACGTCGCCCAGAAGCGCAAGATCACCGACGGTGACAAGCTCGCCGGCCGCCACGGCAACAAGGGTGTCATCTCCAAGATCCTTCCGATCGAGGACATGCCCTTCCTCGAGGACGGCACGCCGGTCGACATCATCCTGAACCCGCTGGGTGTCCCGTCCCGAATGAACCCGGGACAGGTCCTGGAGATCCACCTCGGCTGGCTCGCCAGCCGCGGCTGGGACGTCTCCGGGCTCGGCGAGGAGTGGGCCGAGCGTCTGAAGGTCATCGGGGCCGACCGCGTCGAGCCCGGTACCAACGTCGCCACCCCCGTGTTCGACGGCGCCCGCGAGGACGAGCTCGCCGGCCTGTTCGAGCACACCATCCCGAACCGCGACGGTGACCGCCTGGTCCTCCCGTCCGGCAAGGCGCGCCTGTTCGACGGCCGCTCCGGCGAGCCGTTCCCGGACCCGATCTCGATCGGGTACATGTACATCCTCAAGCTCCACCACCTGGTCGACGACAAGCTCCACGCTCGGTCGACCGGTCCGTACTCGATGATCACGCAGCAGCCGCTGGGTGGTAAGGCGCAGTTCGGTGGCCAGCGCTTCGGTGAGATGGAGGTGTGGGCGCTCGAGGCTTATGGCGCCGCTTACGCCCTCCAGGAGCTGCTGACCATCAAGTCCGACGACGTCACCGGCCGCGTGAAGGTCTACGAGGCCATCGTCAAGGGCGAGAACATCCCCGAGCCGGGCATTCCCGAGTCCTTCAAGGTGCTCATCAAGGAAATGCAGTCGCTCTGCCTCAACGTGGAGGTGCTGTCCTCGGACGGCATGTCCATCGAGATGCGCGACACCGACGAGGACGTCTTCCGCGCGGCGGAGGAGCTCGGTATCGACCTGTCCCGGCGTGAGCCGAGCAGCGTCGAAGAGGTCTGACGGGCCTGACGGGGGGCTCGCTCAAGAGCCCCCCGTCATCCCCGGGACCGTTCAGACCATGATTGAGACTCGACCCCGAAAGAGGGATTGACGCACAGTGCTCGACGTCAACTTCTTCGACGAGCTGCGGATCGGCCTTGCCACCGCGGACGACATCCGAACCTGGTCTCACGGCGAGGTCAAGAAGCCGGAGACCATCAACTACCGCACCCTCAAGCCCGAGAAGGACGGACTCTTCTGCGAGAAGATCTTCGGTCCCACCCGGGACTGGGAGTGCTACTGCGGCAAGTACAAGCGTGTCCGCTTCAAGGGCATCATCTGTGAGCGCTGTGGCGTCGAGGTCACGCGCGCCAAGGTGCGTCGTGAGCGGATGGGCCACATCGAGCTTGCCGCTCCCGTCACCCACATCTGGTACTTCAAGGGCGTCCCGTCGCGCCTCGGCTACCTGCTGGACCTCGCGCCGAAGGACCTCGAGAAGGTCATCTACTTCGCCGCGTACATGATCACGTTCGTCGACGACGAGCGCCGCACCCGCGACCTCCCGTCGCTGGAGGCGCACGTCTCCGTCGAGCGCCAGCAGATCGAGAACCGCCGTGACGCGGACCTCGAAGGCCGTGCCAAGAAGCTCGAGACCGACCTGGCCGAGCTCGAGGCCGAGGGCGCGAAGGCCGACGTACGCCGCAAGGTGCGCGAAGGTGCCGAGCGCGAGATGAAGCAGCTCCGTGACCGCGCCCAGCGCGAGATCGACCGCCTCGACGAGGTGTGGGCCCGCTTCAAGAACCTCAAGGTCCAGGACCTCGAGGGCGACGAGCTGCTCTACCGCGAGCTGCGTGACCGCTTCGGCACGTACTTCGACGGTTGCATGGGCGCCGCCGCGCTGCAGAAGCGCCTGGAGTCCTTCGACCTCGAGGAGGAGGCCGAGCGCCTCCGCGAGATCATCCGTACCGGCAAGGGCCAGAAGAAGACCCGTGCGCTCAAGCGCCTCAAGGTCGTCTCCGCGTTCCTGCAGACCAGCAACAAGCCCAAGGGCATGGTTCTGGACTGCGTGCCGGTGATCCCGCCGGACCTGCGTCCGATGGTGCAGCTGGACGGTGGCCGCTTCGCGACCTCCGACCTGAACGACCTGTACCGCCGCGTGATCAACCGCAACAACCGTCTGAAGCGCCTTCTCGACCTCGGTGCGCCCGAGATCATCGTGAACAACGAGAAGCGCATGCTCCAGGAGGCCGTCGACGCCCTGTTCGACAACGGCCGTCGTGGTCGCCCGGTCACGGGCCCCGGCAACCGTCCGCTGAAGTCCCTGAGCGACATGCTCAAGGGCAAGCAGGGTCGATTCCGTCAGAACCTCCTCGGCAAGCGCGTGGACTACTCCGCGCGTTCCGTGATCGTCGTCGGTCCGCAGCTGAAGCTGCACCAGTGTGGTCTGCCCAAGGCCATGGCGCTGGAGCTCTTCAAGCCGTTCGTGATGAAGCGCCTGGTCGACCTGAACCACGCGCAGAACATCAAGTCGGCGAAGCGCATGGTCGAGCGCGGCCGCACGGTCGTGTACGACGTGCTCGAAGAGGTCATCGCCGAGCACCCGGTTCTCCTGAACCGTGCGCCCACGCTGCACCGCCTCGGCATCCAGGCCTTCGAGCCCCAGCTGGTCGAAGGCAAGGCCATCCAGATCCACCCGCTCGTCTGCACCGCGTTCAACGCGGACTTCGACGGTGACCAGATGGCCGTGCACCTGCCGCTCTCCGCGGAGGCGCAGGCCGAGGCCCGCATCCTGATGCTGTCCTCGAACAACATCCTGAAGCCGGCCGACGGCCGTCCGGTCACGATGCCGACCCAGGACATGGTCCTCGGTCTGTTCTTCCTGACCACCGACGGTGAGCTCCGTGACACCAAGGGCGAGGGCCGCGCGTTCGGCTCGACGGCCGAGGCGATCATGGCGTTCGACGCCGGCGAGCTCGCGCTGCAGTCGTCCGTCGACATCCGCTTCCCGGTGGGCACCATCCCGCCGCGTGGCTGGGTGCCGCCGGTCGCCGAAGAGGGCGAGCAGGAGTTCCAGCCGGGCGACAGCTTCCGCCTGCGCACCTCCCTGGGCCGCGCGCTCTTCAACGAGCTGCTGCCCGAGGACTACCCGTTCGTCGACTACTCGGTGGGCAAGAAGCAGCTCTCCGAGATCGTCAACGACCTGGCGGAGCGCTACCCCAAGGTCATCGTGGCGGCGACGCTCGACAACCTGAAGGCGGCCGGCTTCCACTGGGCGACCCGTTCGGGCGTCACCGTGGCCATCTCCGACGTCGTCGTGCCCGAGGCCAAGAAGGCCATCGTCGCGGGCTACGAGGCGATGGACGAGAAGGTCCAGAAGCAGTACGAGCGCGGTCTGATCACCAAGGACGAGCGCACGCAGGAGCTCATCGCGATCTGGACCAAGGCGACCAACGAGGTTGCCGAGGCGATGAACGCGAACTTCCCCAAGACGAACCCCATCTTCATGATGGTTGACTCGGGTGCCCGAGGAAACATGATGCAGATGCGACAGATCGCCGGTATGCGTGGTCTGGTGTCGAACGCGAAGAACGAGACCATCCCGCGTCCGATCAAGGCGTCCTTCCGTGAGGGCCTCACCGTTCTGGAGTACTTCATCTCCACGCACGGTGCCCGTAAGGGTCTGGCGGACACCGCCCTGCGTACCGCCGACTCGGGTTACCTGACCCGTCGTCTGGTGGACGTCTCGCAGGACGTGATCATCCGCGAGGAGGACTGCGGCACCGAGCGCGGCCTGAAGCTGAAGATCGCCGTTCGCGGCGAGGACGGCGTGCTGCGCAAGGCCGACGACGTCGAGACCTCGATCTACGCCCGCATGCTGGCCGAGGACGTCGTCATCGACGGCAAGGTCATCGCGCCGGCCAACGTCGACCTCGGTGACGTGCTCATCGACGCCCTGGTCGCCAACGGCGTCGAGGAGGTCAAGACCCGCTCGGTCCTGACCTGTGAGTCCGCGGTCGGCACCTGTGCCTTCTGCTACGGACGCTCGCTCGCCACCGGCAAGCTGGTCGACATCGGTGAGGCGGTCGGCATCATCGCCGCCCAGTCCATCGGTGAGCCCGGTACCCAGCTGACGATGCGTACCTTCCACACCGGTGGTGTGGCCGGTGACGACATCACGCAGGGTCTGCCGCGTGTCGTCGAGCTCTTCGAGGCCCGTACCCCGAAGGGTGTCGCCCCGATCTCCGAGGCCGCCGGCCGCGTGCGGATCGAGGAGACCGAGAAGACGAAGAAGATCGTCATCACGCCGGACGACGGCAGCGACGAGACGGCCTTCCCGATCTCGAAGCGCGCCAAGGTCATCGTGCACGAGGGTGACCACGTCGAGGTGGGCCAGAAGCTCACCGCGGGTGCCACCAACCCGCACGACGTGCTGCGCATCCTCGGCCAGCGTGCGGTCCAGGTCCACCTGGTCGGCGAAGTCCAGAAGGTCTACAACTCGCAGGGCGTGTCGATCCACGACAAGCACATCGAGATCATCATCCGGCAGATGCTCCGCCGCGTGACGATCATCGAGTCCGGCGATGCGGAGCTCCTGCCGGGCGAGCTCGTCGAGCGCTCGCGCTTCGAGACCGAGAACCGTCGTGTGGTCACCGAGGGCGGTCACCCCGCCTCCGGCCGTCCGCAGCTGATGGGTATCACCAAGGCCTCGCTGGCGACGGAATCCTGGCTGTCGGCCGCCTCCTTCCAGGAGACGACCCGAGTCCTGACGGATGCGGCGATCAACGCCAAGTCCGACAGCCTCATCGGCCTCAAGGAGAACGTCATCATCGGTAAGCTCATCCCGGCCGGTACGGGCCTCGCCCGCTACCGCAACATCCGGGTCGAGCCCACCGAGGAGGCGAAGGCCGCGATGTACTCGGCCGTCGGCTACGACGACATCGACTACTCGCCCTTCGGCACCGGCTCCGGCCAGGCCGTCCCGCTGGAGGACTACGACTACGGCCCGTACAACGGCTAGCAGCTCGTAAGACGAAGCCCCCCGCTGCTCCGAGAGGAGCGGCGGGGGGCTTCGTCGTGTCCGGGGAGCCCGGGGGTTTCCCGGGCTCCCCGGGATGCCGTCAGGCGCGGCGCCGGCGGCGGAGGGCGGCGACCGTGGTCGACGTGAGGGCCAGGAGGGCCAGGGTGGCGGCGGCCAGGCCCGGGGTGAGGCCCTTCGGGGTGAACGTGCAGGAGACCTTGTCCGTGCCTGCGGGGATGTCCATGGAGACCAGGCCGTGGAAGCTCTTCACCGGGGCCGTGCACTGCCAGCCCGGGACGTCGGTCATCGCGAAGACCGCCGTGCCCGTGGCGCCCTCGAGGAGGGTGGCCTCGATGGTGTGGCCGCCCGCCGTGACCTTCGTGGCGCCGGTGGAGGTGAGGGAGCCGATCGCGGTGTCCAGGGCGGGGCGGTCGAGGCAGCCGAGGGGGTGCTCGCCCGCCGTCGCGTCCTTCGTGCGGGTGTTCACGGCCACCGCGACCGTGCCGTCCGCGGGAACCTTGCCCAGCTTGATCACCCCGGTCATCCGGTCCTCCAGGGGGCGGGACGCGCCGGCGAAGTCGAGGGTTCCGTAGAGCTCCGGGGAGAACCAGTACGCCTCGGAGCCCGGGGTGCACCGGGCCGTGTAGGTCTGCTCGGTGGCCTTGCCGCCGCGGGTGACCTGGGGGACCTGGTACACCGTCGCGCCCAGGACGTTCTCCTGGCGGGCGTAGACGCTGTCGGCCGGGTTGGGGGAGGTGTGGGCGGCGCTGCGGACCGTCACCAGGGGAGGGGCCGGGAAGCGGTCGGCCGTCCAGCTGTTCGGCGCCGTGCCCGGGCGGACCCGGGCGCCGATCGCGAAGATCGCGTCGAGCACCGGGTTGTCGGCGCCGAAGAAGGTCCGGCCGTCGTTCTTGAAGCCGTACCCGAGGGGCTCCAGGGCCCGGTACGTGGCCTCCGGCAGGTAGCTGCTGTAGTACTGCGGGCCCTCGGCCCGCAGGGCGAGGGCGTCGTTGTACGAGGTCTGCGGCGCGCCGGAATCCGTCCGGTACGCGGGCCAGCCGTCCACCTGCCGGACGGCGTCGAAGTGTGCGCCGATCGAGCGGTTCGAGGTGGCGACCGGCTTCGCCCAGCGCTCGCGGGCCCGGCGGGCGTCCGCGCCGGCGGCCGCCACCGTGGACTCCGCGAAGACCACGCCGACCATGAGGACGGCGGCCACGGGGATCAGTACCCGGTGCCTCGTGCCCAGGGAGAGGAGGACCAGGGCCAGGAGCGAGACGCCTCCGCCGACCAGCACCGCGTGCCAGGTCCAGCCGCCGAAGTCGTCGGTGTGGCGCAGGACGAAGGTGGCCGCGACCAGCAGGGCGGCCGTCAGCGCCAGGTGGAGCGGGCGCGGGCGGTGGGCCAGCGCCAGCCAGGCGAGGATCACGACCATGCCGCTGAAGACGAAGGCCTCGCGGTACGGATTGCCGTTCGGCACCGCCAGCCCGTGCCACAGGTACTGCGTCGGCGGGAACTGGAAGGAGGCGGCGACGAGCAGCGTCGCCGCGGCCCACACCAGGCGGGTCTTCTTCGCGATGGCGGCGTTGAAGAGGAACGATCCGGCGAGGATCAGGCCCAGCGAGGCCACGTACAGCCGTGGCCGGCCGCCCCACAGGTGCGTGGCCGGGAGCATCCCGGCGAGGAAGACCTCGATCCGCACCGGCTCGAAGGCCCCGGCCTGGGTGGGCTGCGCGGAGCCGCTGGACAGGAACGACGGCAGCAGCAGCGGGAGGGTGAGCAGGATGCCCGTCGCGGCGGCGCTCGAGGCCCGCCACAGGGCGAGCAGCCGCTGCCGGCCGGTCATGTCCCGGGTGATCAGGCGGACGCCCAGCAGGACGCAGGCGGCCATCGTCGCCATCATCGCGGTGTAGAAGTTGCCGAACCAGGCGAGCGCGACGAACAGCGCCACCCCCGGCCAGCGGCGCTCCTCCAGGCACCACTCGACGGCGATGCCGAGGAGGGGGAGGGCGACCAGACCCCACAGCCACATGGGGATGTACGAGGCGTCGCTGAGGGCCCAGCCGCACAGGCCGTAGCAGGCGCCGAGGACCCCGCGCTGCCACCACGGGCCGGGGTGCAGCTTGCCGAGGTAGACGGTCATGACGGCGGCGGCCGCGCCCATCGTGACCGGGGTGACCGCGAAGACGGCGAGGTCGACGTGGGCGCGCGGGACCAGGACGGCCAGCCAGGAGAACGGGTTGCCGAGGTACGTGTAGTAGTCGGACAGGAACTGCTGGCCGAAGCCGCCGCGCCAGGTGAAGAGCACGTCACCGGCGGCCTGCCCGTGGACCAGGTCCCACAGCGCCCGGTGGAAGGGCACGTACTGGTTTGCCTGGTCGTTGAGGGCCCGGCCGGTGTTGCCGAACGGGAACGTGCCGCGGGCCACCCAGGCCGCGCAGAACGCGGCCGAGGTGACCAGGAACGCCAGCAGGGGCCCGTACGGACGGGCGGATCGCGGGGACCGGCGGCGGGGCGACGGGTGGACCGGGCTGTCGGCGGCCGTCGGCTCCGTGGTGACCGTCCGCAATGTCCCGCTCCCTGGTGGTTGGTCGTGGCGTTTGGGGTGAATCGCTGAATTCGCTGCATCGCTGAATGCCGGGGCAGTTTAGTTCGCGGGGGAAGGCCGCGCCGTCCGGCACCGCTTAGCACGCCTTTACCACATGCGCGAGTCGGAGCGGCCACACGAGGGCCTCGCCCAAGTGGCACATGACCGGCGGCGATGTCCCGCTCGTCGCGCGCGGGCCTTTGTTTTGACCGGATGGGATGCGGTAGGTACGCTCAGACCTTGTGCCTGGGGTGTGCCTGGGCTCCTGTGCGTGTCCATCAACCGCATGAGAGCCGGAACAGCCACCGCGATCCATGCGTTTCCGTGCTTGCGCGGAGCTCCGCCGGATCCGACACACCCGACCGCGTGGGTCGGCAAAGTTCCAGGTTAGCTTCACTACACGGCACACAGAAACCGGAGAAGTAGTGCCTACGATCCAGCAGCTGGTCCGTAAGGGCCGGCAGGACAAGGTCGAGAAGACGAAGACGCCCGCGCTTGAGGCTTCGCCCCAGCGCCGTGGCGTCTGCACGCGTGTGTTCACGACCACCCCGAAGAAGCCGAACTCGGCGCTCCGTAAGGTCGCGCGTGTGCGTCTGACCTCCGGCATCGAGGTCACCGCTTACATTCCGGGTGAGGGACACAACCTGCAGGAGCACTCGATCGTGCTCGTGCGTGGTGGCCGTGTGAAGGACCTGCCGGGTGTTCGTTACAAGATCATCCGCGGTGCGCTTGACACCCAGGCTGTCAAGAACCGCAAGCAGGCCCGCAGCCGCTACGGCGCCAAGAAGGAGAAGTAAGAATGCCTCGTAAGGGCCCCGCCCCGAAGCGCCCGGTCATCATCGACCCGGTCTACGCATCTCCTCTGGTGACCTCGCTCATCAACAAGATCCTCCTGAACGGCAAGCGCTCCACCGCCGAGCGCATCGTCTACGGCGCCATGGAAGGCCTCCGCGAGAAGACCGGCAACGACCCGGTCATCACGCTGAAGCGCGCGCTGGAGAACGTCAAGCCGTCCCTCGAGGTCAAGTCCCGCCGTGTCGGTGGCGCGACCTACCAGGTTCCCGTCGAGGTCAAGCCGGGTCGTCAGTCGACCCTGGCTCTCCGCTGGCTCGTGGGTTACTCCCGCGCCCGCCGCGAGAAGACCATGACCGAGCGCCTGATGAACGAGCTTCTCGACGCCTCGAACGGCCTCGGTGCGGCCGTCAAGAAGCGCGAGGACACGCACAAGATGGCCGAGTCCAACAAGGCCTTCGCGCACTACCGCTGGTAGTCCCAACCCACATCGAGACCGAGAGAAGACTGAGCCGATATGGCTACCACTTCGCTTGACCTGGCCAAGGTGCGCAACATCGGCATCATGGCTCACATCGACGCGGGCAAGACGACCACCACCGAGCGCATCCTGTTCTACACCGGTGTGTCTTACAAGATCGGTGAAGTCCACGACGGCGCTGCCACGATGGACTGGATGGAGCAGGAGCAGGAGCGCGGCATCACGATCACGTCTGCCGCGACGACCTGCCACTGGCCGCTCGAGGACGTCGACCACACCATCAACATCATCGACACCCCGGGTCACGTGGACTTCACGGTCGAGGTGGAGCGTTCGCTCCGCGTCCTCGACGGTGCCGTCACCGTGTTCGACGGTGTCGCCGGTGTGGAGCCGCAGTCGGAGACGGTGTGGCGTCAGGCCGACCGTTACGGCGTGCCGCGCATCTGCTTCGTCAACAAGCTCGACCGCACCGGCGCCGAGTTCCACCGCTGCGTCGACATGATCAAGGACCGCCTCGGTGCGGTTCCGATCGTCATGCAGCTCCCCATCGGTGCCGAGGCCGACTTCCAGGGTGTCGTCGACCTCGTCACGATGAAGGCGTTCGTCTGGTCCGCCGAGGCGACCAAGGGCGAGATGTACGACATCGTCGACATCCCGGCCACGCACACCGAGGCTGCTGAAGAGTGGCGCGGCAAGCTGGTCGAGACCGTCGCCGAGAACGACGACGAGATCATGGAGCTCTTCCTGAACGGCGACGAGCCGTCCGTGGAGCAGCTGCACGCCGCCGTCCGTCGCATCATCCTCGGCTCCGGCAAGGGCAAGGGCGAGCCCACGATCACTGCGGTGTTCTGTGGCACGGCGTTCAAGAACAAGGGTGTTCAGCCCCTGCTCGACGCCGTCGTCCGCTACCTGCCGTCGCCCCTGGACATCGAGGCCATCGAGGGCCACGACGTCAAGGACGCCGAGGTCGTCGTGAAGCGCAAGCCGTCCGACGAGGAGCCCCTCGCGGCGCTGGCGTTCAAGATCATGAGCGACCCGCACCTCGGCAAGCTCACCTTCGTCCGGGTTTACTCGGGCCGCCTGGAGGCCGGCACCTCGGTGCTGAACTCCGTCAAGGGCAAGAAGGAGCGCATCGGCAAGATCTACCGCATGCACGCGAACAAGCGTGAGGAGATCGACGCGGTGGGCGCCGGCGACATCGTCGCCGTCATGGGCCTGAAGCAGACCACCACCGGTGAGACGCTGTGCGACGACAAGAGCCCCGTGATCCTGGAGTCCATGGACTTCCCGGCTCCGGTCATCCAGGTCGCCATCGAGCCCAAGTCCAAGGGTGACCAGGAGAAGCTGGGTGTCGCCATCCAGCGTCTCGCGGAGGAGGACCCCTCCTTCCACGTTCACTCGGACGAGGAGACGGGCCAGACCATCCTCGGCGGTATGGGCGAGCTGCACCTCGAGGTGCTGGTCGACCGTATGAAGCGCGAGTTCAAGGTCGAGGCCAACGTCGGCAAGCCGCAGGTCGCGTACCGCGAGACGATCCGCAAGGCCGTCGAGCGTCACGACTACACCCACAAGAAGCAGACCGGTGGTACCGGTCAGTTCGCCAAGGTGCAGATCGCGATCGAGCCGATCACGGACGCCGATGGTCCGGCGTACGAGTTCGTGAACAAGGTCACCGGTGGCCGCGTGCCGAAGGAGTACATCCCTTCGGTCGACGCCGGTGCGCAGGAGGCCATGCAGTTCGGCATCCTGGCCGGCTACGAGATGACGGGCGTCCGCGTCACGCTTCTCGATGGTGGCTACCACGAGGTCGACTCCTCCGAGCTCGCGTTCAAGATCGCCGGTTCGCAGGCCTTCAAGGAGGCCGCGCGCAAGGCTTCTCCCGTGCTCCTCGAGCCGATGATGGCCGTAGAGGTCACCACGCCCGAGGACTACATGGGTGACGTCATCGGCGACATCAACTCCCGCCGTGGCCAGATCCAGGCCATGGAGGAGCGTCACGGCGCTCGCGTCGTGAAGGGCCTCGTGCCGCTTTCGGAGATGTTCGGCTACGTCGGCGACCTCCGCAGCAAGACCTCGGGTCGCGCCAGCTACTCGATGCAGTTCGACTCCTACGCCGAGGTTCCCCGGAACGTCGCCGAGGAGATCATCGCGAAGGCCAAGGGCGAGTAACTCTTCCGAGTACACGCTTTAGGCTTGTCACCGGCAGCCTCTGGGGCAACAGGAGCCACTCCCGTTGCCCCGGGGACCGACCGGCTTTCCAGCAAAGATCACCTGGCGCCGATCTGTAAGGCGTACAGAACCACTCTCCAGGAGGACCCCCGTGGCGAAGGCGAAGTTCGAGCGGACTAAGCCGCACGTCAACATCGGCACCATCGGTCACATTGACCACGGTAAGACGACCCTCACGGCCGCCATTACCAAGGTGCTGCACGACGCGTACCCGGACCTGAACGAGGCCTCGGCCTTCGACCAGATCGACAAGGCTCCTGAGGAGCGCCAGCGCGGTATCACCATCTCCATCGCGCACGTCGAGTACCAGACCGAGGCGCGTCACTACGCCCACGTCGACTGCCCGGGTCACGCGGACTACATCAAGAACATGATCACCGGTGCCGCGCAGATGGACGGCGCGATCCTCGTGGTCGCCGCCACCGACGGCCCGATGCCGCAGACCAAGGAGCACGTGCTCCTGGCCCGCCAGGTCGGCGTCCCCTACATCGTCGTCGCCCTGAACAAGGCCGACATGGTGGACGACGAGGAGATCCTGGAGCTCGTCGAGCTCGAGGTCCGTGAGCTGCTCTCCGAGTACGAGTTCCCGGGCGACGACCTGCCGGTCGTCCGCGTCTCCGCGCTGAAGGCCCTCGAGGGCGACAAGGAGTGGGGCGAGAAGCTCCTCGGCCTCATGTCCGCCGTCGACGAGGCCATCCCGACCCCGCCGCGTGACACCGAGAAGCCGTTCCTCATGCCCGTCGAGGACGTCTTCACGATCACCGGTCGCGGTACGGTCGTCACCGGCCGTATCGAGCGTGGTGTCCTGAAGGTCAACGAGACCGTCGACATCATCGGTATCAAGGAAGAGAAGACCACCACCACGGTCACCGGTATCGAGATGTTCCGCAAGCTGCTCGACGAGGGCCAGGCCGGTGAGAACGTCGGTCTGCTCCTCCGTGGCATCAAGCGCGAGGACGTCGAGCGCGGCCAGGTCATCATCAAGCCGGGTTCGGTCACCCCGCACACCGAGTTCGAGGCCCAGGCCTACATCCTGTCGAAGGACGAGGGTGGCCGTCACACCCCGTTCTTCAACAACTACCGCCCGCAGTTCTACTTCCGTACCACGGACGTGACCGGCGTCGTGACCCTCCCGCAGGGCACCGAGATGGTCATGCCGGGCGACAACACCGAGATGTCGGTCGCGCTGATCCAGCCGGTCGCCATGGAGGAGGGCCTGAAGTTCGCCATCCGTGAGGGTGGTCGTACGGTCGGCGCCGGCCAGGTCACCAAGATCACGAAGTAATTCGTGTTCTGACCTGGTAGCTCGCGCGAGCGGGCACCATGTTTGACAGAAGGGCCCCTTCCCTTCCGCCTCGGCGGCGGGGGAGGGGCCCTTCGTCGTACGGGCGCGCAGGACGTACGGGACACGAGAGAGGGCCGCACCCCCGATCACGGGGTGCGGCCCTCTCTCGTGTGCTGCGGGGGAGCGGTCAGCCGGTCACGCGCAGGGACTCGGTGAACTCCTTGCAGACGGCGTAGTCGGGCAGCAGGCCCGACTCGATGGCCTCGGCCAGCGTCGGCGCGGCCTCGTCACGGGCGGACAGCAGCGGGACCTCCGCCGGCCAGTCGATGCCCAGATCCGCATCGAGAGGGTGAACCGAGTGCTCGCCGGTCGGGTTGTACGTCTCCGAGCAGAGGTACGAAAGCGTGGCGTCGTCGCTCAGCGCGCAGAACCCGTGGCCCAGGCCCTCCGGGATGTAGACCGCGCGGCGGTCCACGTCGTCGAGGCGGACACCCTCCCAGCGGCCGAAGGTCGGGGAGCCGACCCGCAGGTCCACGATGACGTCGAGCACGGCACCCCGTACGCAGGTCACGTACTTGGCCTGGCCGCGCGGTACGTCGGCGAAGTGGATGCCGCGGACCACGCCGCGCGAGGACACCGACAGGTTCGCCTGCGCCAGGTTCAGCGGGTGGCCGACGACCTCGGACAGCTTGTCGAAGCGGTACCACTCGGTGAACAGGCCGCGCGGGTCGCCGTGCAGCTGCGGGGTGATCTCGTAGGCACCCTCTATCGAGAGCTGGCGGAACTTCACCGGGAGGACTCCTCGTCGAGCAGGCTGATCAGGTAGTCGCCGTAACCGCTCTTGAGCAGCGGCTGGGCCAGCTCGCGCAGCTGCGCGGAGTCGATGAGGCCGGCCCGCCAGGCCGCTTCCTCGATGCAGCCGATCTTGAAGCCCTGGCGCTCCTCGATCACGCGGACGAACTCCGAGGCCTGGACCATGGAGACGAACGTCCCCGTGTCGAGCCAGGCGGTGCCGCGGTCGAGGATGGTGACATTCAGCTCACCGGCCTGGAGGTACGCGTCGTTGACCGCGGTGATCTCCAGTTCGCCGCGCGCGCTGGGCTTCAGGGTGCGGGCGATCTCGACGACGCGGTTGTCGTAGAAGTACAGACCGGGCACCGCGTAGCGGGACTTGGGCTTGACCGGCTTCTCCTCGATGGAGATGGCCTGGCCGTTCTCGTCGAACTCGACCACGCCGTACGCCGTCGGGTCCGCCACCGGGTACGCGAAGACCCGGCCGCCCTTGGAGTCGGTGTGCTCCGCCAGGCGGGTGCCGAGACCGCTGCCGTGGAAGATGTTGTCGCCGAGGATCAGGGCGACGGACTCGTCGCCGATGAAGTCGGCGCCGAGCACGAAGGCCTGGGCGATGCCCTCGGGGCGCTCCTGGACCGCGTACTCCAGCCGGATGCCGAACTGGGAGCCGTCGCCGAGCAGTCGCTCGAACTGGGCCCGGTCCTCCGGCGTGGTGATGACGAGAATCTCACTGATTCCGGCCATGACCAGGGTGGAGAGCGGGTAATAGATCATCGGCTTGTCGAAGACCGGGAGCAGCTGCTTCGAGACTGCCCGGGTCAGCGGCCAGAGTCGGGATCCGGTGCCACCGGCCAAGAGAATTCCACGCATGGGGCAACCCTATGCGAGAGCGTGCGGGGCGGCGTGGTCCGGGCCCGGACGGTGGTGTACGAGCGGCTAGACTCTTCGTATTATGCGCATCCTCGTGACCGGCGGCGCCGGCTTCATCGGTTCAGAATTCGTTCGCCAGCAGCTCGGTGCAGACGCATCGGCTCGGATCACGGTTTTCGACAAACTGACCTACTCCGGTGTCGAAGCCAATCTCGCCCCGGTCGCCGACCACCCCGGTTACCGCTTCGTCAAGGGCGACATCTGCGACGCCGAGGCCGTCGACCAGGTCATGCCCGGGCACGACGTCGTGGTGCACTTCGCCGCCGAGTCCCACGTGGACCGCTCGATCGCCGGCGCGGGTCCGTTCGTGATGACCAACGTCGTGGGCACGCAGGTCCTGCTGGACGCCGCCCGCAAGCACGGCGTCGGCCGCTTCGTCCACATCTCCACCGACGAGGTGTACGGCTCGATCACCGAGGGCTCCTGGACCGAGGAGTGGCCGCTGGTCCCGAACTCCCCGTACTCCGCCTCCAAGGCCTCGTCCGACCTGCTGGCCCTGGCCTACGCCCGCACGCACGGCATGGACGTCGTCGTCACGCGCTGCTCCAACAACTACGGGCACTACCAGTTCCCGGAGAAGGTCATCCCGCTGTTCGTCTCGAACCTGATGGACGGCAAGAAGGTCCCGCTGTACGGCAACGGCGGCAACGTCCGCGACTGGCTGCACGTCTCCGACCACTGCCGCGGCATCGACCTGGCCATGCGCAAGGGCCGCGCCGGCGAGGTCTACAACATCGGCGGCGGCACCGAGCTCACCAACAAGGAGCTCACCGGCGTGCTGCTCGAGGCGGCCGGCCTCGGCTGGGACATGGTCGAGCAGGTCGAGGACCGCAAGGGCCACGACCTCCGCTACTCCATCGACATCAGCAAGATCGGCGCGGAGCTGGGCTACGCCCCGCAGGTCACCTTCGAGGACGGCATCGCCGCCACGATCGAGTGGTACCGCGAGAACCGCGCCTGGTGGGAGCCGCTGAAGGCGAAGGCGGCCCTGCAGAAGTGAGGACCAACTCGTTCGCCGGCCGCTGGCTCGTCACCGGCGCCGCCGGGATGCTCGGCCAGGACGTCCTGACCGTCCTGAAGCGCGCCGGCATCGAGGCCGTGGGCCTGGGCCGCGCCGACCTCGACATCACCGACCCGGCCGCCGTCCGCGCGGCGGTCGAGGGCGTCACCGTGGTCGTCAACTGCGCCGCCTGGACCGACGTGGACGGCGCCGAGACCGCCGAGGAAGCCGCCACCGCCGTCAACGGCACCGGCGTACGCGTCCTCGCCGAGGCCTGCGCGGCCGCCCATGTGCGCCTGCTGCACGTCTCCACCGACTACGTGCTGCCCGGCGACGCCTCGGAGCCGTACCGTGAGGACACCGCCACCGGGCCCGTGAACGCGTACGGCCGCTCCAAGCTGGTCGGCGAGCAGGCCGTGGCCGAACTGCTGCCGCAGGACGGCTACGTGGTCCGCACCGCCTGGCTCTACGGCGAGCACGGGCCGAACTTCGTCGCCACCATGCTGAAGCTGGCCGCCCAGCGGGACACCCTCGACGTGGTCGACGACCAGCACGGCCAGCCCACCTGGTCCCTCGCGCTGGCCCGACAGCTGGTCGAGCTCGGCCTGGCCGCGCTCAAGGGCCATGCCATGGGCGGGATCTACCACGGCACCGCGAGCGGCCGGACCACCTGGATGGGGCTCGCCCGCGAGACCTACCGGCTGAGCGGGCTCGACCCGGAGCGGATCCGGCCGACCACCTCCGCCGCGTTCGTCCGCCCGGCCGTCCGCCCCGCGTTCAGCGTGCTCGCGCACGACCACTGGGACGACGCGGGCCTGGCCCCGCTCGCCGACTGGCGCGAGCAGCTCGCCGAGGCGCTCGCCGCCCCCGCGTTCACTGCGCTGGCCGACGCGGCCAGGAACGGCAGTACGAACGGCAGTACGGGATGAAGTCCCTGCTGAGCAGGCTCACCGCGGCGCTGCCGCCGGGCACCGTCGCGGTGGCCGGCGGCACCGTCGTGCTCGGTGCCGCCTCGTACGTCCACCTGGGCGTGGCCGGGTACAGCCTGTCCACGGAGGCCGTGGCGAACGTCTCGGTGCTGTGGACGATCGTCATGGCGCTCGGGCTCGGCATCTTCTTCCCGATCGAGCAGGAGCTCACCCGGATCGTCGCCGCCCGCGTGGTGCTCGGCCAGGGCGCGGCCCCCGTGCTGCGCCGGGCCACGCTGCTGACCTCGGGGATCCTCGGCACGACCCTGCTCCTGCTCGCCCTGGGCGCGGGCCCGATCGCGGACCTGCTCTTCCACGGTGACCGCGGCCTGGTGGCGGCCCTCGGCGGCGCCTTCACCGGCATGGCCGTCTGCTACCTGACCCGCGGTGTCCTGGCCGGCCTCGGCCGGTTCGGCGCGTACGGCACCCAGTTGGCCGTCGACGGCGGGCTGCGCATCGCCCTCGCCTTCGGCTGCGCGGTGTCCGGGCTGCACTCCGCGCTCGCCTTCAGCCTGGTCCTGGCCGTCGCGCCCGTCGTCGCGACGCTGATCACCCTGCCTGCGCTGCTGCGCGCGGTGGAGCCCGGCGAGGAGATCGCCTGGCGTGAACTGACCGGCGGGCTCGGCCTGCTGATCTGCTCGACCCTGCTGTCCCAGGTCGTCGTCAACGCGGCGGTGATGAGCACCAAGCTGCTCGCCCCCGCCGACAGCGTGCTGATCGCGGCGCTGCTGAACGCGCTGGTCCTGGCCCGGGTGCCGCTGTTCGTCTTCGGCTCGCTCCAGGCCTCGCTGCTGGGCGGGCTCACCGCCGCCTACACGGCCGGCGACCGGGCGGCGTTCTCTGCGATGCTGCGCCGGATCGGCGTGGTCGTCGGGGCGTTGGGGCTGCTCGGCGGCGTGCCCGCGACCGTCCTCGGCCCCTGGCTGATCGAGGTCCTCTTCCACGCCCAGCCTGCGCTGGGATGCCGCGACTTCTTCCTTTTGTCCGCCGGCACCGTGGCGTACATGTTCGCGATGGTGCTCGGACAGGCGCTGATGGTATTCAAGCGGCACAACCTGCAACTGCTCTGCTGGGCCATCGGCACCGTCGTCCTGATCGGGATCACTTTCGCTCCGGGTGACGTTGCCGTGCGCGTCACCCTGGCCTACGCTCTCGGGTCCCTCGCCACCGTGCTCGGTATGCTGGCCGTGCTGAGGCTGAGGTTCCCCGGAGCTGCTCCGGGCGTGACCGCAGGGCCCGGGCACAAGGTCGCTGCAAGCCCACTGGGCGCCGGAGCGGTTGGGGAGTGACCATGCCGGCTTCCGACGTCCCACCGATCAACGAGCACGCGCACGTGCCACATTCCGCTGGAGCTACCGTGTCCCAATACGACGATGTCTGGCTGGTCATACCGGCCTATAACGAGGGCCAGGTGATCGCCGATGTGGTCGAGGGAGCGCGTGCGACCTTCCCGAACATAGTCGTCGTCGACGACGGCAGCTCCGACAACTCGGCCGAGCACATCGCGACGACCGGCGCCCACCTGGTGCGCCACCCGGTCAACCTCGGCCAGGGCGCTGCCCTGCAGACGGGCCTCAAGTACGCCCTCACCCAGCCCGGCGCCCGCTACTTCGCGACCTTCGACGCGGACGGGCAGCACCAGACGCACGACGTCGAGAAGATGGTCCGGGTGCTGCGCGACGACGAGGCCGACGTGGTCCTCGGCTCGCGCTTCATCGAGCAGAACGGCCAGGTGCCGTGGATCAAGCGCGTCGTGCTGCGCACGGCCGCGTCGGTCAGCCCGACCGCCCGCAAGCTGAAGCTCACCGACTCGCACAACGGCCTGCGCGTGCTCAGCCGCAAGGCCGCCGAGCAGCTGAACATCACCATGAACGGCATGGCGCACGCGTCGGAGATCGTCGGTTTCCTGGCCGGTTCCGGCCTGCGCGTCACCGAGGTCCCCGTCGACATCCTCTACACCGAGTACTCGCGCGCCAAGGGGCAGTCCCTGATCAACGGCGTCAACATCATCTTTGACATCACGATGCGGGAGCGAAGCCGCTGATGAAGTACTTCTGGATCCAGCTGCTGCTCATCGCGGGCTCGGTGTCGATGGCACTGATGTTCATACGGACGTGGGGCCAGGCGAAGAACCGCGCCTGGAAGCGCATCGCGTTCTCGCTGTTCGTCGTCGTCAACGTGTACGCCGTGCTCCGCCCCACGGACGTCACCTGGGTGGCGCACCAGCTCGGCGTCGGCCGCGGCACCGACCTCGTGCTGTACGTGATGGTGCTGGCGATGGGCTTCCTGACCCTCAACACCTTCCTGCGCTTCCGCTCGTTGGAGAAGAAGCTCACCGACCTGGCCCGGACGGTGGCCCTGAGCGAGGGCGCACGGCACAACGACGCGCGCCTCGGCTCGCCCGCCGCCAACGTCACCGCCGTCGTGACCGAGGCCGGCGCCGAGCCGGAGCCCGAGCCCGCCGACTCCGACACCGTGAAGGCCTGACGTCCCGTGGTGACCTTCGACTTCATGCTCCCCTACTACGGGGACGTGCAGCTGATGCAGGACGCCGTCCGCAGCGTCCTGGCCCAGACGGACCCGGACTTCCGCCTCGTCGTCATCGACGACGGCAAGGAGCCGGACGTACCGGGCTGGTTCGAGGCTCTCGGCGACGAGCGGGTGCACTACACCCGCAACGAGCAGAACCTCGGCATCACGAAGAACTTCCAGAAGTGCGTCCGGCTCTCCGAGGCCGACTACGTCGTCATCATGGGCTGCGACGACCTGCTCCACCCGCACTACCTGGAGACCGTCCGCGGACTCATAGCGGCCAACCCGGGCATCGGCATGGTCCAGCCGGGCGTCGAGGTGATCGACGGCGACGGGCAGCTGACGTCCGGGCTGGCCGACCAGACCAAGCGGCGGCTGTACGCCCCGCAGGTCAAGGGCCGACGCCTGATGGGCGGCGAGGAGCTCGCCACCAGCGTGCTGCGCGGGAACTGGCTGTACTTCCCGTCGATCAGCTGGCGCGGCGAGGCCCTGCGCGGGGTCAACTTCCGCGACGAGTACTCGGTGATCCAGGACCTGGCCCTGGTGGTCGACCTCCTCGAGCTCGGCGAGCAGATGCTGATCGACGAGACCACCACGGTCTTCCAGTACCGCCGCCACGCGGTCAGCGAGTCGTCCGTGCAGGCGTTCTCCGGCACCCGCTTCGCCGAGGCCGAGCGGTACTTCTCCGCCGTCGCGGCCCGGATGGACGCCCGCGGCTGGCCCAAGGCCGCACGCGCGGCCCGCTTCCACAGCGCCTCCCGGTTCCACGCCATCACCATGCTCCCCGGCGCCCTGCTCCGCGGACACCGCGAGGGCGTCCGTACGCTCGCGAAGCACGCCTTCACCGCCGGTCAGCGCGCCGACTGACATCCGCGACGAAATTGGACTGAGATGACACACCTGGCCCCCGAGGTCGTCGGAACATCCGGCCCGGCGCACGGCCGGACCGGGACCGCGGACCCCGGGCCGGTCCCGTCCAGCTCGACGGCTCGCCGCCCGTGGACCTCTCGGCGCCGGGTGGTCGCCCTCGCCGAGGCCGTCGTCAGCCTCACGGCGGCCCTCGGCTACATGCTGCTGAGCCGGCACATCAGCGTGAACCCGATCGTCCGCCTCGGCCAGGTCAGCGGGCTCGCCACGCTCCAGCTGTACGCCGCGGTCATCGGCCTGCCGCTGCTCGCGCTGCTCCTGTACACCGCCCACCGGGGCGCGGCCCGGCGCCACCAGCTGGTCAAGCGCCTGGTCTGCGCCGCCCTCGCGGGCCTGGCCTCCGGCGTGATCGCCGGCGGTGTCGTCGTCGCCCTGCGCGGCACGCCCCACCCGCTCGGCGGCCAGGAGGGCGACCCGGGCGTCCTCATCGACATGGCCAACTCGTTCCTGCACCACGAGGGGATGTCGGGCATCTACCCGCCCGCCTTCCCGGCCCTCATGGCCCTCTGGGCGAAGATCCGCTACAACGGCCGCGGCGAGACCGGCTTCGCCCTGCACGACCTGCAGATCTTCTTCACCGCCGTGGCCGGGCCGATGGCCTACCTGGCCTGGCGGATACTGCTGAAGCCCTTCTGGGCGCTGCTGATCGCGGTTCCCGCCGCGGTGCTCTTCCTCGACCCGATCCGCCCGTACAGCCACATCGTCATGATCGTTCTGCTGCCGCTGCTCGGCTACTGGCTGCGCGAGATGGGCCGGGCCGGACGGCTCACCACGCGGCACCTGCTGCTGCGCGGCACCACCCTCGGCCTGATCTTCGGCGCGCTGTTCCTCTGGTACTCCGGCTGGTACATCTGGGCCGCGCCCGGCGCGGTCGTCGCCGCGGTGTTCTTCTTCCCGTGGCGCCAGGGCGCCGGGGCGGCCAAGAAGGCGGGCCTGTACCTCGCGGTCACGCTGCTGTCGGCAGGCGTCGTCGGCGCCCCGCTGCTCTACCAGATGGTCCGGCTGGGCGCGGAGAACCCCGACCGCTACGCCTTCCTCGCCGTCTATGCAGATCCCACGTACGTCCTCGGCTGGGTTTCGGACCGGTCCGCGACCCTGACGTACCAGACCTGGCCCGTGGCCGGCGAGATGGCCGGCCAGAGCGGGTTCGCCCTGCTGCTGCTGTTCGGGGTGGGCCTCGGCCTCGGCCTCGGCCTGCGCAACGTCATGGTCCGCACCGCGGCGGCGGTCCTGGCGGGCGCCTGGCTCGCCCGCTTCTGGTTCGCCGGGCACATGGCCCACGACAAGGCCATCCAGCTCTACCCGCGCACCACGTGGATCATCATGTACTGCCTGATGATCCTGGCCGTGCTCGGCATGATGGCCGTGGTCAACCGGGGCTCCGGGTGGATCGAGCGCACGCTGCGCCCGAGTGGTTCCGGTTCCGCTTCCGGGGCCGGGCGGGCACGGGTCATCCCGCCGCGGGTGGTCCGCCAGCTCGCCGCCGGCATGGTGTGCGTGGTCGCCCTGTTCGCGACGATGGGCGCGTCCTGGTCGGTCAACCGCTACATGCCCTCGTCCGACGTCGACTCGACGGGCATCGACGCGTACCGCGCGCACGTCATCAAGAAGCGGGACGGCAGCTGCCCGCAGTTCTCTCCCCGCGAGAACTGCTGGGACATCGAGAAGAACGACTGGAAGCCCGGCCCCATCCAGGACTTCATCTGGTGCGCCGGCATCGTGGCCGACGACTGGCCCAGCATCTGCGGGATGGAGGCGCCCAAGCGCGTCCGGTCGAGGGCGGACAACGAACGGGACGCCGAGGCCGAGAAGCAGGCCCGGAAGGAAGCCGCCGAGGCCGGGAAGAAGGCACCGAAGAAGTAGCGCGGCCGCGCGGTCCGGTCTCCCGGGGTGTTCCCCGGGAGACCCCGCCTGGACCGGCTGTCACAGGCGCCCAGTAGCATCCGCCCCGTCAGTGGTGTCGTATGGCGCAATCGCCACAGGGGTGGGGAACCAACTTGAGATTGACACGCGTGCGGGGAACCGCGCTGGCGGCCGCGATCGGTGCCGCCGCCGTCCTGGGCATCCAGGGATGGGCCGGCGGAGCCGAACTGGGCTCGGACGGCAACGGCGAGGCGAAGGCGTACAGCGCCGGCGCCAAGGAGACCGGACCGGTCGAGGGCGAGGTGCACAAGCTCCCGCTCAAGCCCAAGGGCAGCGGTGAAGCCGTGCTCTCGCAGCAGGGCACCGAGCCCTTCGGCCTGCTGGGCGTGTCCTGGACGGACCCCAAGGCCGAGGTGAAGGGCACCATCGAGGCCCGCGCCCGTGACGCGAAGACCGGCAAGTGGTCGCACTGGATCGCCCTCGACCCGGTGAAGGCCGGGATGGACGGCGTACGCCCCGGCGCGCACGGCTCGACGGAGCCCGTCTGGGTCGGCGCCTCCGACGGCGCTGAGGTACGGATCAGCGGCGGCGGTGCGCTGCCCGCGGGCCTGGAGCTGAACCTGGTGGACCCGGGCGGCGCCAACAGCCCGGCGAAGAAGAGCGGCGGGCAGAAGAAGAACGGCGCCCAGAAGAGCGGCTCCCTGAACGCCGGCCCGGCCGCGTTCGCCGCGCCGGCGGCCGTGACGGCTGACCCGCCCACCACTCCGCCGTCGGTCCCCGGTCCCGTCTCCACGGCACCGGCGCCGAACGTGGTCTCCCGCGTGGCGTGGGGCGCCGACGAGACGATGAACAACGAGGGCCCGATCTACCTGCCCGGCGGGAAGGTCAAGGCGGTCTTCGTCCACCACACCGCCGACGCCCAGCCGTACGACTGCTCGCAGTCCGCGGCGATCGTCCGTGGCATCCACACCTACCACGTGAAGACCAACGGGTGGCGGGACCTCGGCTACAACTTCCTCGTCGACAAGTGCGGCACGGTCTTCGAGGGCCGCCAGGGCGGTACCGACCAGCCCGTCCTCGGTGCGCACACGTACGGCTGGAACAACGAGTCGGCGGGCATCGCCGTCCTCGGTGACTACAACGCCGAGGGCGCCTCCGCCGCCGCCCAGGACGCCATCTCCAGGATCGCGGCCTACAAGCTCGGCCAGTACGACGGCGACATGAACGGCACGACGACGCTGACCGCGGGTGCCACGCAGACCAACTTCTTCGGCACCGCCTTCGAGGTCGGCAAGCCGTACACGTTCAAGTCGCTCTCGGGGCACCGGGACGGCTTCAACACCGAGTGCCCGGGCAACCAGCTCTACGGGCAGCTCGGCGCGCTCCGCACCTCCGGCCCCGCGGCGCAGCTGAAGGTGGCCACCGTCAACGGTGTGCCGGTGCAGCCGGGCGTCGACGCGAAGTCCGACGGCGTCCTGTCCGTCGGCTGGTCGACCAGCACGGCGAGTGACCGCATCGGTTCGTTCGAGGTCCTGGTCGACGGGGCTTCGGCGGCGACCGCCTCCGGCACGGCCCGGACGGCGATCACGACGGTGACCGAGGGCACGCACCAGGTCCAGGTCAAGGCGACCGCGGTCAACGGCAAGACCTCCACCACCCTCCCCGTGACGGTCGTGGCCGAGGTGAAGCCCGCGAAGTTCACCGCGGTCACGCCGAAGCGTCTGATGGACACGCGGTCGGGTCTGGGCGTGCCGCAGGCCAAGGTCGGCGCGGGCGGCGTGGTGACGCTGCCGGTGGCCGGTACGAACGGGATTCCCGCGGCCGGTGTGACCGCCGTGGTCCTGAACGTGACGGCGACGAACCCGACGGAGCCGAGCTTCGTGTCGGTGTACCCGAGCGGTACGACGCGCTCGAGTGCCTCGAACCTGAACTTCACTCCCGGCCAGACGATCCCCAACCTGGTGGTCGTCCCCGTGGTGGACGGGAAGGTCAGCTTCTTCAACAACCAGGGCACCGTGGACCTGATCGCGGACATCACGGGCTACTTCACGTCGGCCGGTGACGGCGCCACGCACACCAACATCGGTCCGAAGCGCCTGATGGACACCCGCGCGGGTCTGGGCGTGCCGCAGGCCAAGGTCGCCGCGGGCGGTGTCGTGACGCTGCCGGTGGCCGGTACCAACGGCATCCCGGCGACGGGCGTGACCGCGGTCGTGCTGAACGTGACGGCGACCAACCCGACGCAGCCGAGCTTCGTGTCGGTGTACCCCAGTGGCACGACGCGCTCGAGTGCCTCGAACCTGAACTTCACTCCCGGCCAGACGATCCCCAACCTGGTGGTCGTCCCGGTGGTGGACGGGAAGGTCAGCTTCTTCAACAACCAGGGCACCGTGGACCTGATCGCGGACATCACGGGCTACTTCACGTCGGCCGGTGACGGCGCCACGCACACCAACATCGGTCCGAAGCGCCTGATGGACACCCGCGCGGGTCTGGGCGTGCCGCAGGCCAAGGTCGCCGCGGGCGGCGTGGTGACGCTGCCGGTGGCCGGTACCAACGGCATCCCGGCGACGGGTGTGACCGCCGTGGTCCTGAACGTGACGGCGACGAACCCGACGGAGCCGAGCTTCGTGTCCGTCTACCCGAGCGGTACGACCCGCTCGAGTGCCTCGAACCTGAACTTCACTCCCGGCCAGACGATCCCCAACCTGGTGGTCGTCCCCGTGGTGGACGGGAAGGTCAGCTTCTTCAACAACCAGGGCACCGTGGATCTGATCGCGGACATCACGGGCTACTTCAGCAAGTAGCAGATACGTTTCGGCGGGGCCCCCAGGACCTGGTCCTGGGGGCCCCGGACATTTCAGGGGTGGGGCATGGCAACGAACAGCGACGACGACAGGCCGGCGGTCTCCGACGAGGAGTGGGCCCGGTTCGTGGAGGACGCCCAGGCGGGCACGGGCCAGGCCCCCCGGGAGCCGTCCGCCCGGGCACGCATGGTCACCGCGCGGCTGCAGGACCGGTCCGCCGAGCCGCCCGGCTGGCGCACCGGTCCTGCCTGGCAGGAGATGCAGGGGCGGGGGCGGGGCAAGCGGCGGCTGAAGGCCGCGGGGGCGATCGTCTTCATCGCCGCCCTCGCGCTGATCGCCATCCGCCCGGAGCTGGTCATCGACCGCGTCACCGGCAAGGCCGCGCAGAACGACAAGGCGCGCGAGGCGCTGCCCGCCGAGACCGCCCGGCCCAGCGCCCCGCCCTCCGCCCTCCACCCGGACCTACCGACCCTCAAGGAGCCCTTCAAGGGGTCCCCGGCCCTGCAGTGGGCCGACGGGGCGGCCGGGATCGAGGTCCCGGTGGCCGAGGCCGCCGGCGGGATGAGCAAGGAGCAGGTCGCAGACGCGCTGGAGAAGGCCAAGCAGTTCCTGGTCGCGGCCAACCTGGACCCGGCGACCCTGCGCGGGGAGCGGCCCGCGGCGGCGCTGGCGCTGCTCGACCCGAAGCTGAAGGAGGAGCTGGACCGCGTCGACGGCTCGCTGACGGCTCCGACGAAGGAGAACGACCCGCTCCACCTGTTCAGCCGGGTCAAGGCGGCCGAGCTGAAGCCCGCGGGCGACGTGGTCAAGGTCCGCGGCCGGATGTGGGTGGAGCCCGGCAAGGAGGCCGGCCAGGCCCATGTGCTGGCCGACTACACCTTCGTCTACCCGTTCGTGAAGGCGAAGCCGGGCGCCGAGCAGGTGGAGCGCACCATCGTGCGGCGCGAGATCACCTTCTCCATCGCCGACCCGCGCAAGTGGGAGGCCACCGCCGGCAAGCTCTGGCTGGACAAGTTCAACGTCGACCTCGCCAACAGCGCCTGCGGCGTGTACGACGGATTCCTGCACCCCGTCTTCGACGAGGACGCGCCGACCGGGCCCACGCCCTCCGGGACGCCCGTGGACCCGTACGACCGCAGCAAGAGCCTGGAGGCCGGCGGGCCGGAGGACTGCGGCACGCTCTCGCGGTCCTGAAGCGAGGCTGCGACCGGGCCGTGGCAGGGGCCTCGGAAAGGTTTCCGGGGCCTGTGGGGGTGCCGGGGCGGACCCCAAGGGGCGCCCGGGCAACCCCACTGCGCGGCGCGGTTTGACCGATCACCGTGGAGGGGTATTCTCTTCGGCCCGATTGGCGCAGTACGTGTCTTGTATGGCAGACTACTCAAGTTGCTCGGCTGAGTGCCGATGCTGCGCGCCTCCCGCCGGGAGGACCGGAAGCGAGTCCCACAGTACTCGTCGCCTTTATCTGCCTTTAGGGGCAGCAATGGGGCGGACGTACGGGAATCTTCTGGGAAGCGTCAGCACGGTGCCTGCCAGGCGCTCGGTGGGTGTTTCTCCCCCGAACCGCGGTCTTGGGACCGCACCCCCTTGGACGAGGGAATTTCCGTATGGGAATTTTCTGTGGAGGGAGTGCGACACGCCCGACCGCGTGGGTCGGAGAGAAGCGGTGGAGAGATCCACAGCCGACCGAGAGCCAGAGCGTTTCCACAACAGACAGGACTACGGAGTAGCCATGGCGGGACAGAAGATCCGCATCCGGCTCAAGGCCTACGACCACGAGGTCATCGACTCCTCGGCGAAGAAGATCGTCGAGACGGTGACCCGCACTGGTGCGTCGGTCGCAGGCCCGGTGCCGCTGCCCACTGAGAAGAACGTGTACTGCGTCATCAAGTCGCCGCACAAGTACAAGGACTCGCGCGAGCACTTCGAGATGCGCACGCACAAGCGCCTGATCGACATCCTCGACCCGACGCCCAAGACCGTTGACTCGCTGATGCGCCTGGACCTTCCGGCCGGCGTTGACATCGAGATCAAGCTCTGAGAGGCGTCGAGAAGATGGCAAAGCAGATCAAGGGCGTCCTGGGCGAGAAGCTCGGCATGACCCAGGTCTGGGACGAGAACAACCGTGTCGTCCCGGTGACCGTCGTCAAGGCCGGGCCCTGCGTCGTTACCCAGGTCCGTACGAACGACATCGACGGCTACGAGTCGGTCCAGATCGCCTTCGGCGAGATCGACCCGCGCAAGGTGAACAAGCCCCTCAAGGGCCACTTCGCCAAGGCCGACGTGACCCCGCGCCGCCACCTGGTGGAGCTCCGCACCTCCGACGCCAGCGAGTACACGCTCGGCCAGGAGATCACCGCCCAGGTGTTCGAGTCCGGCGTCAAGGTTGACGTCACGGGCAACAGCAAGGGCAAGGGCTTCGCCGGTGTCATGAAGCGGCACAACTTCCGGGGCCTCGGCGCCGGTCACGGTGTGCAGCGCAAGCACCGCTCCCCCGGTTCGATCGGTGGCTGCGCCACCCCTGGGCGTGTCTTCAAGGGCATGCGCATGGCTGGTCGTATGGGCAACGAGCGCGTCACCACCCAGAACCTGACCATCCACGCGGTAGACGCGGAGAAGGGTCTGCTCCTCATCAAGGGCGCAGTCCCCGGTCCGAACGGCGGCCTCGTCCTGGTCCGTACCGCGGCCAAGGGGGCTTGAGGTTAATGAGCACCATTGACATCCTTTCGCCGGCAGGCGACAAGGCCGGTACCGTCGAGCTCCCCGCGGAGATCTTCGACGCGAAGACCAGCGTTCCGCTGATCCACCAGGTCGTCGTCGCACAGCTGGCTGCTGCCCGTCAGGGCACGCACAAGACGAAGACCCGTGGCGAAGTCCGTGGTGGTGGCCGCAAGCCGTACCGCCAGAAGGGCACCGGCCGCGCCCGTCAGGGTTCGACCCGCGCTCCGCAGTTCGCCGGCGGTGGCGTCGTCCACGGCCCGCAGCCGCGTGACTACTCGCAGCGGACCCCCAAGAAGATGAAGGTCGCCGCCCTCCGCGGTGCCCTCTCGGACCGTGCGCGTCACTCCCGCATCCACGTCGTCACCGGCGTGGTCGAGGGTGCCGTCTCCACGAAGGCCGCCAAGACGCTGTTCGGCAAGATCTCGGAGCGCAAGAACCTGCTCCTGGTCGTCGAGCGTGCCGACGAGGCCGCGTGGCTGTCCGCCCGCAACCTGCCCCAGGTTCACATCCTGGAGCCGGGCCAGCTGAACACGTACGACGTGATCGTCTCTGACGACGTGGTCTTCACCCAGGCCGCGCTCGAGTCCTTCGTGTCTGGCCCCAAGGCCGATGAGACCGAAGGGAGCGACGCCTGATGTCTGAGGCGACCGTTACCAGCAAGACCTTCACTGACCCGCGCGACCTGCTGATCAAGCCGGTTGTCTCGGAGAAGAGCTACGCGCTGCTGGACGAGAACAAGTACACGTTCATCGTCGCGCCCGGCGCCAACAAGACCCAGATCAAGCAGGCCGTCGAGGCGGTCTTCTCGGTCAAGGTCACCGGGGTCAACACGATCAACCGTCAGGGTAAGCGCAAGCGCACCAAGACCGGTTTCGGCAAGCGCGCTGACACCAAGCGCGCCATCGTGACCCTCGCTGAGGGCGACCGTATCGACATCTTCGGCGGCCAGGCCTCCTAACGGAGGTCTAGTCGTCCGGAATCGGACGAGGACTGAGAAATGGGTATCCGCAAGTACAAGCCGACGACCCCGGGCCGTCGTGGCTCCAGCGTCGCCGACTTTGTCGAGATCACGCGGTCCACGCCGGAGAAGTCGCTGGTTCGCCCGCTGCACAGCAAGGGCGGCCGTAACAACACCGGTCGGATCACCGTTCGCCACCAGGGTGGTGGACACAAGCGCGCCTACCGCGTGATCGACTTCCGTCGTCACGACAAGGACGGCGTGCCGGCCAAGGTCGCGCACATCGAGTACGACCCCAACCGCACTGCGCGCATCGCGCTCCTGCACTACGCGGACGGCGAGAAGCGCTACATCATCGCTCCTCGCGGTCTGAGCCAGGGCGACCGGATTGAGAACGGCCCCACGGCCGACATCAAGCCGGGCAACAACCTGGCCCTCCGCAACATCCCGGTCGGTACCACGATCCACGCGATCGAGCTCCGTCCCGGTGGTGGCGCCAAGTTCGCCCGTTCCGCGGGTGCCTCCGTGCAGCTGCTGGCGAAGGAGGGCACGATGGCCCACCTTCGTATGCCGTCCGGTGAGATCCGCCTGGTCGACGCGCGCTGCCGCGCGACGGTCGGCGAGGTCGGCAACGCCGAGCAGTCGAACATCAACTGGGGCAAGGCCGGCCGCATGCGCTGGAAGGGCGTCCGCCCCTCCGTCCGCGGTGTCGCGATGAACCCGGTTGACCACCCGCACGGTGGTGGTGAGGGCAAGACCAGCGGTGGTCGTCACCCGGTCTCCCCGTGGGGTCAGAAGGAGGGTCGTACTCGCTCGCCGAAGAAGGCTTCGAGCAAGTACATCGTCCGCCGCCGCAAGACGAACAAGAAGCGCTAGGAGCGGGTTTAGATGCCGCGCAGTCTCAAGAAGGGACCCTTCGTCGACGGACACCTCGTGAAGAAGGTGGACGCTCAGAACGAAGCTGGTACCAAGAACGTCATCAAGACCTGGTCCCGTCGCTCGATGATCATCCCGGCCATGCTGGGTCACACCATCGCGGTGCACAACGGCAAGACCCACGTCCCGGTGTTCGTCACCGAGTCGATGGTCGGCCACAAGCTCGGCGAGTTCTCGCCGACTCGCACCTTCCGCGGCCACGTCAAGGACGACCGGAAGTCGAAGCGCCGCTAAAGGCGGGGTGGTAACGACTATGACTTACACCGAAGGGACAACCATGGAAGCCAGGGCCCAGGCGCGGTACATCCGCGTCACGCCCATGAAGGCCCGCCGCGTGGTGGACCTTATCCGTGGCATGGATGCCACGGAGGCTCAGGCGGTCCTGCGTTTCGCCCCGCAGGCCGCGAGCGTGCCGGTCGGCAAGGTGCTGGACAGCGCCATTGCCAACGCCGCACACAACTACAACCACCCGGACGCCTCCACGCTGGTCATCAGCGAGGCGTACGTGGACGAGGGCCCGACCCTGAAGCGGTTCCGTCCGCGTGCCCAGGGCCGTGCCTACCGGATCCGCAAGCGGACCAGCCACATCACCGTGGTCGTCAGCAGCAAGGAAGGTTCCCGGTAATGGGCCAGAAGGTAAACCCGCACGGGTTCCGGCTCGGCATCACCACCGACTTCAAGTCGCGTTGGTACGCCGACAAGCTGTACAAGGACTACGTCAAGGAAGACGTCGCCATCCGTCGGATGATGACGTCCGGCATGGAGCGCGCCGGCATCTCGAAGGTTGAGATCGAGCGCACCCGTGACCGCGTGCGTGTGGACATCCACACCGCTCGTCCGGGCATCGTCATCGGCCGCCGTGGCGCCGAGGCCGACCGCATCCGCGGTGACCTCGAGAAGCTCACGGGCAAGCAGGTCCAGCTGAACATCCTCGAGGTCAAGAACCCCGAGCTCGACGCTCAGCTGGTTGCCCAGGCCGTTGCCGAGCAGCTCTCCTCCCGCGTCTCCTTCCGTCGTGCCATGCGCAAGAGCATGCAGGGCACGATGAAGGCCGGCGCCAAGGGCATCAAGATCCAGTGTGGCGGCCGTCTCGGCGGCGCCGAGATGTCCCGCTCCGAGTTCTACCGCGAGGGTCGTGTGCCGCTGCACACGCTGCGCGCGAACGTGGACTACGGCTTCTTCGAGGCCAAGACCACCTTCGGCCGTATCGGTGTGAAGGTCTGGATCTACAAGGGCGACGTCAAGAACATCGCCGAGGTTCGCGCCGAGAACGCTGCGGCCCGTGCGGGTAACCGCCCGGCCCGTGGTGCAGGCGCTGGCGACCGTCCCGCCGGCCGTGGTGGCCGTGGTGGCGAGCGCGGCGGCCGTGGTGGCCGCAAGCCGCAGCAGGCTGCTGGTGCCGAGGCCCCCAAGGCCGACGCTCCCGCCGCCGCTCCGGCCGAGAGCACCGGAACGGAGGCCTGACCGACATGCTGATCCCTCGTAGGGTCAAGCACCGCAAGCAGCACCACCCGAAGCGCCGCGGTATGGCCAAGGGCGGTACTGAGGTCTCGTTCGGCGAGTACGGCATCCAGGCGCTCACCCCCGCCTACGTGACGAACCGCCAGATCGAGGCGGCTCGTATCGCGATGACCCGCCACATCAAGCGTGGCGGCAAGGTCTGGATCAACATCTACCCGGACCGTCCGCTGACGAAGAAGCCGGCCGAGACCCGCATGGGTTCCGGTAAGGGTTCTCCCGAGTGGTGGATCGCGAACGTGCACCCGGGCCGGGTCATGTTCGAGCTGTCCTACCCGAACGAGAAGATTGCTCGTGAGGCGCTCACCCGCGCTGCTCACAAGCTTCCGATGAAGTGCCGGATTGTTCGGCGCGAGGCAGGTGAGTCGTGATGGCGACGGGAACCAAGGCGTCCGAGCTGCGTGAGCTCGGCAACGAGGAGCTCGTTGGCAAGCTGCGCGAGGCCAAGGAGGAGCTGTTCAAGCTCCGCTTCCAGGCGGCCACGGGTCAGCTGGAGAACAACGGCCGGCTCAAGTCCGTCCGTAAGGACATCGCTCGCATCTACACCCTGATGCACGAGCGTGAGCTCGGTATCGAGACGGTGGAGAGCGCCTGATGAGCGAGAAGAACGTGACTGAGACGAACGAGCGCGGTTTCCGCAAGACCCGTGAGGGTCTCGTCGTCAGCGACAAGATGGACAAGACCGTCGTCGTCGCCGTCGAGGACCGCGTGAAGCACGCGCTGTACGGCAAGGTCATCCGCCGTACGAACAAGCTCAAGGCTCACGACGAGCAGAACGCTGCCGGCGTCGGCGACCGCGTCCTCATCATGGAGACGCGTCCGCTGTCGGCGAGCAAGCGCTGGCGCATCGTCGAGATCCTCGAGAAGGCCAAGTAATCACCTGAGGGGTTTCCCTCAGGTCAGTTCCGCCAGGCTCGGTGGGGTTCCGCTGTTTCTTTAGCGGACCCCCGCCGGGAACCGGCAGACAAATCAGGAGATAGACGTGATCCAGCAGGAGTCGCGACTGCGTGTCGCCGACAACACTGGTGCCAAGGAGATCCTTTGCATCCGTGTTCTCGGTGGTTCCGGTCGCCGCTACGCGGGCATCGGTGACGTCATCGTCGCCACCGTCAAGGACGCGATCCCCGGTGGCAACGTGAAGAAGGGTGACGTCGTCAAGGCGGTCATCGTTCGCACCGTCAAGGAGCGCCGCCGCCAGGACGGCTCGTACATCCGCTTCGACGAGAACGCCGCTGTCATTCTCAAGAACGACGGCGACCCTCGCGGCACCCGTATCTTCGGCCCCGTGGGCCGTGAGCTGCGCGAGAAGAAGTTCATGAAGATCATCTCGCTCGCGCCGGAGGTGCTGTAAGCATGAAGATCAAGAAGGGCGACCTGGTCCAGGTCATCACCGGTAAGGACAAGGGCAAGCAGGGCAAGGTCATTCAGGCCATGCCCGCTGAGAACCGCGTCCTCGTCGAGGGTGTCAACCGGGTCAAGAAGCACACCAAGGCCGGTCAGACCGCTGGTGGTTCGCAGGCCGGTGGCATTGTGATCACCGAGGCCCCGATCCACGTCAGCAACGTTCAGCTGGTTGTGGAGAAGGACGGCCAGAAGGTCGTTACCCGCGTCGGTTTCCGCTTCGACGACGAGGGCAACAAGATCCGCGTTGCCAAGCGGACGGGTGAGGACATCTGATGGCTACCACTCCGCGTCTCAAGACGAAGTACCGCGAGGACATCGCGGGCAAGCTGCGTGAGGAGTTCTCGTACGAGAACGTCATGCAGATCCCCGGTCTCGTGAAGATCGTGGTCAACATGGGTGTGGGCGACGCCGCCCGCGACTCCAAGCTGATCGACGGCGCCATCCGCGACCTGACGACGATCACCGGTCAGAAGCCGGCCGTCACGAAGGCCCGCAAGTCCATCGCGCAGTTCAAGCTGCGTGAGGGTCAGCCGATCGGCTGCCACGTCACCCTCCGTGGTGACCGCATGTGGGAGTTCCTGGACCGTACGCTGTCGCTCGCGCTGCCGCGTATCCGTGACTTCCGTGGTCTGTCGCCGAAGCAGTTCGACGGCCGTGGCAACTACACCTTCGGTCTCACGGAGCAGGTCATGTTCCACGAGATCGACCAGGACAAGATCGACCGTACCCGGGGTATGGACATCACCGTGGTCACCACGGCGACCAACGACGACGAGGGCCGTGCCCTCCTTCGTCACCTCGGCTTCCCCTTCAAGGAGGCGTAAGCGAGATGGCGAAGAAGGCTCTCATCGCGAAGGCTGCCCGCAAGCCCAAGTTCGGTGTGCGTGCGTACACCCGCTGCCAGCGCTGCGGTCGCCCCCACTCCGTGTACCGCAAGTTCGGCCTGTGCCGCGTCTGCCTTCGTGAGATGGCTCACCGTGGCGAGCTGCCGGGCGTGACCAAGAGCTCCTGGTAATTCCCTTCCGTCCGCAAGGACTTGGGAAGTTCCAGAGACTCTCGGTAAGCATCTGGTCGGTGGGTGCCCTGCTCCGCATGCCGTAGGCTTGTGGGGTTGGGCGTCCGCCGTCCATAACGACTTACTACGCCGTAGGTCCCCGCACCGCACCCGTCCCGCCAATGAGTGGGGAGAGGGATGGCGCATACAGGAAACCCCGGCGAGAGAGGCCGAAGGCCACTTCATGACCATGACTGACCCGATCGCAGACATGCTCACGCGTCTGCGTAACGCTAACTCGGCGTACCACGACACCGTCGTGATGCCGCACAGCAAGATCAAGTCGCACATCGCAGAGATCCTCAAGCAGGAGGGTTTCATCACCGGCTGGAAGGTCGAGGACGCCGAGGTCGGCAAGAACCTCGTCCTCGAGCTGAAGTTCGGGCCGAACCGTGAGCGCTCCATCGCGGGCATCAAGCGGATCTCGAAGCCCGGTCTGCGCGTGTACGCGAAGTCCACCAACCTGCCGAAGGTGCTCGGCGGCCTGGGCGTGGCGATCATCTCCACGTCCCACGGTCTCCTCACCGGCCAGCAGGCAGGCAAGAAGGGCGTAGGTGGGGAAGTCCTCGCCTACGTCTGGTAGTCGGGAACGGAGGAAAAGCAATGTCGCGAATCGGCAAGCTCCCCATCCAGGTTCCCGCCGGTGTGGACGTCACCATCGATGGCCGCACGGTCGCGGTGAAGGGCCCCAAGGGTCTCCTCTCGCACACCGTTGCCGCGCCGATCGAGATCGTCAAGGGTGAGGACGGCGTTCTGAACGTCACCCGCCCCAACGACGAGCGTCAGAACAAGGCCCTGCACGGCCTGTCCCGCACGCTGGTGGCGAACATGATCACCGGCGTGACCACGGGATACGTCAAGGCTCTCGAGATCAGCGGTGTCGGTTACCGCGTCGCCGCGAAGGGCTCCGCTCTGGAGTTCCAGCTTGGTTACAGCCACCCGATCCTGATCGAGGCGCCCGAGGGCATCTCCTTCAAGGTCGAGTCGCCCACCAAGTTCACGGTCGAGGGCATCGACAAGCAGAAGGTCGGCGAGGTCGCCGCCAACATCCGCAAGCTGCGGAAGCCCGACCCGTACAAGGCCAAGGGTGTCAAGTACGCCGGCGAAGTCATCCGCCGCAAGGTCGGAAAGGCTGGTAAGTAGCCATGGCATACGGTGTGAAGATCGCCAAGGGCGACGCGTACAAGCGCGCTGCCAAGGCTCGCCGCCACATCCGCATCCGCAAGAACGTCTCGGGTACGGCGGAGCGTCCGCGCCTCGTCGTGACGCGTTCCAACCGCAACATCGTTGCTCAGGTCATCGACGACCTCCAGGGTCACACCCTGGCGTCCGCGTCGACCCTGGACGCTTCGATCCGCGGTGGCGAAGGCGACAAGAGCTCGCAGGCCCAGGCTGTCGGCGCGCTCGTCGCCGAGCGTGCCAAGGCTGCGGGTGTCGAGACCGTCGTGTTCGACCGCGGTGGCAACCGATACGCCGGGCGCATTGCCGCTCTGGCTGACGCCGCCCGCGAAGCCGGGCTGAAGTTCTAAGCCCCGGTTCCGGGACTCACGGACGTAACAGAGAGAGGTAATCCAATGGCTGGACCCCAGCGCCGCGGAAGCGGTGCCGGTGGCGGCGAGCGGCGGGACCGGAAGGGTCGCGACGGTGGCCCTGCCGCCGAGAAGACCGCTTACGTTGAGCGCGTTGTCGCGATCAACCGCGTCGCCAAGGTTGTCAAGGGTGGTCGCCGCTTCAGCTTCACCGCGCTGGTCGTGGTGGGCGACGGTGACGGCACTGTAGGTGTCGGTTACGGCAAGGCCAAGGAAGTTCCCGCGGCCATCGCCAAGGGTGTCGAGGAAGCCAAGAAGAACTTCTTCAAGGTTCCGCGCATCCAGGGCACCATCCCGCACCCGATCCAGGGCGAGAAGGCGGCCGGCGTTGTCCTGCTGAAGCCTGCTTCCCCCGGTACCGGTGTTATCGCCGGTGGCCCGGTGCGCGCCGTTCTGGAGTGCGCCGGCGTTCACGACATCCTGTCGAAGTCGCTCGGCTCCGACAACGCGATCAACATCGTGCACGCGACCGTGGAGGCCCTCAAGGGCCTGCAGCGTCCCGAGGAGATCGCGGCTCGCCGTGGTCTGCCCCTCGAGGACGTCGCTCCCGCGGCTCTGCTCCGTGCGCGTGCTGGGGCGGGTGCGTAATGGCTCGCCTCAAGATCACGCAGACGAAGTCGTACATCGGCAGCAAGCAGAACCACCGCGACACGCTGCGTTCGCTCGGGCTCAAGCGCCTGAACGACGTCGTCGTCAAGGAGGACCGCCCCGAGTTCCGCGGAATGGTTCACACCGTCCGCCACCTCGTGACGGTTGAGGAGGTTGACTAATCATGGCTGAGAACAGCCCGCTGAAGGCCCACAACCTCCGTCCCGCCCCCGGCGCCAAGACCGCGAAGACCCGTGTCGGTCGTGGTGAGGCGTCGAAGGGTAAGACGGCCGGTCGTGGTACGAAGGGCCAGAAGGCCCGTTACCAGATCCCGCAGCGCTTCGAGGGTGGGCAGATGCCCCTCCACATGCGCCTGCCGAAGCTCAAGGGCTTCAAGAACCCGTTCCGCACCGAGTTCCAGGTGGTCAACCTGGACAAGCTCGGCGCTCTCTACCCCGAGGGTGGAGAGGTCACGGTGGCCGACCTGGTCGCCAAGGGCGCGGTTCGCAAGAACAGCCTCGTCAAGGTCCTGGGCCAGGGCGAGATCTCCGTGGCGCTGACGGTTTCGGTTGACGCCGTCTCCGCCTCCGCCAAGGAGAAGATTGCCGCTGCCGGCGGCACCGTCACCGAGCTCGTCTAAGACGAACTCTTGTGACAAATAGCTAGAAACCCGACCGGGGATGCCTCACATATGGGGCATCCCCGGTTGGTCGTTCCACGGGGGGCGCAGTCGCCGGTAAGGTGGCCTGCACCTTTGCATGTACGTATTCACCGATCCCTCAGACCGTCACCTCTGACGCAGTAGCGCGGGGGTCGCAGGAGGCACCGTGCTCACCGCGTTCGCCCGGGCGTTCAAGACGCCCGACCTGCGCAAGAAGCTGCTCTTCACGCTCGGCATCATCGTGCTGTTCCGGCTCGGGTCCCACATCCCGGTACCCGGCGTGAGCTACAAGAACGTTCAGATCTGTGTCGACCAGGCCGGAAGCAGCAACAGCCTCTTCGGTCTCGTCAACATGTTCAGCGGCGGTGCGCTGCTGCAGATCACGATCTTCGCGCTCGGCATCATGCCGTACATCACGGCGAGCATCATCCTGCAGCTGCTGACCGTGGTCATCCCGAAGCTGGAGAACCTCAAAAAAGAGGGTCAGTCCGGCACCGCGAAGATCACCCAGTACACGCGCTATCTGACGGTCGCACTCGCGATCCTGCAGGGCACCGGCCTCGTCGCCACTGCCCGCACTGGCGCCCTGTTCCAGGGCTGCCAGGTCGCCAGCCAGATCGTCCCGAACCGGTCGATCTTCACCACGATCGTCATGGTCGTCACCATGACCGCGGGTACCTGCGTCGTCATGTGGCTCGGTGAGCTCGTGACCGACCGCGGCATTGGCAACGGCATGTCGATCCTGATGTTCATCTCCATCGCCGCCGGCTTCATCGGCGCCCTGTGGCAGATCAAGCTCCAGGGCAAGATCGCCGACGGCTGGGTCGAGTTCGGCGTGGTCATCCTCGTCGGTCTGGCCATGGTCGCCCTGGTGGTCTTCGTCGAGCAGGCGCAGCGACGGATTCCGGTCCAGTACGCGAAGCGCATGATCGGCCGCCGCGCGTACGGGGGCACCTCGACGTACATCCCGCTCAAGGTGAACCAGGCCGGTGTCATCCCGGTCATCTTCGCCTCGTCGCTGCTGTACATCCCGGCGCTGATCGTGCAGTTCAGCGGTTCCACCGCCGGCTGGGCCACCTGGATCCAGAAGCACTTCGTCAAGGGCGACCACCCGTACTACATCGCCGCCTACTTCCTCCTGATCGTCTTCTTCGCGTTCTTCTACGTGGCGATTTCGTTCAACCCCGAGGAAGTTGCAGACAACATGAAGAAGTATGGTGGGTTCATCCCGGGTATCCGTGCCGGTCGACCCACCGCCGAGTACCTGAGCTACGTGCTCAACCGGATCACCTGGCCGGGGTCGCTGTACCTGGGTCTCATCGCTCTTGTGCCGACGATGGCGTTGGCCGGCTTCGGAGCGAACCAGAACTTCCCGTTCGGCGGGACGAGCATCCTCATCATCGTGGGTGTGGGTCTGGAAACCGTGAAGCAGATCGAGAGCCAGCTCCAGCAGCGCAATTACGAAGGGTTCCTCCGCTGATGCGAATCGTCCTCGTCGGACCGCCCGGTGCGGGCAAGGGAACGCAGGCTGCGTTCCTTGCGAAGAACCTGTCGATCCCGCACATCTCCACGGGCGACCTCTTCCGCGCCAACATCAGCCAGAACACCGAGCTGGGCCAGCGTGCGAAGGCGTTCATGGACGCCGGTGACCTCGTCCCCGACGAGATCACCATCGGCATGGCCAAGGACCGGATGGAGCAGCCGGACGCCGTGAACGGCTTCCTGCTGGACGGCTTCCCGCGCAACGTCTCGCAGGCCGAGGCGCTGGACGAGATGCTGCAGACGGCGGGCATGAAGCTCGACGCCGTCCTCGACCTCGAGGTCGAGGAGGACGAGGTGGTCAAGCGCATCGCCGGCCGCCGGATCTGCCGCAACGACTCTGCGCACGTCTTCCACGTCGTGTACGCCGCGCCGAAGACCGAGGGCGTCTGCGACGCCTGCGGTGGCGAGCTCTACCAGCGTGACGACGACTCCGAGGCCACGGTCCGCAACCGGCTCGAGGTCTACCACACGCAGACCGAGCCGATCATCGACTACTACAAGGCCCAGGGCCTGCTGGTGACCATCCCGGCCCTCGGCGAGGTCGCGGACGTCACGCAGCGCGCGATGGACGCGCTCAAGAAGTAGTACCCCTGCAGTGAGCAGTACGGCCGCGGTGTCCCCAGGACCCCGCGGCCGTACTGTTGAGACGACCTGAACAACGCAGATCCGAAGTCCGAAGGTGGAAGGCACTACCCATGGTCCAGATCAAGACCCCCGAGCAGATCGCGAAGATGCGCGAGGCAGGGCTGGTCGTCGCCGCGATCCACGCGGCGACCCGTGAGGCGGCCGTGCCGGGCGCCACGACGCGGGATCTGGACATGGTGGCCCGCAAGGTCATCGCGGATGCCGGCGCCAAGTCGAACTTCCTCGGCTACGGCGGCTTCCCCGCGACGATCTGCACCTCGGTGAACGAGGTCGTCGTCCACGGCATCCCGGACGACAAGACGGTCCTCAAGGACGGCGACATCATCTCGATCGACGCCGGCGCGATCGTCGACGGCTGGCACGGCGACGCCGCGTACACGGCCTTCGTGGGCACCGGTCACGCTCCGGAGCTCGTCGAGCTCTCCCGGGTGACCGAGGAGTCCATGTGGGCCGGCATCGCCGCGATGAAGCTCGGCAACCGCCTCGTGGACATCTCGAAGGCGATCGAGGGCTACATCCGCCGCCAGCCGCGTCCCGCGACCGGCAAGTACGGGATCATCGAGGACTACGGCGGCCACGGCATCGGGTCCGAGATGCACATGGACCCGCACCTGCTGAACTACGTCTCGCGCAAGCGGGGCAAGGGCATCAAGCTGGTCCCGGGCGTCTGCCTGGCGATCGAGCCGATGGTCTCCCTGGGCACCCCCCAGACGGAGGTCCTGGCGGACGACTGGACGGTCATCACGACGGACGGCACCTGGTCCTCGCACTGGGAGCACTCCATCGCCCTGACGGAGGCCGGTCCCATCGTCCTGACCAGCCCGGACTGCGGCAAGGCGAAGCTGGCGGAGTACGGCGTGACGACGGCGCCGGACCCGCTCGGTTAATGATCTAGTCTGTGGGGCAAACTTTCCGGATTCGTCTTTCTGGGTGCCCTGACGTAGACTGACTCGTCGGCTCCTTTGCACCCGCATGTCCGCATGTGAGGCAGGGAGCTGATCAAGGTAGCCGATTCGAAAGGCGAAGCGTGGCCAAGAAGCAAGGTGCCATCGAAATCGAGGGCACCGTGATCGAGTCCCTCCCGAACGCGATGTTCAAGGTGGAACTGCAGAACGGTCACAAGGTCCTCGCGCACATCAGCGGCAAGATGCGTATGCACTACATCCGCATCCTCCCGGATGACCGGGTCGTTGTGGAGCTGTCTCCGTACGACCTGACGCGTGGCCGGATCGTCTACCGATACAAGTAGATCTTGTCCTCACTCCTGCCTGGGCGGACGTCCCGGTGCGGGTGGTGGCACTGACCCGGAGAACCTCACCAACATGAAGGTCAAGCCGAGCGTCAAGAAGATCTGCGACAAGTGCAAGGTGATCCGCCGTCACGGTCGGGTCATGGTCATCTGCGACAACCTGCGCCACAAGCAGCGCCAGGGCTGACGCACGCCGACCGACCTGCACTACGCAGTTCTTCGCGCGACGTAAGAAAACGTACATACGCAGAACCCGCCCAGCCCTGAGAAGGGCCGGCGGCACCTCCGGCGGGGGCCGGGGACCCGGACGTACCACCACCCATCAAGGTGTGGTCGGCGGTCGGGAGTGGTTCTGCGGAAGACCCCCGAACACACAGGAGCCATTGAATGGCACGCGTTTCCGGTGTTGACATCCCGCGCGAAAAGCGTGTGGAGATCGCACTCACCTACGTCTTCGGTATCGGGCGCACCCGGTCCAAGGAGATCCTCGCCTCCACCGGCGTGAACCCGAACACCCGCGTTCGTGACCTGGCCGAAGAGGACCTCGTCAAGATCCGCGAGTACGTGGACGCCAACCTCCGTACCGAGGGTGACCTCCGCCGCGAGATCCAGGGCGACATCCGTCGCAAGATCGAGATCCAGTGCTACCAGGGCATCCGCCACCGTCGTGGCCTGCCGGTGCACGGTCAGCGCACCAGCACGAACGCGCGTACCCGCAAGGGCCCGCGTCGCGCGATCGCCGGTAAGAAGAAGCCGGGCAAGAAGTAGTCCTGTTCAGCGGTCTTGCGCTGTAGGACCGACCACCTCCCGTAGGAGATTTAGATGCCCCCCAAGGGTCGTCAGGGCGCTGCCAAGAAGGTGCGCCGCAAGGAAAAGAAGAACGTCGCTCACGGGCACGCCCACATCAAGAGCACGTTCAACAACACGATCGTCTCGATCACGGACCCCTCGGGCAACGTGATCTCCTGGGCCTCCGCCGGCCACGTCGGCTTCAAGGGCTCGCGCAAGTCCACCCCCTTCGCCGCGCAGATGGCCGCCGAGTCGGCCGCCCGCCGCGCGCAGGAGCACGGCATGCGCAAGGTCGACGTCTTCGTCAAGGGTCCCGGCTCCGGCCGTGAGACCGCGATCCGCTCCCTCCAGGCCACCGGCCTCGAGGTCGGCTCGATCCAGGACGTCACCCCCACCCCGCACAACGGCTGCCGCCCGCCGAAGCGCCGCCGCGTCTGACGCAGCGGACGCACCTGTGCGTCTTTGAGTGTCCGGGCGGTACGACCCCTTCGGGGGCCGTGCCGCCCGTACCCTTGCAGTACCCAGCAGTACATGTCGGGCGTCAAATAGTGGGCGTCCACGACTGAAGGAACACAGACATGCTTATCGCTCAGCGTCCTTCGCTGACCGAAGAGGTCGTCGACGAGTACCGCTCGCGGTTCGTGATCGAGCCGCTCGAGCCGGGCTTCGGCTACACCCTCGGCAACTCGCTGCGCCGCACGCTCCTGTCCTCGATCCCGGGTGCCGCTGTCACCAGCATCCGCGTGGACGGTGTCCTGCACGAGTTCACCACCGTGCCCGGTGTCAAGGAAGACGTCACCGACATCATCCTCAACATCAAGCAGCTGGTCGTCTCCTCGGAGCACGACGAGCCGGTCGTGATGTACCTGCGCAAGCAGGGTCCCGGCCTGGTCACCGCTGCCGACATCGCGCCCCCGGCCGGTGTCGAGGTGCACAACCCGGACCTGGTCCTCGCCACGCTCAACGGCAAGGGCAAGCTGGAGATGGAGCTGACCGTCGAGCGCGGTCGCGGCTACGTCTCCGCCGTCCAGAACAAGCAGCTGGGCCAGGAGATCGGCCGTATCCCGGTCGACTCCATCTACAGCCCGGTCCTCAAGGTCACCTACAAGGTCGAGGCGACCCGAGTCGAGCAGCGCACCGACTTCGACAAGCTCATCGTCGACGTCGAGACCAAGCAGGCCATGCGCCCGCGCGACGCCATGGCGTCCGCCGGCAAGACCCTGGTCGAGCTGTTCGGTCTGGCCCGCGAGCTCAACATCGACGCCGAGGGCATCGACATGGGCCCGTCCCCGACGGACGCCGCCCTGGCCGCCGACCTGGCGCTGCCGATCGAGGAGCTCGAGCTCACCGTTCGGTCGTACAACTGCCTCAAGCGCGAGGGCATCCACTCCGTGGGTGAGCTCGTCGCCCGCTCCGAGGCCGACCTGCTCGACATCCGCAACTTCGGTGCGAAGTCGATCGACGAGGTCAAGGCGAAGCTGGCCGGCATGGGCCTGGCCCTCAAGGACAGCCCGCCCGGATTCGACCCGACCGCCGCTGCCGACGCCTTCGGCGCCGACGACGACGCGGACGCCGGTTTCGTCGAGACCGAGCAGTACTAAGAAATGACTTTCCCGGGGCAGCCGCCCCGGGGGAACTGACACCGGTACCTGACACGGCCGGTGCAGATATGAAGGAGTAACACCATGCCGCGTCCCGCAAAGGGTGCCCGTCTGGGCGGCTCCGCCGCGCACGAGAAGCACCTTCTCGCGAACCTCGCGAAGGCGCTCTTCGAGCACGGCCGCATCACCACCACCGAGGCCAAGGCCCGCCGCCTGCGTCCCTACGCCGAGCGTCTGGTCACCAAGGCCAAGAAGGGCGACATCCACAACCGTCGCCTGGTGCTGCAGACGATCACGGACAAGAGCATCGTGCACACGCTGTTCACCGAGATCGCCCCGCGCTACGAGAACCGCCCCGGTGGTTACACGCGCATCACCAAGATCGGCAACCGTCGTGGCGACAACGCCCCGATGGCCGTGATCGAGCTGGTCGAGGCCCTTACGGTCGCCCAGCAGGCCACTGGTGAGGCCGAGGCCGCCACCAAGCGCGCCGCGAAGGACGCCGAGGCCGTGGCCGAGGCTCCCGCCGCCGAGGAGACCAAGGAGGCCTGATCCCGCTCCGGGATCGAGCTTGCTTGATCGGCTCTGAACGGGCCCGCCCCTTCCCGGGGCGGGCCCGTTCTGCGTTTCCGAGCTATTTCCGAGCTTCTGAGAGGATCTGTCACGTGAGTGACGAGGTGGAGCCCGGGCACGTCCGGGTGCGGCTGGACCTGTCGTACGACGGCAAGGACTTCTCCGGCTGGGCGAAGCAGCGCGTGCTGCGGACCGTGCAGGGCGAGCTGGAGTCGGCCCTGCAGACCGTGATGCGGCTGCCGGACCCGGTCGAGCTGACCGTGGCCGGGCGGACCGACGCCGGCGTGCACGCGCGCGGGCAGGTCGCCCAGTTCGACCTGGCCGAGGAGGTGTGGGCCGAGCACCACGACAAGCTGCTGCGCCGCCTCGCGGGCCGGCTGCCGCACGACGTACGGGTGTGGAGGGCCGCCGAGGCCCCCGAGGGCTTCAACGCCCGGTTCTCCGCCATCTGGCGCCGCTACGCCTACCGCGTCGGGGACCACCAGGGCGGCGTCGACCCGCTGCGCCGCGGGCACGTGCTGTGGCACCAGTGGCCGCTGGACGTGGACGCCATGAACGAGGCCGCCGCCCCGCTGCTCGGCGAGCACGATTTCGCCGCGTACTGCAAGAAGCGCGAGGGCGCCACGACCATCCGTACCCTCCAGCAGCTCAGCTGGGAGCGCGCCGAGGACGGGATCATCACGGCGACCGTCCGCGCCGACGCCTTCTGCCACAACATGGTCCGCTCGCTGGTCGGCGCACTGCTGCACGTCGGGGACGGGCACCGGCCGACCGACTGGCCCGGGAAGGTCCTGCGGGCCGCCGTACGGGACTCCTCGGTGCACGTCGTGAAGCCGCACGGGCTCACCCTGGAGGAGGTCGGCTACCCGGCGGACGAGCTGCTGGCCGCCCGCAGCAAGGAGGCTCGCAACATGCGGACCCTCCCGGGCGCCGGCTGCTGCTGATCCGCCGGGGACCGCCGCACAATCCGTTTGGGCGGATCGGTGCCGGGCCTGGACAATGCCCGGCATGGGACATCTCGAAGCCAGCCACCTGGAGTACTACCTTCCCGACGGGCGGGTCCTGCTCCCCGACGTCTCCTTCCGCGTGGGGGAGGGGTCGGTCGTCGCCCTCGTCGGGGCGAACGGGGCCGGCAAGACCACCCTGCTGAAGCTGATCTCGGGTGACCTCCAGCCGCACGGCGGCGGGGTCACCGTCAGCGGCGGCCTCGGCGTGATGTCGCAGTTCGTGGGCTCCGTACGGGACGAGACGACCGTGCGGGACCTGCTGGTCTCGGTGGCCCAGCCCCGGATCCGGGCGGCCGCGAAGGCCGTCGACCACGCCGAGCACCTGATCATGACGGTGGACGACGAAGCCGCCCAGATGGCGTACGCGCAGGCGCTCAGCGACTGGGCCGACGTACAGGGCTACGAGGCGGAGACCCTGTGGGACGTCTGCACCATGGCCGCGCTGGCCGTCCCGTACGACACCGCGCAGTTCCGCGAGGTGCGCACGCTGTCGGGCGGTGAGCAGAAGCGGCTGGTCCTCGAGGCCCTGCTGCGCGGACCGGACGAGGTGCTGCTGCTCGACGAGCCGGACAACTACCTGGACGTCCCGGGCAAGCGGTGGCTGGAGGAGCAGCTCAAGGCCACCCGCAAGACGGTGCTCTTCGTGTCGCACGACCGGGAGCTGCTGTCCACGGCCGCCGAGAAGATCATCAGCCTGGAGCCGAGCCCGATGGGCACGGACGTGTGGGTGCACGGCTCGGGCTTCGGCACGTACCACGAGGCCCGCAAGGAGCGCTTCGCGCGCTTCGAGGAGCTCAAGCGGCGCTGGGACGAGGAGCACGCCCGCCTGAAGGCGCTGGTCCTGCGGCTGCGCAACCAGGCGGCGAGCAGCCCCGACATGGCCTCCCGCTACCGGGCGATGCAGACCCGCTTCCAGAAGTTCGAGGAGGCGGGCCCGCCGCCGGAGCCGCCGCGCGAGCAGGACATCAAGATGCGCCTGAAGGGCGGCCGGACCGGCGTGCGCGCGCTGACCGTGGAGAACCTCGAGCTCACGGGCCTGATGAAGCCGTTCTCGCTGGAGGTCTTCTACGGGGAGCGGGTCGCGGTGCTCGGCTCGAACGGCTCCGGGAAGTCGCACTTCCTGCGGCTGCTGGCGGGCGAGGACGTCAAGCACACGGGCGACTTCAAGCTGGGTGCCCGGGTGGTCGCCGGACACTTCGCGCAGACCCACGCCCACCCCGAGCTGTTCGGCCGCACCCTGGTCGACATCCTGTGGACGGAGGCCGCCAAGCCGCTCGGCGCCGCGATGGGCGTCCTGCGCCGGTACGAGCTCGAGCGCCAGGGCGAGCAGCCGTTCGAGAAGCTGTCGGGCGGCCAGCAGGCGCGTTTCCAGATCCTGCTCCTGGAGCTGGCGGGCACCACCGCACTGCTGCTGGACGAGCCGACGGACAACCTGGACCTGGAGTCCGCGGAGGCGCTGCAGGACGGCCTGGAGTCGTACGAGGGCACTGTGTTGTGCGTCACGCACGACCGCTGGTTCGCGCGCACATTTGACCGTTTCCTGGTCTTCGGCTCCGACGGTGTTGTACGAGAGACTCAGGAACCCGTATGGGACGAACGTAGGGTCGAGCGGAAGCGCTAGGGGGAGACCGCTCCCTCGGTCGGAGTGAGGGGGAGGCGTTGTGGGCCTGCGGCCTGGCATCTGGCTCATGAAGCGGGAGAACCACGGCTCCGGCGACCGGCTGCTCGACTGGCTGCTGCGGCCCGCGTCGCGGCCCTGGCAGCTCGTCTCCCTCGCGGTGGTCCTGGGGGTCTGCGTCTCCACGAGCCTGCGCGAGAACTGGGGCTCCGACAACGCCTTCGTGGTCAAGGCGGCGCAGACGCTGCTGGCCGGCGGGTCGCCGTACGAGGACAAGCGGTTCCTGTACCTGCCCAGCGCGGTCCTGATGGCCGTTCCCGAGGCGCTGATGCCGACGGCGGTGCTGCGCTGGAGCCTGCCGGTCGCGATGTCCGGCCTGCTGGGCATCGGGTGGCTGGCCGCGCTGCGGATGTTCTCGGTGCCGCTGCGCTCGCGCTTCGCGGTCGTCGGGTTCCCGGTGCTGGCCCTGGGCTACAAGCCGTACGTGAACCTCGTGCTGATCGGCAACTGGACGGCGATCTCGGCGGCCGCGCTGCCGGTGGCGCTGCTGCTCGCGCACCGGCGGCGCTGGGGGAGCGCCGGGCTGGTGGTCGGGCTGGCGATCGCCTGCAAGCCGATGCTGGTGCCGGTCGGGCTGCTGTTCCTGATGGCCCGGCGGTGGCGGGGGCTGGCGGCGGCCGTGCTGGTGCCGCTGGGGCTCTCACTGGCGGGCGCGCTGCTGATGCCCAGCCCGTCGCTGTTCTTCACCAAGACCCTGCCGTTCCTGCTCCGGGGCCAGGACGCGTACGCGCTGCCCTGGGACGCCTCGCCCATCGCGGTGCTGCCCCGGCTGGGGGTGCCGGAGCCGGTGGCGGTGGTGGTGGCCTTCGCGGGGGCCGGGGCGGGGCTGTGGGCCGCCTGGACGCGGTGGCGGCGCACGGGGGAGGAGACGGACGGGGGAGAGCTGCGGCTCGTGGAGACGGCCTGCATGGTGATGCTCGCCGCATTCCTGGTCTCGCGGCCGTCCTTCGACCACTACCTGCTGGTGGTGCTGCCGCTGCTGCTGGCCTCGGCGGTGCGGCCCGGCTCGATGCCCCGCTCGCCCTGGTTCTGGCTGGCCCTGACGCCCCAGGTGGCGCTGGTGCCGTGGCCCTCGGAGCTGGCCCACAAACGGCGCGCCTTCAAGGACTGCGCCACCCTGTGCGGGCTCGCGATCCTGCTGGTGCGTCGTGCACTGCGCTCAGGTCGGGTTATTCTGGAGCCCGTAACAACTGCGGGGTCCCCACCCAGGACCGAACCGGAGTGCGCCGCGACGCCAGCAGAATCGGCATCGCGGACCGCGTTTTGACCCGTACGGGTCTGCTTGGGTATCCTGCTGGTTTGTTATGCGTATTGGCTTGCTCATTCTCACGTGAAAGGGCCTTACGCCGGTCCACCGGACCGATGACCAGCAGTTCACACGGGTTGCGTCCCCGATGTGAACGAGGGCTGTCGTGATCGTCCGTGGTGACCCTGTCAGGACCTTCCCGTGGGGCTTGCGCCCTTGGGATACCACCACTGAAGAAGCGAAGGCATACGCGTGCGTACGTTCAGCCCCAAGCCCGGCGACATCTCGCGCCAGTGGCTCGTCATCGACGCCCAGGACGTTGTCCTCGGCCGTCTGGCGACCCAGGCCGCTGCCCTTCTGCGGGGCAAGCACAAGCCGACCTATGCGCCTCACATGGACATGGGCGACTTCGTCGTCATCATCAACGCCGACAAGGTGCACCTGTCCGGCAACAAGGCCTCCCAGAAGATGGCGTACCGCCACTCCGGTTTCCCGGGCGGTCTGCGTTCCGTGCGCTACGACGACCTCCTGGCGAACAACCCGGAGAAGGCCGTCGAGAAGGCCGTCAAGGGCATGCTCCCCAAGAACACCCTGGGCCGTCAGATGCTCTCGAAGCTGAAGGTCTACTCGGGCGACCAGCACCCCCACGCTGCCCAGCAGCCGGTGCCGTTCGAGATCACCCAGGTCGCGCAGTAGTTCCGGCCACCCCCTAAGACGTAGAAAATTCTGAGGAGCATCGTGGCCGAGACCACCGCCGAGACCCCCGTCGAAGAGTTCGAGGGCGTCGAGGAGTACACCACCGAGTCTGAGGTCGTCGTCGAGGGCGACTACACCTCCGAGTCCCTTGCCGGCCGCTTCGGCGACCCGCAGCCGGCCGCCGGCCTGGGCCGTCGCAAGAACGCCATCGCCCGCGTCCGGATCGTTCCGGGCACCGGCAAGTGGAAGATCAACGGTCGCACCCTTGAGGACTACTTCCCCAACAAGGTGCACCAGCAGGAAGTCAACGAGCCCTTCAAGCTCCTCGAGCTTGACGGCCGTTACGACGTCATCGCCCGCATCGCCGGTGGCGGCGTCTCCGGTCAGGCCGGCGCCCTGCGCCTCGGCGTGGCCCGCGCCCTGAACGAGGCCGACGTCGACAACAACCGCCCGGCGCTGAAGAAGGCCGGCTTCCTCTCCCGCGACGACCGTGCGGTCGAGCGCAAGAAGGCCGGTCTCAAGAAGGCCCGTAAGGCTCCGCAGTACAGCAAGCGTTAATCTGCGCCTGCTGTTCAGCAACAACCGCCCCGGCAGCACTCTCCGTGCTGCCGGGGCGGTTCGTTTACCGCCACAAGCGGCAAATACATGTCACAAGCGGTCACAAACGAAGCGTGAACTCGGGAGGACAACAGTGGGACAACTCTTCGGGACGGACGGTGTACGCGGCGTCGCCAATGCGGATCTGACGGCTGAGCTCGCGCTCGGTCTCTCCGTGGCAGCTGCCCACGTACTCGCCGAGGCGGGCACCTTCGCGGGCCACCGGGCGACCGCGGTCGTCGGCCGCGACCCCCGCGCATCCGGCGAATTCCTGGAGGCCGCGGTCGTCGCGGGCCTCGCGAGCGCGGGCGTGGACGTCCTGCGCGTCGGTGTGCTGCCCACCCCGGCGGTGGCGTATCTCACCGGGGCGCTGGGTGCCGACCTCGGCGTGATGCTCTCCGCCAGCCACAATGCGATGCCCGACAACGGCATCAAGTTCTTCGCCCGCGGCGGCCACAAGCTCGCCGACGAGCTCGAGGACCGCATCGAGGCCGTCTACGACGAGCACCGCACCGGCGCTCCCTGGGACCGGCCCACCGGCTCCGGCGTCGGCCGGGTCTCCGACTACGACGAGGGCTTCGACAAGTACGTCGCGCACCTCATCGCGGTCCTCCCCAACCGCCTGGACGGGCTCAAGATCGTCCTGGACGAGGCGCACGGCGCCGCCGCCCGCGTCTCGCCCGAGGCCTTCACCCGGGCGGGTGCCGAGGTCGTCACCATCGGCGCCGCGCCGGACGGCCTCAACATCAACGACGGCTGCGGCTCCACCCACCTGGGGCTCCTCAAGCAGGCCGTGGTCGAGCACGGTGCCGACTTCGGCATCGCGCACGACGGCGACGCGGACCGCTGCCTCGCGGTCGACGCCTCCGGCGCGGAGATCGACGGCGACCAGATCCTCGCGGTGCTGGCCCTGGCCATGCGCGAGGCCGGCCAGCTGCGCGGGAACACCGTCGTCGGCACCGTGATGTCCAACCTCGGCTTCAAGCTGGCCATGGAGGGCGAGGGCATCCAGGTCGTGCAGACCGGCGTCGGCGACCGGTACGTGCTCGAGTCGATGAAGGAGCACGGCTACGCGCTCGGCGGCGAGCAGTCCGGCCACGTGATCATCCTCGACCACGCCACGACCGGCGACGGCACGCTCACCGGCATGATGCTGGCGGCGCGCGTCGCGGCCACCGGCCGGTCGCTGGCCGACCTGGCGGGCGTCATGCAGCGGCTCCCGCAGGTGCTGATCAACGTCCCCGACGTGGACAGGTCCCGGGTCGGGACCTCCGCCGAGCTGGCCGCGGCCGTCGCCGACGCCGAGCGGGAGCTGGGCACCACCGGCCGGGTGCTGCTCCGTCCGTCCGGTACCGAACCGCTCGTCCGGGTGATGGTCGAGGCCGCCGACATCGAGCAGGCCCGCGCGGTCGCCGGGCGGCTCGCGGACGTGGTGAAGTCGGCGCTCGGCTAGATCCGGTCCCGCGCCCATACGCCGGCCCCGCCCTCCCGTGGAATGCGGAGGGCGGGGCCGGCGGCGTCACCGGGCCGCTCAGGCCTCGGGCCGGCGGACCCGGCGGCGAGGGGGTCAGAGCTTGCGGAGGCTGAGCTTCTGCACCTTGTGGTCCGGGCCCTTGCGTACGACGAGGGTCGCGCGGCCGCGGGTGGGGGCCACGTTCTCCAGCAGGTTGGGCTTGTTGATGGTGCGCCACATGGTCTGCGCGTACTCCATGGCCTCCTCCTCGGAGACCTGGGTGTACTTGCGGAAGTAGGAGAAAGGATTCTGGAAGGCGGTCTCGCGCAGCTTCCGGAACCGGTTGAGGTACCAGCGCTCGATGTCCTCGGGGCGCGCGTCCACGTACACGCTGAAGTCGAAGTAGTCGGCGAGGCCGACGCGCGTGCGGCCGTCCTTGCCGGGCAGGGCCGGCTGGAGGACGTTGAGCCCCTCGACGATCAGGATGTCCGGGCGCCGTACGACGAGCTGCTCGCCCGGGACGATGTCGTAGATCAGGTGCGAGTAGACGGGGGCAGTGACCTCGTCCTTGCCCGCCTTGATGTCCGCGACGAAGCGGGTGAGCGCGCGGCGGTCGTACGACTCCGGGAAGCCCTTGCGGGAGGTGAGTCCGCGGCGCTGCAGCTCCTTCATCGGGTACAGGAAGCCGTCGGTGGTGACCAGCTCGACGCGGGGGTGCTCGGGCCAGCGGGCGAGCAGGGCCTGGAGCAGACGGGCCACGGTGGACTTGCCGACGGCGACGGAGCCGGCGACCCCTATGACGAACGGCGTGCCCTGCTGCGCGCCGTGGCCGTTGCCGGCGTCGCCGAGGAAGGTGTTGAGGGTGCCGCGGAGGTTGCTCGTGGCGCCGACGTAGAGGTTGAGGAGACGGGAGAGCGGCAGGTAGACGTCCCGGACCTCGTCGAGGTCGATGACGTCGCCGAGCCCGCGCAGGCGCTCGACCTCGTCGGCGGTGAGCGGGAGCGGGGTGCGCTCGCGCAGGGCGCTCCACTCGTCGCGGGTGAGGTCGACGTACGGAGAGACCTCGGCCCGGCGGTGGGGTCGCTCGGGCCGGTCGGGGCGCTCCATCGCGCTGTCCGGCGTGCTTCGTGGCGGCGAAGTGATCACAGGGCCATTGTCGTGGCTCGGGGCCGGTTGTGGGTGGTGTGGTCGGTCACGTGCCGGGGGCCCGGGGCCGTCGCAGCGGTGTCTGCGGGGTGTCGTGCAGTGGTTCCCGTGCAGGTCGCGAGTCGGCTGCGAGCCGGGCACGGGCGGGGCTCGTGGCCGGGAGCCGGAGCCGGGATTGGATCTCACCCCGGTCACGATTGGCCGGGTCCGGCGGAAAATGGACCGGCCATGATCGGATCGCCCCGTAGATTTGCTGATCACCGCGGCCCTTCTGCCGGAGCCGCTGTTGTCGTTGTTGTGTGTTCTGGGGGAGATCCTTCGTGCGTAGCACCCTTGTCCGTCGTACCGTCCTGACCGCTTCCGCGGTGTCCCTGGCCCTGCTGGCCACCGCCTGCGGTTCCGACAAGGCGGACGACAAGAAGACGGACGCCAAGCCGTCCGCCGCCGCCTCGTCCGCGGCTGCCCCGGCCGCGAAGGGCAAGACGGACACCGAGCTGGCCGCCGTGATCGTGGCCCAGGCCGATCTGCCCGACCACCAGTTCAAGCCGGCCACGCCGGCCGAGGCCGCGGCGGGGGCCTCGGCCACCAGTGACAAGCCCCAGTGCGTGCCGCTGGTCAAGGCGCAGGCCATGGGGGCGGTCGGCACGTCCACCGGCACCGCGCGGACCAAGGTCGTCGCGAAGCCGAAGGAGCAGGCCGCGAGCCAGAGCCCCGAGGACAAGCTGAAGGGCCTGATGGACGCCCTCGGCTCGACCGCCACCGCGGTCACCCTCGCCTCGTACGACGGCAAGGGCGCGGAGGAGGCCTTCGCGAGCCTGAAGGCCGCGGGCACCGCGTGCGCCGGCGGCTACACCGCGAGCGGTGAGGGCCAGGCCGGCAAGGTCACCAAGGTCGGCGCCGGCGCCCCCGTCACCGCGGGCGACGAGGCGCTCGCCTACACGGTGGAGGGCGACGCGGAGGGCGAGAAGTTCACGACGCAGCTCGTCGTCGTGCGCAAGGGCAACACGCTCGCGACCTTCTCGGCCCTGAGCCTGAGCGGTGCCGCCGAACAGCCGAAGGCCGTCGTCGACGCGCAGGCGAAGAAGCTCGGCTGACGGCTCGGCCGGCCCCGGGGCCGCAGGGCCTTCGAACAACGTCAATCCCGCTCCGGCGCATTCGCCGGGGCGGGTTTTTCGTCTTGTTCAGGTACGGGGCAGGCAGCCGAGTTCCGCGTACGCTGCGCCGTATGTGCGGAATTGTGGGTTACGTGGGAGCGCAGTCGGCGCTCGATGTGGTCATCGCCGGACTCAAGCGGCTCGAGTACCGCGGCTACGACTCGGCGGGCGTCGCCGTGCTCGCCGACGGGGGGCTCGTCGCCGCCAAGAAGGCCGGGAAGCTGGTCAACCTGGAGAAGGAGCTGGTCGGGCACCCGTTGCCGGCCGGTACCACGGGACTCGGGCACACCCGCTGGGCCACCCACGGCGGGCCCACCGACGTCAACGCCCACCCGCACCTGGACAACGCGGGCCGGGTTGCCGTCGTGCACAACGGCATCATCGAGAACTTCGCCGCACTGCGGGCCGAACTGGCCGAGCGCGGGCACCGGCTGGAGTCCGAGACGGACACGGAGGTCGTCGCGCACCTGCTGGCGGAGCGGTTCGAGGCCGGCCGGGATCTCGCGGAGGCCATGCGGCAGGTGTGCCGACGCCTCGAGGGCGCCTTCACGCTGGTCGCGGTGCACGCCGACGTGCCGGACGTGGTGGTCGGGGCGCGCCGGAACTCCCCTCTGGTGGTGGGGGTCGGGGAGGGTGAGAACTTCCTCGCCTCGGACGTGGCCGCGTTCATCGCCCACACCCGGTCCGCGATCGAGCTGGGGCAGGACCAGGTCGTCGAGCTCCGCCGCGACGGGGTCACGGTGACCGACTTCGCCGGTGCGCCCGCGTCCGTGCGGGCGTACCACGTCGACTGGGACGCCTCGGCGGCCGAGAAGGGGGGGTACGACTACTTCATGCTCAAGGAGATCGCCGAGCAGCCGAAGGCCGTCGCCGACACCCTCCTGGGCAGGATCGACGCGAGCGGCTCGCTGACCCTGGACGAGGTGCGCATCCCCGTCTCGGTGCTCCGGGAGGTCGACAAGGTCGTGATCGTGGCGTGCGGTACGGCGTACCACGCGGGCATGATCGCGAAGCTGGCCATCGAGCACTGGACCCGCATCCCGTGCGAGACGGAGCTGGCGAGCGAGTTCCGCTACCGCGATCCGATCCTGGACCAGCGGACGCTGGTGGTCGCGATCTCGCAGAGCGGCGAGACCATGGACACCCTCATGGCGCTGCGGCACGCGCGCGAGCAGGGGGCCAGGGTGCTGGCCGTCTGCAATACCAACGGGTCGACGATCCCGCGCGAATCGGATGCGGTGCTGTACACGCACGCCGGTCCCGAGGTGGCCGTCGCCTCGACCAAGGCGTTCCTGACGCAGCTGGTGGCCTGCTATCTGGTCGCGCTGTACCTCGGGCAGGTACGGGGTACGAAGTGGGGCGACGAGATCGAGGCGGTGATCCGCGAGCTGTCCGACATCGCCGCGGCCGTGGACACCGTACTGGAGACCATGGAGCCGGTACGGGAGCTGGCGCGGTCGCTGGCGGACAAGGACACCGTGCTGTTCCTCGGTCGGCACGTTGGGTACCCGGTGGCCCTGGAGGGCGCGCTCAAGCTCAAGGAGCTGGCGTACATGCATGCCGAGGGCTTCGCGGCGGGCGAGCTCAAGCACGGCCCGATCGCGCTGATCGAGGAGGACCTGCCGGTGGTGGTGGTCGTGCCGTCGCCGCGCGGGCGCTCCGTGCTGCACGACAAGATCGTGTCGAACATCCAGGAGATCCGGGCGCGCGGGGCGCGGACCATCGTGATCGCCGAGGAGGGAGACGAGGCGGTCGTCCCGTACGCCGACCACCTGATCCGGATCCCGGCGACGCCGACGCTGCTGCAGCCGCTGGTCGCGACGGTGCCGCTGCAGGTCTTCGCGTGCGAGCTGGCGACGGCGCGGGGCAACGAGGTGGACCAGCCGCGTAACCTCGCGAAGTCGGTGACGGTGGAGTGAGCGGAGCGAACGGAGCCGCTCGCCGACCATCGGGCACAGTGGTGACGGTGGAGTGAGCGGAGCGAACGGAGCCGGTCGCCGACCATCAGGTGCAGTGGTGACGGTGGAGTGAGCGAAGCGAGTTGGCGTTGTGATTATCGGTGTGGGGATCGACGTTGCCGAGATCGACCGGTTCGGTGAGGCGCTGGCGCGCACCCCGAACATGGCTGGACGGCTCTTTGTCGACTCCGAGTTGATGCTGCCGAGCGGCGAGCGGCGCGGGATCGCCTCGCTCGCCGCCCGGTTCGCGGCCAAGGAGGCCCTCGCCAAGGCGCTCGGCGCGCCCGGCGGAATGCTGTGGACCGACGCCGAGGTGTACGTGGAGGAGACCGGGCAGCCGCGGCTGCGGGTGTCGGGGACGGTCGAGGCCAGGGCGCTGGCGCTGGGCGTCAAGTCCTGGCACATCTCCCTGAGCCACGACGCGGGCGTCGCCTCGGCAGTGGTGATCGCCGAGGGATAGGGCCGGTTCCGCGGGGTTTCGGGCAGGCTGGTGCCATGCGTACTGCTTACAGCGTGGAGACCGTACGGGCCGCCGAGCGGGAGCTGATGGCCCGGCTGCCGGAGGGCGCCCTGATGCAGCGGGCGGCGGCCGGGCTGGCCGCCGTGTGTGCGGGCCTGCTGCGCCGGGTGTACGGGGCGCGTGTCGTGCTGCTCGTCGGGCCCGGGGACAACGGCGGCGACGCCCTGTACGCGGGCGCCCGGCTGGCCCGGCGCGGCGCCGGGGTGACGGCGGTGCCGATGGATCCGGAACGGGTGCACGCGGGCGGGCTGCGGGCGCTGCTGGCCGCCGGGGGCCGGCTCGCGGCGGGCGTTCCCGGCCGGGCGGACCTCGTACTGGACGGGCTCGTCGGCATCGGCGGGCGCGGCGGGCTGCGGCCGGCCGCGGCGGCGCTGGTGGAGCAGATCCCGGCCGGTGCGGTCGTGGTCGCGGTGGACCTGCCGAGCGGGGTCGACGCCGACACCGGGGAGGTGGCCGGACCGGCTGTCCGGGCCGATGTCACGGTGACCTTCGGGGCGTACAAGCCGGGGCTGCTCATCGACCCGGGGGCTTCGCGCACGGGCGCGCTGCGCCTGGTGGACATCGGGCTGTCGCTGCCGGAGCCGGACGCGGAGGCGTTGCAGCACGCCGATGTCGCGGGGCTGCTGCCGGTGCCGACGGCGTCGAGCGACAAGTACCGCCGGGGCGTGGTCGGCATCGTCGCCGGATCGGTGCAGTACCCGGGCGCGGCGGTGCTCGCCGTGGCGGGGGCGCTGCGGGGCGGTGCGGGCGCGGTGCGGTACGTCGGACCGGCGGCGGACGCGGTGCTGGCGCGGTACCCCGAGACGCTGATCGGGCGGGGCCGGGTGCAGGCGTGGGTGGTCGGGCCGGGGCTGGGGGAGGGCCGGGCGGCGGAGGTCGCGCAGGCCCTGGCGGACCCGGTCCCGGTGCTGGTGGACGCGGACGGGCTGCGCGGGCTGGACCCGGCGGTGCTGCGGGCCCGGTCGGCCGGGACGCTGCTGACCCCGCACGCGGGGGAGGCAGCGGCGCTGCTCGGGGTGTCCCGGGACGCGGTGGAGTCGGCGCGGCTGTCCTCCGTACGGTCACTGGCGGAGCAGTACGGGGCGACGGTCCTGCTGAAGGGCTCGACGACGCTGGTGTCCCGCGGCGGCGGGCCGGTCAGGGTCAACCCGACGGGAACCGCGTGGCTCGCGACGGCCGGCAGCGGGGACGTCCTGTCGGGCCTGTCCGGCTCGCTGCTGGCCTCGGGCCTGCCGGCGCTCGACGCCGCCTCGGTCGCGGCGTACCTCCACGGCCTGGCGGGGCGCCGGGCAGCCTCCGGAGCCCCGCTCCTCGCCCAGCAGATCGCGCAATCCCTTCCGGAGGCGTGGCGCAGCATCCAGAACCCGTGACCGGCCCCGACCGGTTCGGCATTCGGCCGCCCGGCGCCCCCGGAGTGGTCCCAACGGGGGTGAAACGTCCCGGTATGCGGGAAGGGGACGGCGGTCGACCAAGCCACAGCCGGGCTCTGAGAGACTGGGGGCGATGAACGAGACACCGACGCGCGTGTACGCCGAGATCGATCTTGACGCCGTACGGGCGAACGTACGCGCACTGCGCGAGCGGGCACCCGGGGCCGAGGTGATGGCCGTCGTCAAGGCGGACGCCTATGGCCACGGCGCGATCCCCTGCGCCCGCGCGGCCCAGGAGGCCGGTGCCACCTGGCTCGGAACCGCCACCCCCGAGGAGGCGCTCGCGCTGCGCGCCGCCGGGATCGGCGGGCCGGTCATGTGCTGGCTGTGGACCCCCGGCGGGCCCTGGCAGGAGGCCGTCGAGGCCGACCTGGACATCTCCGTCAGCGGCCTGTGGGCCCTCGACGAGGTGCGCAAGGCCGCGCACGCCGCCGGCCGCCGGGCCAGGATCCAGCTCAAGGCCGACACCGGCCTCGGCCGCAACGGCTGCCAGCCCGCCGACTGGGCCGAGCTCGTCGGTGCGGCCGTCGCCGCCGAGGCCGAGGGCACCGTCAAGATCACCGGCGTCTGGTCCCACTTCGCGTGCGCCGACGAACCCGGCCACCCCTCCATCGCGCTCCAGCTGACGGCTTTCCGCGACATGCTGGCCTACGCCGAGAAGGAGGGCGCCCGGCCCGAGGTCCGGCACATCGCCAACTCGCCCGCGACGCTGACCCTGCCGGAGAGCCACTACGACCTCGTGCGCTGCGGCATCGCCGTCTACGGCGTGTCCCCGGCCCCCGAGCTCGGCACCTCCCAGGAGCTGGGCCTGCGGCCCGCCATGACCCTCAAGGCCTCCGTGGCGCTGGTCAAGACCGTGCCCCCGGGCCACGGGGTGAGCTACGGACACCACCACGTCACCGAGGCCGAGACGAACCTCGCCCTCATCCCCGCCGGATACGCCGACGGCATCCCCCGGCACGCCTCCGGCCGCGGGCCGGTCTCCGTCGGCGGGAAGGTCCGCCGCGTCGCCGGGCGCGTCGCGATGGACCAGTTCGTCGTCGACCTGGGCAGTGACCTCGTACGGGCCGGGGACGAGGCCGTCATCTTCGGCAGCGGCGAACACGGCGAGCCCACCGCCGAGGACTGGGCTCGGGCAGCAGACACCATCGCCTATGAGATCGTCACCCGTATCGGGGTGCGCGTTCCTCGGGTCTACCTGGGCGGCTGAGGCTGAGTGAGGACGGCGTGAGCGTGAGGACGGCGTGAGCGAGAACTGGCGCAAAGCCGGCTGGGCCGGCGCCGCGATCGGGGTGATAGCCGCAGGTGCGGCCGCCGGCGTCGCGGTCGAACGGATCACGGTCGGCCGCGGCATGCGCCGCAAGGCGCGCCTCGCGCTCGACGCCACCGGGGACTACGGCTCCCTGCGCGGGACCGCCGGGGCCTGCTACGCGGAGGACGGCACCGAGCTCTACTACGAGGTCGACGAGCCGTCCGAGGGCCCGAAGAAGCGGCCCCGGCTGCGCCGCAAGGAACCGGCCGCCCCGACCGTCGTGTTCTGCCACGGCTACTGCCTCGGCCAGGACTCCTGGCACTTCCAGCGCGCCGCCCTGCGCGGAATGGTCCGCGCCGTGTACTGGGACCAGCGCAGCCACGGCCGCAGTGCGCGCGGGTTCTCCCAGGCCGACGGCGAGCGCGTGAGCATCGACCAGCTCGGGCGCGACCTGAAGGCCGTCATCGAGGCCGCCGCGCCCGAGGGCCCGCTGATCCTCGTGGGCCACTCGATGGGCGGCATGACGATCATGGCGCTGGCCGAGCAGTTCCCCGAGCTCGTCCGCGACCGGGTGATCGGCGTCGCGCTCGTCGGCACCTCGAGCGGGCACCTCGACCAGGTGACGTACGGGCTGCCCTCGGTCGGGATGGGGGCCGTACGCCGCATCCTGCCGCCCGTGCTCAGGGCTCTCGGCTCGCAGGTGGAGCTGGTGGAGAAGGGCCGCCGGGCCACCGCCGACCTCTTCGCGGGCATGATCAAGATGTACTCGTTCGGCGTCCCGCGCGAGGTGGACCCGGGCGTCGCGCGCTTCGCCGAGCGGCTCATCGAGGCCACCCCGATCGACGTGGTCGCCGAGTTCTACCCGGCCTTCCAGATCCACGACAAGAGCGCCGCCCTCCAGCGGTTCGCCGACATCCCCGTCACCGTCATCGCCGGCGACCGCGACATGGTCACCCCGGCCGCGCACAGCCAGGCCATCAAGGACGCGCTGCCGGCCGCGGAGCTCGTGGTCCTGGAGTCCGCCGGGCACCTGATGATGCTGGAGTACCCCGACACGGTGACCGGGCTGCTCACCGACCTGCTGGCGCGCACGGGTGCGGTGCCCGCAGCGACTAACGTTGGCGGACATGGAAGAAGTACCGCTGGAAGCGCCGGCGCCCCGCAGTCAGACACCGCAGCGTCAGGCACCGCAGCAGGCAGCTGAGGCGGCCGACGCCGAGGCGCGCATCACCGTCGACTCGCCCGAGGCCATGCAGGACCTGGGCCGCACCCTCGCCGGCCTGCTCCGCCCCGGCGACCTCGTCCTGCTGACCGGGGAGCTCGGCGCGGGCAAGACCACGCTGACCCGGGGCCTGGGCGAGGGGCTGGGCGTACGGGGCGCCGTGACCTCGCCGACCTTCGTGATCGCCCGGGTGCACCCCTCGCTGCGCGGCGGGCCGCCGCTGGTGCACGTGGACGCGTACCGGCTCGGCGGCGGGCTGGACGAGATGGAGGACCTGGACCTCGACGTCTCCCTGCCCGAGTCCGTGGTCGTCGTGGAGTGGGGCGACGGCAAGGTCGAGGAGCTCTCCGAGGACCGGCTGCACGTGGTGATCGCGCGGGCGGTGGGCCACGAGGAGGTCCTGGACGACGTGCGGGAGGTCTCGGTGCGCGGGATCGGGCCGCGCTGGTCCGGGCCGGGCGCGCTGGCGGCGCTGGTCCCGGCACGCTAGGCCGAGGGCCGAGGGCCGAGGGCCGAGGGGCGCCGCGAGGGCGACCGAGGGGCGCCGCGGAAAACGTACCGACAACTCGTCGGCAAGATATTGCGCCGATGGAGTCGCGCGTGGTGACATGGTACGGAGGGCTGGTTAGGCCTGCCTAAGTACGGGCCGGCCCGGGCCAGGAGGCAGCCATGTCCGCAGCAGGAGTGCAGCGCGACCCCCGCTCGTCCGTCGTGTCCATGGGGGCGCTGCTCGCCGCGGGCGCGGCCGCCACGGCGGTCTCGACGCCGCCCGCGCGGGAGCACGCCCCGGACGCCCCCGAAAGCACCGGGGCCGACGTACGCGAACAGGCCGCCCCGGAGTCCGAGGCGGCCTGAGGGCCCGCACATGCGCGGTGGCCCGCACGTCCGGTAGCCCGTACGGGTGAATCCGTGGTGGGCTCCCCGGTCGGGGGGCAGGGCGTCAGGGGACGACGACTACCTTCGAGTTGATCGTCGCGAAGGCCCACATCGCATCGCCGTCGGCGCGCGTCATGCGGATGCCGCCGGTCTTCTTGTTCGGGTCGGGCTCCGGCATCTGGCCGTCCACCCGGGAGCTGAACCCGACCACGACGCCGTCCGCCGTGGCGAACCGTACGACGTGCTCGATCGGCACCCCGTCCGAGCCGGTGACCGCGCCCGAGCGCGAGTTCACCAGGTACGTGCCCGGCTTCGGGTGCGCCGTGCTCGGCTTGACCGGGAACGACTTCGGCTCCTGCCCGCTCTCGCCGACCAGCCACACCCGCTTCTGGCCCACCGAGTACACGACGCGCGAGCCCGTGCCCGATTCGGCCGGCACGGCCACCGGCTTCGCCTGGTCGGCCGCCTGGGCGGACGGTACGGGGGAGGGCGCCGCGGCCGGCGGGGCAGCCGCCTGCGCGGGGTGCGCGGGCGCGGTCGCAGAGGCCTGGTAGCCGAGGAAGCCGACGGCGGCGAGCGCCGCCACGGTGAGCCCGGCCACGATTCCCGAGCTGCTGCGTGCCACCTTGCTCCACCTCTCCCGTGCTTCCCCTGTGCCGGGCGCCGGCCGGGCACGTCGTGCCCCGGCTCGGACCTCGGCCGATACCTGGGTCGAAGGTAGCAGCCGGGGTGCCCAGCGACCGGCCGCGAGGGCCCGGGGCCCCGGAGTCGTAGGCTGTTCGCGTGCTCTTGCTCGCTGTAGATACCGCCACGCCCGCCGTCACCGTCGCCCTGCACGACGGCGAGTCCGTCCTCGCCGAGTCGAACCAGGTCGACGCCCGCCGCCACGGGGAGCTCCTGCTGCCCTCCGTCGACAAGGTCCTCGCCGAGGCCGGGCTGAAGCTCGACGCCCTCACGGGCATCGTCGTCGGCGTCGGACCCGGCCCCTACACCGGGCTGCGCGTCGGCCTCGTCACCGCCTCCACCTTCGCCACCGTCCTCGGCATCCCCGTGCACGGCCTGTGCACCCTCGACGGCCTCGCGTACGCCGCGGGCGCCGCCGGGATCGAGGGCCCCTTCACCGTCGCCACCGACGCGCGGCGCAAGGAGGTCTACTGGGCCCGGTACGAGGACCCGCGCACGCGCGTCGGCGAGCCGGCCGTGGACCGCCCGGGCGACATCGCCGAGCAGGTCGCCGGCCTGCCCGCGGTGGGCCAGGGCGCGCTGCTCTACCCGGACGTCTTCACCGACGCGCGGGCCCCCGAGCACCAGAGCGCCGCCGCCCTCGCCTCCCTGGCGGTGGAACGGCTCGCGGCCGGGGCGGAGTTCCTGCCTCCGACACCGCTGTACCTGCGCCGGCCCGACGCGCAGGTACCGAAGAACTACAAGGTGGTCACCCCGCAGTGACGGCAGTGACCGCAGTACTGCGTGAGATGCGCTGGTGGGACATCGAGCCCGTGCTGGAACTGGAGCACGAGCTGTTCCCCGAGGACGCCTGGTCCGCGGGCATGTTCTGGTCCGAGCTCGCCCACGCCCGCGGCCCGCACGCCACCCGCCGCTACGTGGTGGCGGAAGAGCCCGGGTCCGGCCGTCTCGTCGGCTACGCCGGGCTGGCCGCCGCCGGCGACCTGGCCGACGTACAGACCATCGCGGCAGCACGCGACCAGTGGGGGACCGGGCTCGGCGCCCGGCTCCTCACCGACCTGCTGCGCGCCGCCACCGCGTTCGAGTGCGCCGAGGTGCTGCTGGAGGTACGGGTGGACAACACCCGGGCCCAGAAGCTCTACGAGCGCTTCGGCTTCGAGCCGATCGGCTTCCGGCGGGGCTACTACCAGCCCGGCAACGTGGACGCGCTCGTGATGCGCCTGACCGACCCCGCACAAGCAACGACTGAGAACACTGAGAACACTGAGAGCAGTGAGAGCAATGGCTGACGAACCGCTCGTCCTCGGCATCGAGACCTCCTGCGACGAGACCGGCGTCGGCGTCGTCCGCGGCACCACCCTGCTGGCGGACGCGATCGCGTCCAGCGTCGACGAGCACGCGCGCTTCGGCGGCGTCGTACCCGAGGTGGCCTCCCGGGCGCACCTGGAGGCGATGGTCCCCACCATCGACCGTGCCCTGAAGGAGGCCGGGGTCAGCGCCCGCGACCTCGACGGCATCGCCGTCACCGCGGGTCCCGGCCTCGCCGGGGCGCTGCTGGTGGGCGTCTCGGCGGCCAAGGCGTACGCGTACGCGCTCGGCAAGCCGCTGTACGGGGTGAACCACCTGGCCTCGCACATCTGCGTCGACCAGCTGGAGCACGGGCCGCTGCCGGAGCCGACCATGGCGCTGCTGGTGTCCGGCGGGCACTCCTCGCTGCTGCTGGCCCCGGACATCACCTCCGACGTACGGCCGCTGGGCGCGACCATCGACGACGCGGCGGGCGAGGCCTTCGACAAGATCGCGCGCGTGCTGCAGCTGGGCTTCCCCGGCGGGCCGGTCATCGACCGCCTCGCGCGCGAGGGCGACCCCAAGGCGATCAACTTCCCGCGCGGGCTGACGGGGCCGCGCGACGCGGCGTACGACTTCTCCTTCTCCGGGCTCAAGACGGCGGTCGCCCGCTGGATCGAGGCGAAGCGGAACGCGGGTGAGGAGGTGCCGGTGCGCGATGTGGCGGCGTCCTTCCAGGAGGCCGTGGTGGACGTGCTGACGCGCAAGGCGATCCGTGCGTGCAAGGACGAGGGTGTCGACCACCTGATGATCGGCGGCGGTGTGGCGGCCAATTCCCGGCTGCGGTCGCTGGCGCAGGAGCGGTGTGACGACGCGGGGATCATCCTGCGCGTGCCGCGGCCGAAGCTGTGCACGGACAATGGCGCGATGGTGGCGGCGCTGGGCGCGGAGATGGTCAAGCGGAACCGGCCGGCCTCGGACTGGGACCTGTCGGCGGACTCCTCGCTGCCGGTGACGGACCCGCACGTCCCGGGGACGGCGCACGGCCACGGTCACGACCACGACCACGTGCACGAGTTGAGCAAGGACAACCTGTACTGATGGGCACCGTCGCGCTGATGTGGGAGGCCCGGGCCGCCGCCGGGCGGGGCAACGAGCTGCTGGAGTGGGCCCGTTCGCAGGTGCTCGCGCGCGAGCCGGTGCGCCGCGAGCTGCTGCGGGCCCCGCAGGACCGGGTGCTGGTCGTCACCTGGTGGGAGGCGGCCGAGGGCGTGGCGGCGGAGCTGCCCGAACTCCCGGAGCCCGCCGCCGATCTGATCACGCGTCCGGTGCACCGCTGGCGGTTCGAGTCGGTGGAGACCACCGGCAGTTGACGCGTCGGGGGTGTCCGGCCCTCTCGAGCGGCTCCGGACCGGACGTGTGGCGGATGCCGATATCGTCATGTGCATGCCTCGTCGTGACCTGCCGCCTCCGCCGCCTCCCGCCCACCTGCGCGCCTGGCTGGACGAGGGCACCGTACGGGCCGACCGGGCGCGGTTCCTGCAGGATCTGCGCCGGCGCAGCCTGGGCATCGGGCGGTTGCTGCTGCTCTGGGCCGTCGCCGCGGTGTTCGCGCTCGGCTGGTCCTTCGTCGGCATGGCCCTGATGTCCTTCGAGGTGCCCGGCGACCCGTTCGCGTACGTTTTCGGCCTCATCTTCGCCCTGCTCGGCGCGGGCGTGCTGATCCCGGCCGGGTTCTGGTTCGCCCGCGGCGCCAAGCGCGACCGCCGGGTGCGCCAACTGCTGTGCGCATGGGCGGAGTCGGACCGGGATCCGGCCGCCGATGTCCGGCTCCGCGCCCCCGGGCTGAGCCTGACCTGGCTGCTGGCCTCCTTCGCGCTGGCCGCGTCCGGGCTGTACGTGACCTTCGGGTCCGCGGCGTCGGCCCGCCCGGGCGAGGCGACGTACGGCGAGGTCACGTACTTCATCGGCCTCGGCATGATCCTGTGGATCACGGGCCTGCTGGGCCTCGGCAAGGCGGGCGCGCACTACAGGTGGGCGGTGCGCGCCATCCGCGGCGGCGCTACTGCGGTGCGCTGACCGGCGAGCCGATCAGCATCGAGGGGGCGCCTGCGACCCGGGTCAGGAAGACCGTCGCGGAGTGCGGCCCCTGCGGCTTGACCTTCCTCCGCAGCTCCTCGGGCTCGATGGCCGAACCGCGCTTCTTCACGGTCAGGATGCCCACCTCGCGCTCGCGCAGCAGCGCCTTGAGCTTCTTGAGGCCGAAGGGCAGCACGTCGGTGATCTCGTACGCGGTGGCGTACGGCGTCGAGCGCAGCTCGTCGGCGGTGACGTACGCGATCGTCGGGTCGATGAGCCGGCCGGCCAGCTGCTCGGCGACCTCGGCGACGAGGTGGGCGCGGATCACGGCGCCGTCGGGCTCGTAGAGGTAGCGGCCGACGGGCCCGGCCTCGGGGTCGGGCAGGGGATCGGCGGTGTGCAGGGTGCGCGGGCCGGGCAGCAGTGTGGCGCGGACGGTGCCGGGCGCGGTCCCGAACCACAGCACGGCCTCCTTGACGTCGCCCTGGTCCGAGATCCACTCGGCCTCGGCCTCCCGCGGCACGGCCTCGTGCGGGATGCCGGGGGCGATCTTGATGGCGGCGTACTCGGCCGCACGGGCGGCCTCGACGGCCCATGACAGCGGCGGCGAGTAGCTCTCCGGGTCGAAGATCCGCCCACCCGTCGCCCGACCGCCACCCCTCACGGACGCGCTGCGCGCGGTTCCTCCTGGTTTGCCGCCGCGCCGGGCCGGGTCGAGGAAGACGGCGTCGCACCCGGAGGTGTCCACGTCGGTCACGTCCGCCTCGCGGACCTCGATGAGCTCCGCCAGCCCCAGGGCCTCGGCGTTGGCGCGGGCGACGGCGACGGTCAGCGGGTCGCGGTCCACCGCCAGTACGCGGATGCCGAGCCGGGCCAGGGCGAGGGCGTCGCCGCCGATGCCGCAGCACAGGTCGGCGACGCTGCGCACGCCGAGTTCCGCGAATCGCTCGGCGCGGTACGAGGCCACCGAGGCGCGGGTGGCCATCTCGCCGCCGCCGGGCGTGAAGTACATCCGGAACGCGTCCTCGGCGCCGAACTTCGCCACCGCGCGCTGGCGCAGCCGGGCCTGCCCGAGCGCGGCGGAGACCAGTGCGGCGGGGTGCTCGCGGCGCAGCCGGGTGGCGACGGCGAGTTCCTGGGACGGGTCGTAGTCGCGCAGCGAGTCGAGGAGGGCGCGGCCCTCGGGGGTGAGGAGCGCGGCGAAGTCTTCGGGGGTCACCGGTTCATTGTCGGTCAGTGTGGGCCACTCGATGGAAGGTCGTCTTCCGTTCGCGGTGTCGGCGGGGCGGCGTGCGTGTCGGATGCCAGGATGCGCTGCTATGCAGCTAGTCAGACAAAAGGAACATAAGACGCTCCATGGTCACCGGTCCGCGGTCGGTCCGCGCGGCCGAGTCGGGGTGGCACTGGCCGCACTGCTGGTCGCCGCCCTCGGAACCGGCTGCGGCTCCTCCGCGGACTCGGGGACGCCGGCCAAGACCAAGGCAGGCAAAGCCGGCAAGGGCGCCGAGGCGGCGGGGGCGGCAGGCGCGGTCGCGGGCTCGGCCGAGCAGCTGAAGGCCGCCCAGCAGGCCCGGATCGCCGCGGCGAAGAAGTGGAAACTGGCCAAGCCGCCGCTGGCCGCGCCGGCCGCACCGCAGACGAAGCCGGAGATCAGCACCCGCGAGGGCTTCGAGGTCGAGGGTCAGGAGGACCTCCCGCCGGTCTTCACCACCGTTCCCACGGAGGACAAGGTCGTCTTCCTGACGATCGATGACGGCGCGGAGAAGGACCCCGAGTTCCTGAAGATGATGCAGGAGCTGAAGATCCCGTACACGGCGTTCCTCAGCGACTACCTCGTCCGCGACAACTACCCCTACTTCAAGGAGATGCAGGCCGCCGGCGTCACCCTGAACAACCACACGCTCAACCACCGTTACATGCCGGCCCTCTCGTACGAGGAGCAGCACGAGGAGATCTGCGGCCAGCAGGACACGATCCAGAAGCAGTTCGGCAAACGGCCGACGCTCTTCCGGCCGCCGTACGGCAACTACAACGAGGACACGCTGCGTGCGGCGAAGTCCTGCGGCATCAAGGCGGTCCCGCTGTGGAACGCCGAGGCCTTCCCGAACCGCATGGACTGGCGGGAGTGGGACCGCGACCTCCACCCCGGCGACATCATCCTGACTCATTTCCGAGGGCGGGAGGACTGGAAGGGGTCGATGCCTGACATGATCCGTCATGTCATGAAGACCGTCACGGACAAGGGGTATGCCGTGGCTCGCCTGGAGGACTACTTGTGAGGTACGCGCGCCGGTTGACAGCCGGAACGCTGGCGGCCGGCGCGCTCGCGCTGTCCCTGACGGGGTGCGGGAACAGCGTGGATCCGATCGAAAGACTGGGCCGCAAGACGACGGAGGCGCAGCAGTCGCCGACGGCGACTCCGTCGCGGTCGGCGGCCACTGCCACGCCCGGGGACGAGGCGTACAGGAAGTGGGGCTTGAAGTCCCCTCTGGAGTTCGCCCCGAAGCCGGCCCAGAAGCCCGCCCTCCCGCCGGCCACCCCGGGCAAGGCCCAGGTGGTGGACCGAATACCCGTCCCGCCGACGGACAAAGTCGTCTTCCTGACCTTCGACGACGGCGCGGAGAAGGACCCCGAGTTCCTGAAGATGGCGGCCGACCTCAAGCTGCCGATCAGCATGTTCCTGACGGACAACATCGCGTCGTCGGACTACGGGCACTTCGAGAAGCTCCGCGACAACGGCTCCGGCAGCACCATCAACAACCACACGCTGACGCACCCGAACCTCCGGACCCTGCCCTTCGCGGCGCAGAAGAAGGAGATCTGCGGCCAGCAGGAACGCCTGGAGAAGCGCTTCGGCACCAAGCCGGCCCGCTTCCGCCCGCCGTACGGCAACTACAACGACGACACCCTCAAGGCCGCAGCCGAATGCGGCATCTCGCAGGTGGTCCTGTGGCGCGTGTCGATGCAGATCAACAACTTCCAGTACGCCGAGGGCTCCGCCCTCAAACCGGGCGACATCATCCTGGCCCACTTCCGCGGCCCGTCGGAACTCAAGGGCTCGACGGAAATCCAGATGACGACCCGGATGCTCCAGCGCATCCAGGAACAGGGCTACCGCATCGGCCGCCTGGAGGACTACCTCTGACCCGGCCCGCCGGAGGCTCGACGCGCTGCAATCCCCCACCTCGATCAGCCGGCGGCGTTGCCCGGACGGCCGACGGCCGCCGAGCCGAGCGGAGCACGTAGCGATGCGAGGCGCCCGTACCCCCCCTGCGCCGCAGGTGCATCTGACCGCTGCCAGGTGCAGGTTGACCCTGCCGGGTCCGGGATCTGGGCCCATGGGCCCTTGAGGGGAGTCGGCCGCTCCCCGCGCCGGTACCCGGCCGGGCTCGGTGGTTCCGGCGGGCCGCTGCGGCGAGGCGGGGGACCAAGGGCGGGCATCTCTGCCCCGCCCCCGAAGCTCCCACTCCTGAAGCTCCCGCCCCGGTCGCTCACCCCCGAGCGGCAGTCCCGGCCGTCACCACCGGCGTGATCGTCGTTTCCACCGGGCCCCGGGCGTCCGCCTCGCGTTGGCGTTCCGCGCTGTCGCTGATGCGGAGGAGCAGCGCGATCATGATCCAGTTGGCCAGGAGGGACGAGCCGCCCTTCGCCAGGAACGGCAGCGCCTTGCCGGTCAGCGGGATCAGGCCCGTCACGCCGCCCGCCACCACGAACACCTGCAGCGCCAGCGCCGCCGACAGGCCCACCGCCAGAAGCTTCCCGAACGGGTCGCGGGCGCCCAGCGCCATCCGCAACCCCCGCTGGACCAGCAGTGCGTACAGGATCAGCACCGCCATGACCCCGGCCAGCCCGAGCTCCTCGCCCACCGTGGTCAGGATGAAATCGCTGCGCCCCGCGAAGCCGATCAGCTCCGGGTGGCCCTGCCCCAGCCCCGTGCCCGAGATGCCGCCCGTGCCGAAGCTGAACAGCGCCTGCGCGGACTGGTCCGAGATGACCCCCGGCGGCCGTTCCTTCCAGTAGTACGACAGCGGCTCCAACCAGGCGGCCACGCGGCCCTTGACGTGCGGTTCCGTCGAACCCACCACGAAGGCCCCCACCCCCGCCATGAGCAGGCCCGTCACGATCCAGCTGGTGCGCTCGGTGGCGACGTACAGCATCACCACGAACACACCGAAGAAGATCAGCGACGTACCCAGGTCGCGCTCGAAGACCAGCACCAGCAGCGACACGATCCACACCGTGATGATCGGCCCGAGCTGTCGCATCGGCGGCAGCCGCATGCCCAGGAACTTCCGGCCCGTCAGGGCCAGCGAGTCCCGGTGGATGACGAGGTAGCCCGCGAAGAAGACCGAGATCATGATCTTCACGAACTCGCCCGGCTGGAGCGAGAACCCGAACAGGATGATCCAGCGCTTCGCCCCGTACGTGTCCGCGCCGAAGAACGCCGGCGCGATCAGCAGCACCAGCGCGACGGCCATCGTGATGTAGATGAACCGCTGCAGCAGCCGGTGGTCGCGCAGCAGCGCCACCACCGCCAGGCACGCGGCCACGCCGATGACCGTCCACTGCAGCTGCCCGGGCGCGTTCGCGTCGCCGCCGTACCGCGCGATGTACGACTGGTCGAGCCGGTGCAGCAGCACCAGCCCGAGCCCCGACAGCAGCATCGCGAGCGGGAAGATCAGCGGATCCGCGTACGCCGCGAACCGGCGCACGCCCAGGTGCCCCACCAGCGCCAGCAGCGTCATGCTGATCGTGAAACCGGTCAGGTTGGCCGGCAGCTCGCCGTTCATCGCCAGGCCGGCACTCGCATGCCCGAAGACGGTGAGGGCGACGACGAAGACGAGAAGCAGCGCCTCGGTGCGGCGGCGTGCGCCCGCCGTCGTGAGGGGCCTCAGTCCGCGCACGGTATCCCGCCACCGTCGATGGCGGGGCTACCGCTACCGCTCGAGGCCGGAGCCGGGGCGGCGGCAGCCGGGCCCGGAGGCGCCCCCGGTGCGTCGCTCGGGCTCGGAGCGGCCACAGAGGCGGAAGCCTCCAGTCCGATCTGCTCGGCAATGAGGCGCTTTATCTTCATATCGTCTACGACGTTTATGTCCTCGCCATGGTTCCTTCCGAACCGCTCGACGGGGCACATGCCGGCCACATCACCCGGCCGGGCACTCGTGGTGGTCGCCGCCGCTGAAGCACTGCCCGTACGTGCCGTCGTACGGGGACGAGGGCGCGGCCGGATCCGGCCGCAGCTCGCCGCGGCCCTGGTACGCCAGGGCGGCGGCGCCCACGAGCACGGCCGCACACACCAGTGCCTGGACGCATCCGGTGACGGGCGCGCTGCGGCGGAAGGCGCGGCCCGAGACGACCCCGATGGCCAGGGCGGCCACGACGAGTCCGCCCAGCAGCAGGGTCAGGACCGTACTGCCGCTGCCCCCGGTGCCCTCGGCGTCCCAGGCGGCCATCATCGCCACGTAGAGGCCGACGGCGAGGACGAAGGCCTCCAGTACGGTCAGCAGCAGTGCGGTGGCGATGTCCGCGCCCCAGCCGGATCCGGTGCGCCTGCCGTGTGCGGGTGTCGTCATGGCCGCAGTGTCGCCCCGGGGGCACCGCCCGCACCTGAGTACGGGTACTCATGCCGGGGCCCGCATCTCGCGGCGCGGCGCGCCGCGGCCCGGCCGGATGGTGACGCCGCGCGGAGGCTGAATTGGCACTCCGCTTGACCGAGTGCTAATCGCCGGAATAGTCTCGCACCTGGCACTCGCCACCGGTGAGTGCCAACACAGCGACGGGCAGGTCCGGCACCCGCGACGACGGATCCACCTGGTCGCCACCTCAGACAGTTAGCCCCGTGAGATCTCCGAAGGGGGAGGTCGGATCGTGACGACCACCAGCTCCAAGGTTGCCATCAAGCCGCTCGAGGACCGCATCGTGGTCCAGCCGCTCGACGCCGAGCAGACCACGGCTTCCGGCCTGGTCATCCCGGACACCGCGAAGGAGAAGCCCCAGGAGGGCGTCGTCCTCGCCGTGGGCCCGGGTCGCTTCGAGGACGGCCAGCGTCTCCCGCTGGACGTCAGCGTCGGCGACATCGTGCTGTACAGCAAGTACGGCGGCACCGAAGTGAAGTACAGCGGCGAGGAGTACCTCGTCCTCTCGGCTCGCGACGTGCTCGCGATCATCGAGAAGTAATTCACCGAAGCACCAAGCATTGCTTTGAGCTGCGCCCCTGGTCACCCCGCTGATTGCCGGGCGGCAAGGGGCGCAGTTCGTTAAACCCGAGTTTTCGAGAGGGCTGAACCGCTCCCATGGCGAAGATCCTGAAGTTCGACGAGGACGCCCGTCGCGCCCTCGAGCGCGGCGTCAACAAGCTTGCCGACACGGTCAAGGTGACGATCGGCCCCAAGGGCCGCAACGTCGTCATCGACAAGAAGTTCGGCGCCCCCACCATCACCAACGACGGTGTCACCATCGCCCGCGAGGTCGAGCTGGACGACCCGTACGAGAACCTGGGCGCGCAGCTCGTGAAGGAGGTGGCGACCAAGACCAACGACATCGCGGGTGACGGCACCACCACCGCCACCGTGCTGGCCCAGGCGCTGGTCCGCGAGGGTCTGCGCAACGTCGCCGCCGGCGCCTCCCCGGCCGCCCTCAAGAAGGGCATCGACGCCGCGGTCAAGGCCGTGTCCGAGGAGCTCCTCGCGACCGCCCGCCCGATCGAGGACAAGTCCGACATCGCCGCCGTGGCCGCGCTCTCCGCGCAGGACCAGCAGGTCGGCGAGCTCATCGCCGAGGCGATGGACAAGGTCGGCAAGGACGGTGTCATCACCGTCGAGGAGTCCAACGCCTTCGGCCTGGAGCTGGAGTTCACCGAGGGCATGGCCTTCGACAAGGGCTACCTCTCGCCGTACATGGTCACCGACCAGGAGCGTATGGAGGCCGTCCTCGACGACCCGTACATCCTGATCAACCAGGGCAAGATCTCCTCCATCCAGGACCTCCTGCCCCTGCTCGAGAAGGTCATCCAGGCCGGCGGCTCCCGCCCGCTGCTGATCATCGCCGAGGACGTCGAGGGCGAGGCGCTCTCCACCCTCGTCGTCAACAAGATCCGCGGCACCTTCAACGCGGTCGCCGTCAAGGCCCCCGGCTTCGGTGACCGCCGCAAGGCGATGCTCCAGGACATGGCCACCCTCACCGGTGCCACCGTCATCGCCGAGGAGGTCGGCCTCAAGCTCGACCAGGCCGGTCTGGACGTCCTCGGTTCCGCGCGCCGCGTGACCATCTCCAAGGACGACACCACGATCGTCGACGGGGCCGGCAGCTCCGACGAGGTCCTCGGCCGCGTCAACCAGATCAAGGCCGAGATCGAGTCCACGGACTCGGACTGGGACCGCGAGAAGCTGCAGGAGCGCCTGGCGAAGCTCGCCGGCGGCGTCTGCGTCATCAAGGTCGGCGCCGCCACCGAGGTGGAGCTCAAGGAGAAGAAGCACCGCCTCGAGGACGCCATCTCGGCGACCCGCGCCGCGGTCGAGGAGGGCATCGTCTCCGGCGGTGGCTCCGCGCTCGTCCACGCCGTGAAGGTGCTGGAGGACAACCTGGGCCTGACCGGCGACGAGGGCACGGGTGTCGCGGTCGTCCGCCGCGCCGCCGTCGAGCCGCTGCGCTGGATCGCCGAGAACGCCGGCCTCGAGGGCTACGTCATCACCTCGAAGGTGGCGGAGCTGGAGAAGGGCAACGGCTTCAACGCCGCCACCGGCGAGTACGGCGACCTGGTCAAGGCCGGCGTCATCGACCCGGTCAAGGTCACCCGCTCCGCGCTGGAGAACGCCGCTTCCATCGCCTCCCTGCTGCTCACGACCGAGACCCTGGTCGTCGAGAAGCCGGCCGAGGAAGAGGGCGACGCCGGTCACGGCCACGGTCACGGCCACAGCCACTGACCCGCGAAGTAGCTGAACGGGCCCCGGTCGCCGCCTCCAACGCGGTGGTGACCGGGGCCTTTTCCGTTTCCGCGACCGGGACTACTGCATCGCGCCCAGTTCCTTCATCAGGCGCATGGCGTCGTAGTGCCACCAGCCTTCCTTGATCATTCCGTTCTCGCACCGGAAGACCGTCGTGCCGGTCATCGTGCAGGTCTTGCCGGTCGGGGCGATCCCCATGAACTCGCCCTTGTGCTTGCCGGTCCACGTCCACATGGTGGTGACGTAGTCCTCCTGCGCCATCTGGGCGTCCAGCGTGAAGGTGAAGTCGAACGCGCTGCGCCACATCTGCACGTCCTCGCGCATGCCTTCGGGGCCCCTCTTGTCCATCGGGTTGCCGATGTCGTGGTCGCGGTAGTCCGACGCGAAGATCTCGTCGGCGGCGGACATGTCGCCCTTCATCGCGAGATCGTCGAACATGCGGTTCGCGAGCAGCGTGTTGAGGTGTTCGTCGCGGATGACGTCCAGGTTGGTGAACCGGGGCATCCCGTCGCAGAGCGCCACCATCTCCTGGAACATCTTGTCCGTCTCCGGGAGATGAGAGTTCTTCATGGCATCTTCGTACGACGGGAACTCGACGACGTCGACGAAGTGCGTGTCGGATTCCCGGTCCCGGCCCACCACGGTGTGGGACACGGTGCGCTTGCCCTGCGTCTTCGCCAGGTACCGGTCGAAGACCTCGTTGACCGCCTCGGGCCTGCTGGTCTCGTAATCGACTATTTGTATGAATGTCATGGTGTCTCCCGGGCTGGATTGGGTATGTCCAGTTTAGGGAGAATTCACCCGGTCGGCCGGTTTTTGAGACCGGCCTACCCGTAAGTCACTTGGCGGTCACCCGGGCTACTGGGGGCCGTACTTGCGGCCCGTACGCGAGGACACCCCGCCCAACAGCCCGCGCGGCGTCAGCTTCACCACGCCCATCAGCACCTTGTACCGCGGATCCGGGATCGAGACCGTCTTGCCGCGCCCCAGGTCGTCCAGGGCCGCGGCCACGAGCTTGTCCGCGTCCAGCCACATCCAGTTGGGGATGTTGTCCGTGCCCATGCCGGCGCGCTCGTGGAACTCCGTCCGTACGAAGCCGGGGCACAGCGCCATCAGCCGTACGCCGGATCCCGCCAGGTCCTTCGCCGCGCCCTGGGTGAACTGCACGACCCAGGCCTTGCTCGCCCCGTACGTGCCGCGCGGCACGAAGGCCGCCACCGAGGCCACGTTGACGACGCCGCCGCGGCCGCGCGAGCGCATCGACGCGGTGGCAGCCGAGGTCAGCCGCAGGACGGCCTCGACGTGCACCTTCAGCATCGTCAGTTCGTCGGCCATGGAGACCTCGAGGTAGCGGCCCTTGTTGCCGAAGCCCGCGTTGTTGACCAGCAGGTCCACCGGGTGCGTCCGGTCGCCGAGGCGCTGCTCGACGGCCGCGATGCCCTCGTCGGTGGACAGGTCGGCTGTCAGCACCTCGGCCTCGATGCCGTGCCGGTCGTGCAGCTCGGTGGCCTGCTCGCCGAGCCGCTTCGTGTCGCGGGCCACCAGCACGAGGTTGTGGCCCTGGGCGGCGAGCCGCCGGGCGAATGCGGCGCCGATGCCCGCCGTGGATCCCGTAATCAACGCAGTCGTCATAGGCGCAACCTAGCTGCCCTGGGCGACAGCTCAAGGGGAGCCCGCCGGGCGGTACCCCTTCGTGACGGTTCCCGCCGCCCGTCGTCGCTTCCCGCTGCGGAACCGCTACTTCCGGCTACATTCGCCCTGCTCCGGGGCCACTTGCCGGTCGCTCGCCGGGCTGCTTCCCGTGCTGGTCCCCGTACTTCTCCATGTACGCGCGGACCGTCTCGTGCGCCTGCGGCTCCATCGCCCCGCCCGCCGCGAGCGTGCGCGGGAGCAGCGACCGGTCCGTGGTGAAGGCCCGGAACCAGAGCTCCACCGTCACGTCGTGGTCCGGGCGGTGGACGACCTCGATGCCGTCGCCGGGCGAGACCGGGCCCTCCTGGACCACGCGCAGGTACGCACCCGGCCGCGCGGCCTGCGTGTACCGCCTGACCCAGGCCTTCTCGCCGAGGGCGCCCTGGAAGGTCCGGCACGGGATGCGGGCCGAGGCCACCTCGAGGACGAGCTCCGAGCCGATCCGCCAGCGCTCCCCGAGCAGCGCACCCGTCACGTCGACGCCCGAGGTGGTGAGGTTCTCGCCGAAGAGCCCGGCGGGCAGTTCGCGGTCCAGCTCGCCCTCCCACCAGTCCAGGTCCTCGCGCGCGTACGCGTAGACGGCCTGGTGGTCCCCGCCGTGGTGGCGCAGGTCGCAGACGGCGTCGCCCTCGAGGCCGCTGCCGCCGATGCCCTTGGGCCCGGGGGCGGAGACCCGGACCGGGCCGGGGGCGGGGCGCTTGCCGATGCCGGTGAATCCCCCCGGCGCGTCGGTGTGGTCGACGGCCGTTGCGCGGCCGAGGTTCACGGAGAGGACGTGCAGGGGTGCGAGGGGGCTTATGGGGGCCATGGAGGACACGCTAACCCAGCGCCCTCAAAGAAGCACGGGAGTATTCGCGCTCTGCTCAAAGCTGGGCTTATGCTCGGAGGATGATCGAGGCACGTCATCTCCGGGTGCTGCGCGCCGTGGCCGGCACCGGATCCTTCTCCGCCGCCGCCCGCGAGCTCGGGTGCACCCAGCCCGCCGTCTCCCAGCAGATGAAGGCGCTGGAGCAGTCGGCCGGCACCCCGCTGCTCATCCGGGCCGGCCGCGAGATGCGGCTGACCCAGGCCGGCACGGCCCTGGTGCGGCACGCCGCCGGCATCCTCGCCGGGCTGACCGCCGCCGAGGAGGAGGTCGCGGCGATCGCCGGGCTGCGCGCGGGCCGGGTCCGGCTGGTGTCCTTCCCCAGCGGGAGCTCCACGCTGGTGCCGACCGCGCTGGCCGCGATGCGCGCCGAGCACCCCGGTACGCGGATCTCACTGGTCGAGGCGGAGCCGCCGCGGTCGGTGGAGATGCTGCGCGAGGGCGACTGCGACCTGGCGCTGGCCTTCCGGTACGGCGGGGCCGCCGGATCGGCGGCCGAGTGGGAGGACCTCGTGGTGCGGCCGCTGCTGACGGACCGGCTCGTCGGGCTGGTCCCGGACGGGCACCGGCTGGCCGGGGCCGAGCGGGTGGGCATGGCGGAACTCGCCGACGAGCCCTGGATCGCGGGCTGTCCGCGCTGCCGCCGCCATCTCGTGGAGGTGTGCGAGGAGGTGGGCTTCACCCCGCGCATCGACTTCGCGACCGACGACTACCCGGCCGTGGTCGGCCTGGTCGGCGCCGGGCTGGGTGTCGCGGTGCTGCCGGAGCTCGCGGTGGAGTCCGTACGGGCCAAGGGCGTGAGCACGGTGGCCGTGGAACCTGCCGTGGAGCGGGAGGTCGTGGCGCTGACGCTGCCCGACCTGGCGCGGGTGCCGGCCGTGGCGGCGACCCTGGCCGAGCTGGAGCGGGCCGCCACGCGCTGACCAATGACCGTACGGCGGTACGGCGGTACGGCCGAACGCGTGACGTTCCCGTTCGCGTGCCGGTAGAAGAAACGTTCCTTCGTGCGTTTCGGCGAATCTCGCGGATCAGTGCGGGGGGATGGGGCCGATCGTGCTCGACGCGGGGATCAGGCGATGGCGTGCGCGCCCCATCAGCTCTTCGCGCTCGTCTTCGGTGAGCCCGCCCCACACCCCGTAGGGCTCGCGGACGGCCAGTGCGTGCGCGGCGCATTCCGAGCGCACCGGGCATCTCATGCAGACCTCTTTAGCCGAGGCCTCGCGCGCACTCCTCGCCGCGCCCCGCTCGCCTTCCGGGTGGAAGAAGAGGGAGCTGTCGACCCCGCGGCAGGCGGCCAGCAGCTGCCAGTCCCAGAGGTCGGCATTCGGTCCGGGGAGGCGGGAGAAATCTGCCATGGGTAGTCCTCTTGGTGCCGGTACTGAGACGGATACGGTCCAAGTCTCCACACCTACTGTCGGAGTAGATGTAAATATGACTCATTGGGAATCTAGCCTCAGACACGTGCCAAACGGAAGAAAAGCCGCCAAATAGGGCATAGCTCCAGATGGAGGACACGCGGCGAGTGGCACCCGCGTCGTGATCGCTTCCTCACGTAGAGTGCCGAAGGTGTCCGTCCGACCCGTAACTCTTTCGAGTGACCATCGTTGAGAGTGCGAAGGCGGTTGAACCAAGAAGTTCCCGGACAGGTGTCCGAGGGCATCGACCGCACAGGTGACGATACGTACCAGCCTGGAGGCTCAAGGTGACGCGCATCAGCAGCTGCGGAGGGCGGTCATGACTTCCGTCCTCGTCTGCGACGACTCCCCGCTTGCCCGAGAGGCGCTCCGTCGCGCGGTTGCCACCGTGCCCGGCGTCGAGCGTGTGACGACGGCTGCCAACGGCGAGGAAGTCCTCCGCCGCTGGGGTGCCGACCGCTCCGACCTGATTCTGATGGATGTACGGATGCCCGGGCTCGGCGGTGTGGAGACGGTGCGCCGGCTGCTCTCGGCCGATCCGGGCGCCCGCATCATCATGCTGACGGTCGCCGAGGACCTGGACGGCGTGGCCCTCGCGGTCGCCGCCGGCGCCCGGGGCTATCTGCACAAGGACGCCTCGCGCGCCGAACTGCGGGCCACGGTCACCCAGGCTCTCGCCGACCCGACCTGGCGACTGGCCCCGCGCAGGCTGCGCTCGGCAGAGATGGGCGCCGCGCCCACGCTCACCGCGCGCGAGATCCAGGTCCTGGAGGGCATGAGCCACGGCCGGTCCAACGCCGAGATCGGGCGCGAGCTCTTCCTCTCCGAGGACACGGTCAAGACGCACGCCCGCAGGCTGTTCAAGAAGCTGGGCGCCTCGGACCGGGCGCACGCCGTGGCGCTCGGGTTCCGCTGGGGCCTGGTCCGCTGACCGCGAGCCCGCAGGCCGGACGCTGAGAGCGGTCCCGTCCGCCACCGGCGGGCGGGGCGGCACGCCGCGTGCCGCCGACCGGGCCCGAGCGCGCCCGGTCCCGTCCCGTCCGGTCCGTCCGGTCCCGTGTCCCGTACGGCCGTCCCGGCTGTTTCCGTCCCGCCCGACCCCGTGCGCACCAGGGGATTGGCGGGGCACAATCCGGGGGACGTGTCGCTTCGCGCGCGATGCCGCATGCTTGAGGTGTGGCGCATTTTCTGGGATGGGGCCTCGGGGAGTACTCGGTCGAGCGGGAGGGGAGGGTGCAGTGATGGGTTCAGGCGCACCCGCTCATAACGCTTCGACGCACAACACGGGCCGTGGCGGCGCGAATGCTCCGGCGCCAAGGCACCATGGATTGATGCGCGACGACGAGGCCCTGGGGTCACCCGCGGCCACAGGCTCCACCGGCGCCGCCAAGGGCGGCAGCGCCGGGGCTGTCAGCGCGCTCGTACGCCGTGCGGTGGACGGTGACGAACAGGCGACGCACGACCTGCTCGCCTTCGTGCACCCGCTGGCCATCCGCTACTGCCGCACCCGGCTCTCGCGCCTCCCGGGCGACGCCCGCCACTTCGTGGAGGACCTGGCGCAGGAGGTGTGCGTCGCCGTCCTGATGGCGCTGCCGCGGTACCGGGACACCGGCCGCCCCTTCGAGGCCTTCGTCTTCGCCATCGCCGCGCACAAGGTCGCCGACCTGCAGCGGGCCGCCATGCGGCACCCGGGCAGCACGGCCGTGCCCTCCGACGAGATGCCCGAGCGGCCGGACGATTCGCTGGGCCCGGAGGAGCGGGCGCTGCTGAGCAGCGACGCCGCCTGGGCCAAGAAGCTGCTGGCCAACCTTCCGGAGAACCAGCGCGAGCTCCTCGTGCTGCGGGTGGCGGTCGGGCTGACGGCCGAGGAGACCGGGCAGATGCTCGGGATGTCCCCCGGTGCGGTGCGGGTGGCCCAGCACCGTGCGCTCAGCCGGCTGCGCGCGCTCGCCGAGCAATAGCCGGGCGCCGGCCGGAAATTCGCCGGCGATCAATAGTAGGAAGCCACGAAACTTGGGCTGGACCCGGCTCGTGGAATGAGACGCGTCGCGATCCCGTTAGCATGGAGACCCGCGCTGAGCAAGACCATTTGGGAAGGTGTCATGACTGCCGACGGAGTACCCGACAAATTCGCCGCGCTCGGACTGACCTACGACGACGTGCTGCTGCTGCCGGGTGCGTCGGACATGGCTCCGGACGAGATCGACACCTCCTCCCTCATCTCCCGGAACGTGCGCGTCAACGTTCCGCTGCTCTCCGCCGCCATGGACAAGGTCACCGAGGCCCGCATGGCCATCGCGATGGCCCGCCAGGGCGGCGTCGGCGTACTGCACCGCAACCTGTCGATCGCCGATCAGGCGAACCAGGTGGACCTGGTCAAGCGCTCCGAGTCCGGCATGGTCACCGACCCGATCACGGTGCACCCCGACGCGACGCTGCGCGAGGCCGACGAGCTCTGCGCGAAGTTCCGCATCTCCGGGGTCCCGGTCACCGACCCGGCAGGCAAGCTGCTCGGCATCGTCACCAACCGCGACATGGCCTTCGAGTCGGACCGCAGCCGCCAGGTGCGCGAGGTCATGACCCCGATGCCGCTGGTCACGGGCAAGGTCGGCATCTCCGGCGTCGACGCCATGGAACTGCTGCGCCGCCACAAGATCGAGAAGCTTCCGCTGGTCGACGACGCGGGCATCCTCAAGGGCCTCATCACGGTCAAGGACTTCGTCAAGGCCGAGAAGTACCCGAACGCCGCCAAGGACAAGGACGGCCGCCTCCTGGTCGGCGCCGCGGTCGGCGTCGCCGGCGACGCGTACGACCGCGCCCAGGCCCTGATCGAGGCGGGCGCCGACTTCATCGTCGTCGACACCGCCCACGGCCACTCCCGCCTGGTCGGCGACATGGTCGCCAAGATCAAGTCGAACTCCTCCGTCGACGTCATCGGCGGCAACGTCGCCACCCGCGACGGCGCCCAGGCACTGATCGACGCCGGCTGCGACGGCATCAAGGTCGGCGTGGGCCCCGGCTCCATCTGCACCACCCGCGTCGTCGCCGGCATCGGCGTCCCGCAGGTCACCGCCATTTACGAGGCCTCGCTCGCCGCGAAGGCGGCCGGCGTCCCGGTCATCGGCGACGGCGGCCTGCAGTACTCCGGCGACATCGCCAAGGCGCTCGTCGCGGGCGCCGACACGGTGATGCTCGGCTCGCTGCTCGCGGGCTGCGAGGAGTCCCCGGGCGAGCTGCTCTTCATCAACGGCAAGCAGTTCAAGTCGTACCGCGGCATGGGCTCGCTCGGCGCGATGCAGTCCCGCGGCGACCAGCGCTCCTTCTCCAAGGACCGCTACTTCCAGGAGGGCGTGGGCGGCGACGACAAGCTCATCCCCGAGGGCATCGAGGGCCAGGTCCCGTACCGCGGCCCGCTCTCCGCGGTCGTGCACCAGCTCGTCGGCGGCCTGCGCCAGTCGATGTTCTACGTCGGCGGCCGTACGGTGCCGGAGCTGCAGGACCGCGGCCGCTTCGTCCGCATCACCTCGGCGGGCCTCAAGGAGAGCCACCCGCACGACATCCAGATGACGGTCGAGGCGCCGAACTACTCCCGCAAGGGCTGAACCGACAGCGCATGAGGGGGCGGGTCCATCCGGACCCGCCCCCTTCGCCGTGCCCGGGCGTGCGTCCGTACAGCGGTCACCGGAACGCGGGGCGCCGGGGTTCGGGGATACTGGACGGGCAGACCCAGAGGAAAGGCCACCACACGTGACTGAGATCGAGATCGGGCGCGGCAAGCGCGGCCGCAGGGCGTACGCGTTCGACGACATCGCCATCGTCCCGAGCCGGCGTACGCGGGACCCGAAGGAGGTCTCGATCGCCTGGCAGATCGACGCCTACCGCTTCGAGCTCCCGTTCCTGGCCGCCCCCATGGACTCGGTCGTCTCCCCGCAGACCGCCATCCGCATCGGCGAGCTCGGCGGCCTCGGCGTGCTGAACCTCGAAGGCCTGTGGACCCGGTACGAGGACCCGCAGCCGCTGCTCGACGAGATCACGGAGCTGGACGAGGAGTCCGCCACCCGTCGTCTCCAGGAGATCTACGCCGCCCCGATCCAGGCGGACCTGATCCGGCAGCGCATCAAGGAGGTCCGCGACTCCGGTGTCGTCACCGCCGCCGCGCTCTCCCCGCAGCGCACCGCCGAGTTCTCCAAGGCCGTCGTCGACGCGGGCGTGGACATCTTCGTGATCCGCGGCACCACCGTGTCGGCGGAGCACGTCTCCGGCGCCGCCGAGCCGCTGAACCTGAAGCAGTTCATCTACGAGCTCGACGTCCCGGTCATCGTCGGCGGCTGCGCCACGTACACCGCGGCCCTGCACCTGATGCGCACCGGCGCCGCGGGCGTCCTGGTCGGCTTCGGCGGCGGCGCCGCGCACACCACGCGCAACGTGCTCGGCATCCAGGTCCCGATGGCCACCGCCGTCGCGGACGTCGCCGCGGCGCGCCGCGACTACATGGACGAGTCCGGCGGCCGCTACGTGCACGTCATCGCCGACGGCGGCGTGGGCTGGTCCGGCGACATCCCGAAGGCCGTCGCCTGCGGCGCCGACGCCGTGATGATGGGCTCCCCGCTGGCCCGTGCCACCGACGCGCCCGGCAAGGGCCACCACTGGGGCATGGAGGCCGTCCACGAGGACGTGCCGCGCGGCAAGAAGGTCGACCTCGGCACGGTCGGCACCACCGAGGAGATCCTCACCGGCCCGTCGCACATCTCGGACGGCTCGATGAACATCTTCGGTGCGCTGCGCCGCTCGATGGCCACCACCGGCTACAGCGAGCTCAAGGAGTTCCAGCGGGTCGAGGTCACGGTCGCGGACTCGCAGCACCGCCGCTGACCCGTACGCACGAAGGGCCGGCTCCCCGCAAGGGGGGCCGGCCCTTCGGCGTTCGGGCCGTCAGTTCTTGCCCTTGATCCGGCGGTCCAGGCAGATGCCCCAGGGGATCAGGAGGGCGCCTGCCAGGACCAGCCATTGGAGGAGTTCCCGCGCGGCGTCCTGGGGTATCCGGTCGTGATCGTCACCCAGGACGAGGCCCGCCATCACCGCCGACCCGCCGATGAGCAGCCCGGGCACACCGAGCACCCACAGCAGCGCGGTGAACCAGGCGGAGCGCCTGGCGGGGGCGGCCGCCGGTCCGGGCCCGGCCGGCTGCGGGATCCGCAACGGGTGGCGGGGCGGCATCGCGACCACCACCGAGGGCGGCACGGCCGCGTCGATCACCGCCAGTTCGGCAGGGGTGATCCGGTGGTAGAGCGTCGGTTCGACGGTGACGGTGAAGCCGTCGTGGCCGACCAGGTGGCGGGCGCCGTCCGGGTAGGCCTGCATCAGGGAGCATTCGGCGAAGCGGACGGTGACCCGCTGGCCCGGCGAGACCCGGCTGACGCCGTCCTCGGCCAGGCGCAGGAAGACGCCCGGGTCCGCCACCGCCGGGTGGCGCCGGCCGCCGACGAGCTCCGGGGAGTCGGTGGGAGCGGCTGCCAGACCGGCCCGGTCCACGCCCCGGCCGGGCACCTGCAGCAGGGCGTCGTCCCACACGGCGCGCGCGACGCGGTGCAGGTCGGCGACGGTGACCGCCTCGATCTCGGCCTTCGCCTCGGCGACGGTGAGGTTGCGGTGGCCCAGCAGCAGGTTCACGGCGTGCCCGGGGAGCATGCAGCCGGCGAGCTCCGGCGTGTCGAACTGCGCCAGCGCGGATGCTCGTACGGAGTCCAGGTCTGCCTGTTCGATCCGGCCGGCCCGGAGCTTCGTGAAGACGTCGACGAAAGCGCCGACCAGGGCGTCCTGCTTCTGCGGGAGGGCGTCGGCATACGCGGTGACGGTCGCGGAGCCGGCGTCGCGCGGGGAGTATTCGCCGCTCGCGGTGGAGGAGTGGCCGCCCTTCCGGCGCAGCTCGCGGAACAGCTCCTTGCCCAGGACCTCGGCGAACAGGCCCGCTTCGGTGGAACGGGGTACGACGGCGGTCAGGATGACGCCGCGCTCGTCGCCCCGGAAGTAGGCGGGGGTGGCGGGCAGCGCCGAGGTGGCCGCCGGGGCCGGGTGCCACTCGCCGCTCGGGAGCGTGAGGTCGAGGCCGTCGGGGACGGAGTCGCCGGTGATCCACAGGACGGCGTTCTCGGTGGTGAACCGGGTCTGCGCCCACGCGCGGACGTCGTCCGCGGTCAGGCGGTACAGGCCCGTCTCGGCGTAGCCGGTGAGTCCGTACGAGCGGGAGCCGTAGCGCCACAGGGTGGCGGCGTGGGCCGGGCCGCGGCCCCTGCCGGCGGCCTCGGCGCGCAGGATCTCCTTCTCGGTCTCCAGCCGGTCCGTCGGGAGGTCGCGCAGCGCCGCGCACACGCCGTTGAGGTACGCGACCACGTCGGCGGGGGTGCCGGTGACGTGGAAGCGGGTGTACGCGGCGGCGGTGGCGCCGCTGTGGTGCAGGTCGCCGAGGCCGTGCCGGTGCAGGGCGAGGTGCTCGACCAGATGGGTGACGCCGCTGGTGGCGAGGGTCTCGTCGGCGCGTCCGACGCGGAAGAGGAGTCCGGCGGTGAGGAGTCCCGAGCGGGGGGCGAGGACGGTGCGGATGCCGTCCACGGTGGTGGTGGTGATGCCGTCGGCGGGGTCGAACACGGGCCGGCCGGGCGGGGGGTGAGCAGACACGCGCGGATCATATGGCCGCAGCAGCGGCCGCCAACAGGGATTTCTGCCGAACGTGCCTGCTCGGAGACGCGCTTGGAGCGAGGACGGATGTGCGAGACGAGCCGCCGCAGGCCGGCGGCCCGCTCCGGCGTCCGGAGAAGGGATCTGCGGCGTGATCAGAGCCGGTGTGCCGCGCCCGCCGGGCTGGCGCCGCGCGTGTCCAGCAGCAACTGCGCCTTCACCGCCAGACCTTGGAGGTCGTACGTGCGGTGGTGCTGGAGCAGGATCGTCAGATCGGCGTTCGCGGCGGCCTCGTACAGCGATTCGGCACGGGGGACGGGCTGGTCCCTGACGCGCCATCCGGCGATGTACGGGTCGTGGTAGCTGATCAGCGCGCCGAGGTCGAGCAGGCGGCTGGCGATCTCGCAGGCGGGCGAGCCCTCCTGGTCGCCCAGATCCGGCTTGTACGTGACGCCGAGCAGCAGGACCCGGGCCCCGCGGGCCGATTTCCCGTGCTCGTTCAGCAGGGTGGCGGAACGCTGGATGACGTACTGGGGCATCCGGCTGTTGATCTCCTGCGCCAGCCCGACCATGCGCAAGGGGTGGCCCGGGGTGCGGGTGGTGTGGGGGAGGTAGTTGGGGTCGAGGGGGACGCTGTGGCCGCCGACTCCCGGGCCGGGCCGGAAGGCCTGGAATCCGTACGGCTTGGTCTCGGCGCAGCGGATGACGTCCCACAGGTCGACGCCGAGGTCGTGGCAGAGCACCGCCATCTCGTTCATGAGGGCGATGTTGACGTGCCGGTAGTTGGTCTCCAGCAGCTGCACGGTCTCGGCCTCGCGCAGGCCGCGCGCGCGGACCACCTTCTCGGTGAGCCGGGCGTAGAAGGCGTGTGCGGACTCGGTGCAGGCGGGGGTGAGGCCTCCGATCACCTTGGGGGTGTTGGCGACGCCGTGGGTGCGGTTGCCCGGGTCGAGGCGGCTGGGCGAGTAGGCCAGGTGGAAGTCCCGGCCGGCGCGCAGTCCGGAGCCGGCCTCGAGGATCGGGCGCAGGTAGTCCTCGGTGACGCCCGGGTGGGCGGCGGATTCGAGGATGACGGTGGTGTGCGGGCGCAGCCGGGCGGCGAGCGTGCGGCCCGCCTCGCCGACGGCGGAGAGGTCGAGCGCGCGGTCGGCGCCGAGCTGGGTGGGGGCGCAGATGACGGCGGTGCGGACCCGGCCGAGTTCGGCGGGGTTGGTGGTGACCCGGAAGCCGGCGGCCGACATGCGGCGGATCTCGGCGGCGGTGAGGGTGGAGTCCGTGGCCGGACCACTGTCGTAGCCGACCGTCTCGATTCCGGCGGCGACGGCCGCCTGGGCCAGCGGGAGGCCGAGGTGGCCGAGTCCGATGACGGCGAGATCTGCGGGCATGGGGTGCCGTCCCTTCCCTGGCATGCATGAGGGGGCTGGGTGCGCAAGTCCTGTGGACCGTGCGGGTCCAGGTGTGGAGCTGGCGCGATGTCAGACTAGGCGTATATATGACCGATGTGTCGTATTACGGGGTGATGGTCACCGTTGTGTTGTCCACAGGCGGTGGCTGATGTGGGTGCAGCGGGTCAGAATCGAGGGCGGGGGATGTGAGCGGGATCACCCGCACCGAGCGGGGAACACCCGCACCGAACGGGAGGCAGCCGTGAGGACAGCGACACTGGGGCCGGTCCAGCGCGAAGAGGCGCTCGCCCGGATGGCCGAGCGGGAACTGGACGTGCTGGTGGTGGGCGCGGGCGTGGTGGGCGCCGGTACCGCCCTCGATGCCGCGACCAGAGGCCTCTCGACGGGCCTGGTCGAGGCCCGGGACTGGGCGTCGGGCACGTCCAGCCGGTCGAGCAAGCTGATCCACGGCGGCCTGCGGTACCTGGAGATGCTGGACTTCGCGCTCGTACGGGAGGCCCTGAAGGAGCGCGGCCTGCTGCTGGAGCGGCTCGCCCCGCACCTGGTCAAGCCCGTGCCGTTCCTGTACCCGCTGCAGCACAAGGGCTGGGAGCGGTTCTACGCCGGATCGGGCGTCGCGCTGTACGACGCGATGTCGGTGTCCAGCGGGCACGGGCGGGGGCTGCCGGTACACCGGCACCTGTCGCGCAAGCGCGCGCTGCGGGTCGCTCCGGCGCTGCGCAAGGACGCGCTGGTGGGGGCCCTGCAGTACTACGACGCCCAGATGGACGATGCGCGGTTCGTGGCCACGCTGGTCCGGACGGCCGCGGCGTACGGGGCGCAGTGCGCCAACCGGGCGAGGGTGGTCGGCTTCCTGCGCGAGGGGGAGCGGGTCGTCGGGGCGCGCGTGCAGGACGTGGAGGGCGGCGGCCAGTACGAGATCCGCGCGCGGCAGATCGTGAACGCGACCGGGGTGTGGACGGACGACACGCAGGCGCTGATCGGGGAGCGGGGGCAGTTCCACGTCCGCGCGTCGAAGGGCATCCACCTGGTCGTCCCGAAGGACCGGATCCACTCCTCGACGGGCCTGATCCTGAGGACGGAGAAATCCGTGCTGTTCGTGATCCCGTGGGGGCGGAGCTGGATCGTGGGGACCACGGACACGGACTGGGACCTGGACAAGGCGCATCCGGCGGCGTCCAGCGCGGACATCGACTACCTGCTGGAGCACGTGAACGCGGTGCTGGCGGTGCCGCTCACGCGGGACGACGTGCAGGGGGTGTACGCGGGCCTGCGGCCGCTGCTGGCCGGCGAGTCGGACGCGACGAGCAAGCTCTCGCGCGAGCACACGGTGGCGCATCCCGTGCCGGGGCTGGTGGTGGTCGCGGGCGGCAAGTACACGACGTACCGGGTCATGGCGAAGGACGCGGTGGACGAGGCGGTGCACGGGCTGGACCAGCGGGTCGCCGAATGCGTGACGGAGGACGTGCCGCTGGTGGGGGCGGAGGGGTACCGGGCGCTGTGGAACGGGCGGGCCGGGATCGCGGCCCGGACGGGCCTTCATGTGGTGCGGGTCGAGCACCTGTTGAACCGCTACGGCTCGATGACGGACGAACTGCTGGACCTGATCGCGGCGGACCCCGGGCTGGCGAAGCCGCTGGGCGGGGCGGACGACTACCTGCGGGCGGAGGTGGTGTACGCGGCATCGCACGAGGGTGCGCGGCATCTGGACGACGTGCTGACGCGGCGGACGCGGATCTCGATCGAGACGTTCGACCGGGGGACGCGGTCGGCGCGGGAGTGCGCGGAGCTGATGGCTCCGGTCCTGGGGTGGGACGAGCAGCAGACCGCGAAGGAAGTGGAACACTACGACAAGCGGGTACAGGCGGAACGGGAATCGCAGCGTCAGCCGGACGACCAGACGGCGGATGCGGCGCGGTTGGGGGCTCCTGACATCGTTCCGTTGTAACTCCGGGATCCGGAGGGGGGAACCGCGGACCCGGGGCGCCCGTCCGTTGCGGAGTGAGGAACAATGAGGGTTCTGCCGGGGCGGGTTACCGCACGGGTTCTCCCGGGGCGGGCCACCGGGGACCCCGGAGGCTGCCGGAGCACCCGGAGCAGGCGGCACGATCGCAGAGGGGACGCATGTCGAAGCCGGAGCACACCGAGTCGCCCGCCGAGTCGCCTGCGGCGAAGCAGGACCGGGCGAAGCCTGTGTCGGCGGAGCCGAAGTCGCCTGCGGCAAAGCCTGACGCACCGCAGGCTGCGGAGCCTGGCGCCGCGAAGCCTGCCGCCCCGCCTGCCGTCCCGCCTGCGGCGAAGCCGAACGTGGGCAAGCCTGCGTCCGGTGCCGCAGAGCCGGCGGAGGCTGCGGCTGGTGCCGCCGAGGCCGGGAAGTCGGCCCCGGGCGGGGCCGGTGGTGGCGCGTCCGAGGACGCGAAGCCTGCCGTGGCGTCTGCCGAGCCGGCGGGCGAGGAGCCTGCTGCGGCGAAGGCCGACCTGGGCAAGCCTGCGGCTGCCGCCGGCGTCACCGAGGGCGGGAAGCCGGACCTGGACAAGGCTGCGGCGGCGTCTGCCGAGGCCGAGGACAAGAAGCCTGCTGCTGCGGCGAAGCCTGTTGCGGCGGGGAATCCCGTCGTCGAGAAGGCCGATGCCGTTGCGGCTGCGGTCAAGGCGGCTGCCGCCAAGGCCGCTCAGGGCGCGGGAGCCGAGGGCCGGCTGCTCGCGCGCCGCTACCGGCTGCGCGAAGTGCTCGGCAAGGGCGGCATGGGCACCGTCTGGCGCGCCGAGGACGAGACCCTCGGCCGGACCGTCGCCGTAAAGGAACTCCGCTTCAGCACCGGCGTCGACGAGGACGAGAAGCGCCGCCTCATCACCCGTACGCTGCGCGAAGCCAAGGCCATTGCGCGGATCCGCAGCGGCGGCGCCGTCACCGTCTTCGACGTCGTGGACGAGGACGAGCGCCCGTGGATCGTCATGGAGCTCATCGAGGGCCCCTCGCTGGCCGAATTCATCCGTGAACAGGGCCCGCTGACTCCCCACCGCGCCGCCGAGGTCGGCCTCGCCGTCCTCGACGTGCTCCGCGCCGCGCACGGCCAGGGCATCCTGCACCGGGACGTCAAGCCGTCCAACGTGCTCATCGCCCGCACCGGCCGCGTCGTCCTCACCGACTTCGGCATCGCCCAGGTCGAAGGCGACCCCTCCGTCACCTCCACCGGCATGCTCGTCGGCGCCCCCTCGTACATCTCCCCCGAGCGCGCCCGCGGCCAGAAGCCCGGCCCGCCCGCCGACATGTGGTCCCTCGGCGGACTGCTCTACGCCGCCGTCGAGGGCGTGCCCCCGTACGACAAGGGGTCCGCGCTCGCCACCCTCACCGCCGTCATGACCGAGCCGGTGGAACCGCCCAAGAACGCGGGTCCGCTGACCGAGGTCATCTACGGCCTGCTGGCCAAGGATCCGGCCCGCCGCCTCGACGACGAGCGCGCCCGGGTGATGCTCACCGCCGTCATCAACGCGCCGGAGCCGGCGCCCGCCCCGGTCCTCGCCCCGGCCGTCGAGGAGACGCGGCAGATCTCGCTGGCGGACGCCAAGGAGGCCGCGGCCAAGGTCACCGCCGAAAAGGCTGCCGAAAAGGCCGCCGAGAAGGCGGAGAAGAAGGAGCGCGAGCGGCTCGAGCGCGAGCAGCGCGAACGGGCCCGCGCCGCGCTGAAGGCGACCCGCAAGGCCGCGGCAGCCGCAGCGGCGACGACGGCGGTCTCGGCCGCCGAGCCCCCGGCGACGGGCAAGCGCTCGCCGGTCGCGGCGCCGCTCACCGACGTCATGTCCCGCCGCACCATCGCCCTGGCGATAGCGGGTGTGGTCGTCGCCCTCGCCGTCATCGGATCCCTGATCGCGTACGCGTTCAGCGGTGACGACCCGTCCGACAAGAAGGAGGAGGGCAAGGGCGGTCCGGGAACGTCCGCTTCCGGCACGCCGAACCCCAGCGCGTCCGCCAAGACCGGCGAGACCAGCGCCACCGCGGGCAAGGGCGGGACCGGCACCACCACCGGCGGCACCCAGCCCAGCCAGGGCCAGTCCCCGGGCGGGCAGCAGGGCCAGGGCCAGGGCCAGACCCAGGGCCAAGGGCAGAGCCAGGGTCAGGGCGCCTCGCCGGGCAGTCCCGGAGGCGGACTGCCGGACGGCTACGCCAAGGTGACGGACCCTGGGTTCCACTTCTCCATGGCGATGCCCTCGGGCTTCAAGGTGACGGGCATAGCCGGCGAGAACTCCGGCGCGATATACAGCCGCGACGGCGGCTTCCCGCGCATCCAGGTCGACTACACCGCCAGCCCCGGCAACGACGCCCGCGCCGCGTGGGCGGAAGCGGTCGCCGGAACGGCGAGCTCCAGCACGAACTACCGGACGATCCGGATCGACGCGACGGAGTACAACGGCTACCCGACCGTCGCCGACTGGGAGTTCGAGCGGGAGCAGAAGGGCATCAAGGTCCGGGTGCTCAACCGCGGCTTCAAGGTGGACGCGAAGCACGGCTACGCCATCATGATCAGCTGTGCGGCGGACCAGTGGGACGGCCCGGAGTGCACGACGATGCGCAACACGGCGTTCGCGACCTTCCAGCCGCTCGGCTGAGCAGCCGCCCGCCACGAGTCGCCACGAGCCTTTCCAGGCCCGGGACGCGGGCGCCCTGCGCGACGTATCGTGGCTGCGGGGCCATGGGACACGTGCGCCCCCAGCACTCGGGGGAGGCGGAGTGGAGGACTACGCGGGCCGGATCCTGGCCGACCGCTACCGTCTGCCGCTGCCGCCGTCGGACGAGTACGAGCTGGTCGAGACCCGCGCCTTCGACACGCGCAGCGGGCAGGAAGTCCTGGTACGGCAGGTTCCGTTGCCGGAGCTCGTGGATGCCGAGCTGCTGGACGGGGATGCGGCGGCCGGCGGCGGGGCGCGGGCCCCGATGGCGGCGGGGCGCCGGGCGGCGGGGGATCTGCCGGCCGTGCGCAGGGCCATCGCCGCAGCGCAGGCGGCCGCGTCCGTGCCGGACCATCCGCGGCTGGACCAGGTCTTCGACGTGTTCGCCGAGGGCGGGTCGCTCTGGATAGTGAGCGAGCTGGTCCCCTCACGTCCGCTGGCCGCGCTGATCGCCGATGAACCGCTGAGCCCCTACCGGGCGGCGGAGGTCGCCGCGGACGTGCTGACCGCGCTGCGGGTGCTGCACGCGCACGGCTGGACGCACCGGAACATCACGGTCCGGACCGTGTTGATATGCGAGGACGGGAGGGTCGTGCTGACGGGGCTGGCGGCGGGGGCCGCCGAGGACGCCCTGTGCGGCTACGACCCGGTCCCGCCGAACCCCGGCGCGTCCGAAGGCTGGGCCCCGCCCGACACGCCGCCGCCCCCGGCCCGCGGCTGGGGCACGCCGCTCCGCGACGGCCCCGGTACGGGCCGGAACTCCGCCGCCCGGGGCCCCGGTGCACCGCCCCCGGCGTCGGCGGACCCGGGTACGGCCGCCTTAGCCGCTGATCCCGGCCGGGACACGGCACCGAACCCCGGCGGGGAGCAGGACCGGGGGACGCCGCCCGGTGCGGGGCTCGCCGTACGGGGGCTCCAGGGCGGGGCCCCGGACCCGTCGGCGGGCGGCGGGCGGGATGCCGGTCCGGGCGCGGGCGGCTACGCGCCCCTCGTGGCGCCGGGGTACGACACCGGACCGCGGTACTCCGACCACATCACCCCCGGCGCGACGGGCGAGCGGCCCGACCTCAAGGCCGCCGCCCGGGCCGGGGCCATCGCCGCGTACCGGGCCGGCGCACAGGCAGCCGCCGCGCGGGTCACCGAGCAGCGCAAGGGCGGATCCGAGCCCGCGCCGGAGCCGAGGCCGCAGGGGTCGAACCTCCCGCAGGGGTACGCGTACCCGTACGGCGGCCCGGAGACCGGGACGAGCGCGCCGTGGCACGGAGCCACCCCGCGCCGGCAGGCCGCCCTTCCCCCGGCCGAGCAGCCGGAGCCGGAGCCCGCGCCCGAGTCGCAGCCCGGACCGGCGCCGGCCCGTCCGGCACTGCCCGCACAACTCGCCCTGCCCCAGGGCTATCACCAGGCCGACCCCCCGCCCCCGGCCTCGCCGCAGGGCACCGAGGGCCCGAACATGGCCTCGTACCTGCCCCCGGGCGAGCCCGGTCCCGTTCGGCCGAACGGGACCGAGAGCGCCGACACGGGCCCGCACCTCCCCGGCCGGCCCAGCCCGCCCGGCCACGGCGGGGGTTGGGCCGGCGGGGGCATCCGGAGCGGGCTGGATGCCGAGCGGGCGCGGCAGACGCGGATGGCCGTCGTCGGGGCCGTCACCGAGCGGTGGGCCCCCGAGCAGGCCGGGCCCGTCACGGGGCCCTGGCAGCTGGCCGCCCCCGTCGGACCCGCCACCGACCTCTGGGCGCTCGGTGCGCTGCTGTACCGCGCCGTGCAGGGCCACGCCCCGTACCCCGAGGACAGCGTCACCGAACTCGTCGAGATGGTCTGCGCCGAGCCCCCGGCCTTCGCCGAGGAGTGCGGCCCGCTGCGCCCGGTCGTGGAGTCGCTGCTGCGCCAGGACCCCACCGAGCGCCCCGACTTCGAGGAGCTCCGCGGCTGGCTGCGCTCGCTCGTACGGTCCGCGCCCGAGCCGGACGGCGGCCTCGGCGTGCTCCCGATGCCGGAGCCGGATCCCGCGCGGCTGCCCGTCGTACGCCGGCGGGGGGACCTGCACGGCCGGCACCGCAACCCCGCCCCCTCCCGCAAGCCGCGCTCCCTCGGGCGGATCCTGCTCGTCGGCGTCCTCGCCCTGCTCGCCGGGGCCGTGGCCTACGCCATGCTCTTCCTGCCCAAGCAGGAGGAGCAGCGGGGTGCCGACGACAAGACCCCGGTGGCGCAGCAGTCCCCGTCGCCCTCCGCCTCCACGCCCGCCCCGGCCTCGCCCCGGCAGAGCCAGGCGCCCCAGACCCCCCAGACCGGGGCCCCCGCCCCGCCCGGGTACACCACGCAGCAGGACCCGGAGCACTTCGAGATCGCCGTCCCCAACGGCTGGGAGCGGCGCGGCATGAACGAGGCCGGGCAGGTCCGATACACCGACGGGGAGTACGTCCTGACGGTCGTCCCCGGCCGGGACAAGGTCGACGGCAACCCGGACCCGGCGACGTACCAGAAGGACAAGGAGCCGGAGCTGGCCCCGTACCGGTCCTCCACCTGGGCCAGCGGCGGCGACGTGAAGACCACGAAGGTCGGCAACCAGCTCCGCGTCACCGGCCGGTACACGTGGATCGACGGCAACGGCCGCAGCGTCGTCGCCCGGAACTTCGTCGTGGCGCTGGGCGGCAGTTACCACGTCGTCGTGGTCACCGGTCCGCAGGACGGGGAGGGCAAGGTCACCGAGGTCTTCGAGAAGGCCACGGGGAGTTACAAATCGGGTGGTTGAGGCGGACTGACGGAGGCTCAGTACGGCGATTGCGTCACAGTGCTGCCGGAACCGCGCCTTCACGGTTCCGGCAGCCCCGAGGGCTCCGTAATCTGGCCCGAAGTGCACAGAGTGGCGGGGTTTCGTGGAACAGCAGACAGGTGCGGGTGCGGTGCTCGCTGGCCGGTACCGGCTCGTGGAGCCCATCGGCAGCGGCGGCATGGGCAAGGTGTGGCGCGCGCATGACGAGCTGCTGCACAGGACCGTCGCCGTCAAGGAACTGACGGCGGGTCTGTACGTCGCCCAGGCCGACCGGGAGGTCCTGCACGCCCGCACGCAGAAGGAGGCCCGGGCCGCGGCCCGGATCCAGCATCCGGCGGTCGTCGTCGTCCACGACGTGCTGGAGCACGACGACCGGCCGTGGATCGTCATGGAGTACATCGACGGCCCCTCCCTCGCGGAGGCGGCCAAGGCGGCCGGCCGGATCGAGCCCAACGAGGCGGCCCGGATCGGGCTGCACGTCCTGGGTGCGCTGCGCGCCGCGCACGCGGTCGGCGTCCTGCACCGGGACGTGAAGCCGGGCAACGTGCTGCTCGCCAAGGACGGGCGGGTCCTGCTCACGGACTTCGGGATCGCCGCGATCGAGGGCGACTCCTCCATCACGCGGACCGGCGAGATCGTCGGCTCGATCGACTACCTGGCCCCGGAGCGGGTCACCGGCGGCACCCCCGGTACGGCCTCCGACCTGTGGTCGCTGGGCGCGACCCTGTACACGGCCGTCGAGGCCCGTTCGCCCTTCCGCCGCACCTCGCCCATCTCCAGCCTGCAGGCCGTGGTCAACGACGAGCCGCCGGCGCTGCGGCAGGCGGGGGCCCTGGGGCCGGTCATCACGGCCCTGCTGCGCAAGGATCCGGACGGGCGGCCCTCGGCCCAGGAGACCGAGCGGATGCTGATCGAGGCGATGGAGGGCCGCGAGCCGAAGGCGGCGCACGCGTACGTGCCCACCCGCGCGGTGACCCAGGACGAACTGGTCCCGGCGCAGGAGCCGTCCGACGGTCCGGCCGCGCCTGCGCAGCGAGCGCAGACGGCCGCGCGGACGACCTCGCACACGACCCCGCTGCCGGAGCCCGCCGAGACCGCTGCGGTTCCCGCTCCCGCGGCCCCGGCGAACGGCTGGCTCAAGCGGGCCGCGGGCATCGCCCTGGTGGCGGCGCTGCTCGGCGGCGGCGGCGTGTTCGGGGTGCTCAAGTACATGGACGACCAGGGGAAGGGCAGCGCGGACAAGAACGTCAGCGCCCCTGAGCCGGCCGCCGCGCCGGCCGGCTGGAACAAGGTCACCGACCCCATCGGCGGCTTCACCCTGTTCGTCCCGGACGGCTGGAAGCGCGTGGCGAACGGCGACCAGATCGACTACACCCCGGACGACGGGAAGCACTTCATCCGGATCGCCGCCGACCCCACCCCGGACTACCGGGACCCGTTGGCGCACGTGCTCGACCTGGAGCAGCAGGTGCAGAAGCGGACGGACTACAAGAAGGTGCGGCTGAACCAGAACACCTTCCAGGACAGCACCCGGGCCGCGCTCTGGGACTTCAGCTGGACGGAGAAGCAGAACCACCCCGGTCCCCGCAGGGCCAAGGAGCAGATGTACATCGCCCCGGACGGCACGGAGTACGCCATCTACATGTCGAGCCCGGTCTCCGACTGGGCCACGACCGAGCAGCAGTTCGACATCGTGCTCAGCGGCTGGGAGCCGCCGGCCAAGCGGCCCTGATTCCTTCCGGCCCGATTCCGGCATCCTGCCAGCAATCGCTGGCGGAAATGGCAAAATCCGGTTACCGACGGGTACCCAAAGCCTCGCAGGCGGAATACGCTCACCGCCATGACGGACTCGCAGGCCCCGGCCCCCCTCCGCAGCGCACCGCAGCCCACCAACCCGGTCGCCCCCGCCCCGGCCGGTGCCCGTACCGCCGCCGACGTGGTGACCCCCGACCTGGTCACCCGGCTCACCCGCGGAGTGATCGGCTCCGGCCGGACCGCCAACCACACCCCCTTCACCGGGGCCAAGCTGGCGGACCTGCCCGAGGCCACTCCCGAGGACGTGGCCGAGGCCTTCGACCGGGCCCGCGCCGCCCAGGGCGCCTGGGCCGCGGTCCCCGTGCGCCAGCGGGCCGGCGTACTGCTCCGCTTCCACGACCTGGCCCTGGCCCGCCAGGCCGAGGTGCTCGACCTGATCCAGCTGGAGACCGGCAAGGCCCGCCTGCACGCCCACGAGGAGGTGCAGGCCGTCGCCGTCGCCGCCCGGCACTACGGGCGCAAGGCCCCCGCGTACCTGCGCCCCAAAGGCCACACGGGTGCCATGCCCACCCTCACCAAGGTCACCGAGCTGCGCCAGCCGCGCGGGGTCGTCGGCCAGATCGCCCCCTGGAACTACCCCCTCGAGCTGTCCGTCGGTGACGCGCTGCCCGCGTTCGTCTCCGGCAACGCCGTCGTCATGAAGCCCGACACCGAGACCGCGCTCACCGCCCTGTGGGCCCGTGACCTGCTGATCGAGGCCGGACTGCCCGCCGAGGTCTTCCAGATCGTGCTCGGCGACGGGCCCGTCGTCGGCCCGGAGGTGGTCCGGCACGCCGACTACGTCTCCTTCACCGGCTCCACGCGGACCGGCCGCGAGGTCGCCCAGGGTGCCGCGGCCCGCCTCGTCGGGGTCTCGCTCGAGCTCGGCGGCAAGAACGCCATGCTCGTGCTGCACGACGCCGACATCGAGAAGGCCGCCGCGGGCGCCGTCCGCGCCTGCTTCTCCTCCGCCGGCCAGCTCTGCATCTCCATCGAGCGGCTGTACGTCCACGCCTCGATCGCCGACGCGTTCGTCGAGCGCTTCGCCGCCCGTACGAAGGCCATGCGGCTCGGCGCCTCCCTCGCGTACGGCGCGGACATGGGCTCACTGGTCGGCGAGCGCCAGCTGGAGACCGTCCAGCGGCACGTCGACGAGGCCGTCGCCAAGGGTGCCACCCTCGTCGCGGGCGGCACCGCCCGCCCCGACATCGGCCCGCTCTTCTACGAGCCCACCATCCTCGACGGCGTCGAGGCGCCGATGGCGGTCTGCGGCGAGGAAACGTTCGGCCCGGTGGTCTCGATCTACCGCTTCACCGACGAGGACGAGGCCGTCGCGCAGGCCAACTCCACCGCGTACGGGCTCAACTCCAGCGTCTGGACCAAGGACGCCCGCCGCGGCCACGCCGTCGCCGCCCGCCTGCGCACCGGCACGGTCAACATCAACGAGGGCTACGCCCCCGCCTACGGCAGCGCCCAGGCGCCCATGGGCGGCATGAAGGACTCCGGCCTCGGCCGCCGCCACGGCTCCGAGGGCATCCTCAAGTACACCGAGGCCCAGACCGTCGCCCACCAGCGTCTGCTCCCGATGGCGCCCTCGCTGGGCATGGACGACGAGAGGTACGCGGCGTTCATGACCCGCAGCCTCAAGGTCATGAAGGCTCTCCGTCTGCGCTAGACACGCCAGGACCCAACCGGGAGGCACAAGCAGTGTCGTACGACCACGATTACGACTACGACGTCATCGTCATCGGATCGGGCTTCGGAGGGTCGGTCTCGGCGCTGCGGCTGACCGAGAAGGGGTACCGGGTCGGCGTCCTGGAGGCCGGACGCCGGTTCACCCGCGAGAGCCTGCCACGCAACAGCTGGGACCTGCGGAACTACCTGTGGGCCCCGGCCCTCGGGCTGTACGGGATCCAGCGGATCCACCTGCTCGGCAACGTGATGGTGCTCGCGGGCGCCGGGGTGGGCGGCGGCTCGCTCAACTACGCCAACACCCTGTACGTGCCGCCCACCGCCTTCTTCGAGGACCGGCAGTGGGCGTCCATCACCGACTGGCGCGAGGAACTCGCCCCGTACTACGACCAGGCCAAGCGGATGCTCGGCGTACGCCTCAACCCGACGCTGACCCCCTCCGACGTCCATCTGAAGGCCGCCGCCGAGAAGATGGGCGTCGGGGACTCCTTCCACATGGCTCCGGTCGGCGTCTTCTTCGGCGACGGCGCGGATGCCGAGGGCGGCTGCGAGGCCCGCCCCGGCCAGGAGGTCCCCGACCCGTACTTCGGCGGCGCAGGCCCCGCCCGCAGGGCCTGCACCGAGTGCGGCGAGTGCATGACCGGCTGCCGCCACGGCGCGAAGAACACCCTGAACGAGAACTACCTCCACCTCGCCGAGCGCGCCGGCGCCGTCATCCACCCGATGACCACCGTCACCGCGCTCGCCGAGCACCAGGGCGGCGGCTACCGGATCCGCACCGTCCCCACCGATGCGCGCCGCCGGGGCGCCGCCAAGGAGCTGCGCGCCCGGTACGTCGTCGTCGCGGCGGGCACGTACGGCACCCAGACCCTGCTGCACACCATGAAGGACAACGGGCTGCTCCCGCGGATCTCGGAGCGGCTCGGCGAGCTGACCCGGACCAACTCGGAGGGCCTGGTCGGCGCGCAGACCGACGACCGCCGCTACCGCAGGCGCCGCGGTGCGGGCCCCGGTGAGGAGCAGCGCGCCGACTTCACCCGGGGCGTGGCGATCACCTCGTCCGTGCACCCCGACGCCGACACCCACATCGAGCCCGTCCGCTACGGCAAGGGCTCCAACGCCATGGGGTTCATGACCGTGCTCCAGGTGCCGTTCAGCAGGCACCGGGTCCGGGCGTGGTTCGCCCGGACCGCGAGGCACCCGGTGCAGCTGGCGCGCTCGCTGTCCAACCGGCGCTGGTCGGAGCGGACGATCATCGGCCTCGTCATGCAGTCGCTGGACAATTCGCTGACGACGTACCGCAAGCCCGGCGGCCTCGGGAAGGGCCTGCTCACCGCCCGCCAGGGGCACGGCGCGCCGAACCCGGTGCAGATCAAGGAGGCCACCGAGGCGGCCACCCTGCTGGCCGAGGAGATCAACGGCTTCCCGGGCAGCAACATCGGCGAGCTGATGGGCACCCCGCTGACCGCGCACTTCCTCGGCGGCTGCCCGATCGGCGCCTCCGCCGAGGAGGGCGTGGTGGACCCGTACCACCGGCTGTACGGGCACCCGGGCATCTCGGTGGTGGACGGCTCGGCGGTCTCCGCGAACCTCGGGGTGAACCCGTCGCTGACGATCACGGCGCAGGCGGAGCGGGCGATGTCGTACTGGCCGAACAAGGGCGAGCAGGACCCGCGACCTGAGCAGGGCGGGGCCTACACCCGGCTGGCGGCGGTGGAACCGGTCCGTCCGGCGGTTCCGAAGGAGGCGTTCGGCGCATTGCGGCTGCCCTTGCTGCTGCCGGTGCCGGAGGTTCCGAAGAAGGCGTGAGACACCGTGACACGTGTACGCGGCGGCAGGTTCTGCGCTCCCCCTCCGAGCGCAGAACCCGCCGCCGCGTACATAAGTGACAGGTGATCAGTCCGGATGGTTGCATGTGATGCCCGTCACGCCGCCAAGCGTGCAACTGTGACCCGCTCTCGGCGGTCTCGATCTTCATGGACAAGCGCATCTCCCTTTTGGCAGCTACGGGGTTGGCGACGCTGAGCCTCGGCGCGGCCGCCCCCGCGCTCGCCGCGGAACCGGCCTTCCCGCTCGGCGGCCCCTCCGCCCAGGTGCTCCAGCCGTACCCGGACTCGGGCGCCTCGAAGGAGCGGAGCCTTCGCTACGACCTGGCCTACGTGGGCCCCGGCAACAGCTTCCCGGGCGAGTTCACCGTCACCGTCGACCTGACCAAGGTCGCCGGGGTGGCATCGGTCCGGCTCGACCCGGCCAAGCCCAGGCCGAACTGCACCACGAGCGCCACCGCGATCGTCTGCAAGCAGCAGGGCCTGTCGGTCGGGACCGGCGGGAACGGCAACAGCTTCGACCTGCTCGTCTCCGCCGCCAAGGACAGCAAGAACGGCGCGAGCGGTGAGATCGCCGTCACCGGCAAGGTGACGGGGGCGAGCGTCACGCCCGTCACCACCAAACTGACCGTCGGCGGCCCCGACCTGCACCTGGGCGAGCTGAAGCTCCGGGCCGACGTGACGGCGGGCGAGCAGCAGGACCTGCCGCTCGCGTTTGCGAACCGGGGCACGCTGCCCGCCAAGTCGGTGGCGCTGGAGCTGGACGCCTCGGCCGGCCTGGAGCCGGCGGAGACGTACGACAACTGCCGGCGCCAGGACCACGGCGGCATGGGCGCCACCACGGTCTGCCTCGTCGAGGGCGAGTTCCTGCCCGGCGAGTCCTACCAGCTCGCCCCCGACTCCCCGCTGCACCTCAAGACGACCGAGCGGGCCTACCAGGACCGGCTGCGGTACGGGGTCGTCCCCGACCCGGCGCCGAGCAAGGACGCGCCCGAGGACAAGCCGGCCACCGGCAAGAAGCTGAAGCTGGTCAAGGCGTCGGCCGCGGTGCCGGTCACGGACTCCAACCTGGACCCGCGCAACGCCAGGCGCGCCGAGAACACCGACCTCAACCCCGGTGACAACGAGCGCAGCTTCGAGTTCACCGCCAAGGGCGCCCGGGCCGACTTCGAGGCGGTCACCGCCTCGCCCTCCGGCAAGGTGGGCGACACGGTCGTGGCCGAGCTCGGCTTCCGCAACAAGGGCCCGGCCGTGATCAGCCACCTGCGCTCGGGCCAGAGCGTGGCCCGTACCGACATCGTGATGCCGGCCGGCGTGCAGGTGACGGACGTGCCCCGGAACTGCCGCGCGGTCAGCATCGACGGGAGCGAGCGCGCGGAGCAGCTGGGCGCGCCCCGCTACTTCTGCGACGGCGGGCTGTTCGCGGACGTCCCCGGTACGTACGCCAACCGGTTCGCGATGAAGATCGAGAAGGCCGTGGCGAACGCCAAGGGCTCGGTCACCGTCGGCGAGCCGGTCGCGGGCGGCACCAAGCCGCTCGCCTTCGACCCGGTCGCGGGCAACGCGCAGGCCGCGTTCGTGGTCGAGGTCAAGGGCGGTACGAGCCCGAGCCCGTCCACCTCGGCCTCCGCCTCGCCGTCGCCGTCCGCGTCCGCCTCGGCGTCGGCCACGCCGACCGCGTCGTCCTCCACCACCGCCGCGGGCGCGACGGGAGGCAACCTGGCCTCGACCGGCAGCTCCGTCGGCCCGCTCGCGCTGGGCGCGCTGGCGGCCGTGGCCGTCGGCGGTGCGCTGTACGTGGGGGTGCGCCGCCGGTCCGGCGGGCACGCGTAGGCGCAGTCGAAGACGCAGAACGGCCGGCCCGGGGCGTCCCCTGGGCCGGCCGTCCTTTTCCGGGGTGACCGGGCTGCTGTCCCCTGCCGTCCGGTCACGCGAAGGAGCGAGGTCCCACGACGGACGTCCCCACGGGCCGTACGTCTCATCGCTCCGGCGGAGCCACGCGTGGTGCTCGGTCCCGCGCCTGGCTGACGCGGCCATCCACACCAACGAAGCCCTTCAGGGGCCGGTCACGGTCCGGACGAGTGACGAACAGGCGTCAGACGCGGCCGCGGCACAGCTCCAGCAGGGTCATGGCGAGCGCGGTACCCGGCTTCCCGAGGGCATCGCGCCAGTGCTCGAGCACCTCCATCTCGCGCGAGAGGTTCACCCGGCGGCCGCCCGAGGAGATCCGGGCCTCCTGGATGACGGTCGAGACGGCCATCCGCTCCTGGATCAGGCCGATGATCCGGTCGTCGATGGCGTCGATGCGCCGGCGGGACTCGGCGATCAGCTGCGCGGGGGTGGTGGTCACGGTCATGTTCTTACTCCTGTGGGTAGTGCCGGCAGGAGCGGAAACGCCAGAGCGCCCCGGTCCTGTCGGACCGGGGCGCTCTGGGAAGTCAGCGGCTCAAGCGAGCATCACGAGGACCCATGGCGACCGGACCGGCCGGTGCCATAGGTAAAGAGGAAGCTCAGCTGCTTGCGCATGGACTGGATTATGGCCGCCCGCCCCCTCCCGGGCCAACCCGGCCCGGATCGTGAGACGGCCCGTCCGTCCGCGTGACGCGGGCGTGGTCGGTGAACACCCGGCGGAACAGATCGTGGCCGGTCCGCCCGGTGTGCCGAAGGGCCCAGTCCTGAGCGGTCTCCTGCGCGTCCTGCGGTCCGGACTCGGCCCCGCAGCGGTACGCCGAGCAGAACACCTCGTAGGTGATCCCGCCCTCGGGCGCGTGCCGGACGGTGTGCGCGACGTACCGGACCACGGCCCGCGGGCTCAGCACCGGCTCCGCCCGCGGTGCGCGACGATCTCGACGTTGCAGTCCGACACCGCCGAGTGATCACCCCGCCGGTGGGCCTCCGAACGCTGCCCGGCCAGCGCCGCACACACGTCGCAGTCGGCGGCCGGTCTCGGGGCGTCGGCGGGGAGGGAGAGGTGGACGGCTGGGCTCATGGTGGTCTGTGAGGCCATGAACTGGACGCTAGGCGCACCATGTTGGCGCTGCCACGGCTTGTTCTCGCCTGTTCTCGCACGGCATCCCGGTGTTCTCGCGTGTTCGCATGTGGTCTTGGGTATCCGCTACCGCAGGGACTGCCGTCCGGTGAATGCTGAAGGGGCCGAACTTCAGCGGAAAGGTGTGGTCATGGCACGTCGACTGCGTTTCAACGGCACGGGATCGGGCGGCGGGGGCTGTCCCGCCATCCACGAGGACTTGGACAGCGGGGAGGTGGTCGTACACGGGTTACCGCTCAGCGATCCTGAGGACATCGCCCAGCTCCGGCACCTCGGTGAGGGGGAGGTTCCGATCGTGGTTCCGCGGGAGCTGCTAGTCGACTTCGGGCCCAAGGAGGTCGCCCGCGTGCCGCGGATCATCGATCTGGATGCGTTCGGGGACCTCTTCGAGAACTTCGAGCACACTGCCTGGCGGCTGGAGACCAGGCGACGCTTCGCCTCCGACGAGGCCACCGACACCTACGCACAGTTCGCGGCGGGTCTGCCCATCGAGTGGGACTACGACGACGCGTGGTCTCGCACCATGCGGACGCAGACCTCCCAGGGCAAGCGCGTGGAGCGCGTGCGCCTCGTCGACGACCCGCCGACCCCGGGGCAGCTCTACCTGCTCGACAACGCCAAGCGGAATTGCGCGGTGGGAGAGGACATCCGCAACCTGTCGCGCGCGGAGGCGGACCGGCTGCGGCTGCCGGCAGAGGACTTCTGGATCTTCGACTCCACGTTCGTCGCGCTGCTCAACTTCGACGAAGACGACAACCTGCTCGACGTCGAGGTGATCACCGAACCAGTGGAGGTCAACCGATACTGCCAAGTCCGCGACGCGGCATGGCACTTCGCCGTGCCGTACGACGAGTTCGCCTCGGGTCTCGCGCAGTAACGTGTACCGGTGAGCACAGACTTCCAGGCGGCGCGCGCCGCCCTCGGCGCCAGGCTCCGGGACCTGCGGGTCTCGGCGCCCGGCGGTCGGCTCACCGGGACACAGCTCGCCGACCGGCTCGGCTGGGTGCACTCCAAGGTGTACAAGCTGGAGAACGGCCGACAGACGGCGACCGCCGAGGACCTGCGGGCATGGGCCGAGGCGACGGGGCAGCCCGGAGCAACCGAGGAGCTGCACGCGCGCCTCGGTGGTCTCGAATCCCACGTCCGCTCCTGGCGTCGGCAGCTGGCGTCCGGGCATCGGCCGGTGCAGGACGCGATCACCGCCGAGCACGCCCGCACCACCACCTTGCGCGTGTGGGAGAACTGCCTCGTCGCGGGCATGCTCCAGACCCCCGACTACGCGCGTGCCGTTTTCACCCGGCACGCCGATCTCATGCAGTCGCCCCGGGACACCGAGGATGCGGTGCGGGAGCGCGTGCGCCGTCAGGAGGCGCTCTACGACTCGGGCAAGCGGCACCAGATCATGATGTGGGAGGGCGCGTTGCGCGCCCTCGTCTGTCCGCCGCCGGTGCTCGCGGCACAGCTCGACCGGCTGCTCAGCGTCATCGGCCTGGACACGGTGGAGCTGGGTATCGTCCCCTTCACCGCCCCCTTGAAGATCCATCCGGCAAACGGGTTCTGGATTTACGACGAGCGGCTGGTGATCGTGGAGGACTGGCACGCCGAACTGTGGATCGACGATGCGGGCAGCATCGCGACCTACCTCCGGGTCTGGAACACCCTGCGGGAATCCGCCGTCTACGGCGCCGAGGCTCAGCGGGTCATCGGGGAGGCGCGGCGGGCGCTGTGACGGCTGGGTTGCGGGGCGTCACGGTGACGTGGGCCTCGGATGGTGCGACAAACCGGCGGCCTGCGCCACCGGTAGAATCGACAAAACAGCCACCCTCTTCCGCCGGAAGGCCGCCCCGTGCCAGAAGCACCCTCCGCCGCCCACGACAGCGCCCCGGACACGGTTCTCGTCGTCGACTTCGGCGCCCAGTACGCCCAGCTCATCGCCCGCCGCGTCCGCGAGGCACGGGTCTACAGCGAGATCGTGCCCAGCACGATGCCCGTGGCCGAGATGCTGGCCAAGAACCCCAAGGCGATCATCCTCTCCGGCGGCCCGTCCTCCGTGTACGAGGAGGGTGCCCCGCGTCTGGACGAGGCCCGCGCCCTGTTCGAGTCCGGGGTCCCGGTCTTCGGCATGTGCTACGGCTTCCAGCTGATGGCGACCACCCTCGGCGGCACCGTCGACAACACCGGCGCCCGCGAGTACGGCCGTACGCCGCTCGCCGTCTCCAAGGCCGGCTCGACGCTGTTCGAGGGCACCCCCGTGAACCAGTCGGTGTGGATGTCGCACGGCGACGCCTGCTCCGCCGCCCCCGAGGGCTTCACCGTCACCGCGTCGACGAACGTCGTCCCGGTCGCGGCCTTCGAGAACGACGAGAAGAAGCTGTACGGCGTGCAGTACCACCCCGAGGTGATGCACTCCACGCACGGCCAGCAGGTCCTCGAGCACTTCCTCTACCGCGGCGCCGGCCTCGAGCCCACCTGGACCACCGGCAACATCGTCGAGGAGCAGATCGCGGCCATCCGCGAGCAGGTCGGCGACAAGCGCGCCATCTGCGGCCTCTCCGGCGGCGTGGACTCCGCGGTCGCCGCTGCCCTCGTCCAGAAGGCCATCGGCTCCCAGCTGACCTGCGTGTACGTCGACCACGGCCTGATGCGCAAGGGCGAGACCGAGCAGGTCGAGAAGGACTTCGTCGCCGCCACCGGCGTGCAGCTGAAGGTCGTCGACGCGCAGGAGCGCTTCCTGAGCGCGCTCGCCGGCGTCTCCGACCCGGAGACCAAGCGGAAGATCATCGGTCGCGAGTTCATCCGCGTCTTCGAGCAGGCCCAGCTGGAGATCCTCCAGGAGGAGGGCCCCGCGGTCGCCTTCCTCGTCCAGGGCACCCTGTACCCCGACGTCGTCGAGTCCGGCGGCGGCACCGGCACCGCGAACATCAAGTCCCACCACAACGTGGGCGGCCTCCCCGACGACATCGAGTTCGAGCTCGTCGAGCCGCTGCGCCAGCTGTTCAAGGACGAGGTCCGGATGGTCGGCCAGGAGCTCGGCCTGCCCGACGAGATCGTCCAGCGCCAGCCCTTCCCGGGCCCCGGCCTCGGCATCCGCATCGTCGGCGAGGTCACCAAGGACCGCCTGGACCTGCTCCGCGAGGCCGACGCCATCGCCCGCCACGAGCTGACCGCGGCCGGCCTGGACCGCGAGATCTGGCAGTGCCCGGTCGTCCTGCTCGCGGACGTCCGCAGCGTCGGCGTCCAGGGCGACGGCCGCACCTACGGCCACCCGATCGTGCTGCGCCCCGTCTCCTCCGAGGACGCGATGACCGCGGACTGGACGCGCATGCCGTACGAGGTGCTCGCGCGCATCTCCACCCGCATCACCAACGAGGTGCCGGACGTGAACCGCGTCGTCCTCGACTGCACCAGCAAGCCCCCGGGCACCATCGAGTGGGAGTAGTCCCCACCCGTCGTACGCAGCCGGAGCCGCCGTTCCCCAGGGGAGCGGCGGCTCCGCCGCATGTATGGCCACTTGGCGCGGCCGCCGGTACCTTGCGCGGCGAGCCGAAGGAGGGGGCCATGCCGGATCAGCCCGCACCCGTACCCGCGCCCGTCCCCGTGGACCGGCTGCGGTTCGCGCTGCCGCCCGTCCACGCCGACGCGGCCGAGGAGCGCGCGTACCGCAAGGAGCGGCTGGCCGGGGCGCTGCGGCTGTTCGGGCGGTTCGGGTACGAGGAGGGGGTCGCCGGTCATGCCAGCGCGCGGGACCCGGAGTTCGAGGACTGCTACTGGGTGAACCCCTTCGGGCAGGCCCTGTCCGCACTCACCGCCGACGACCTGCTCCTCGTCGACGGGGACGGGCGCGTGCGGCAGGGGGAGCGGCGGGTCAACGAGCTGGCGTTCGCGGTGCACGCGGCCGTGCACCGGGCCCGCCCCGAGGCGGTCGCCGTGGTGCACACGCACGCCCCGTACGGCAGGGCGCTGGCCGCGCTCGGGGACCTGCTCGCCCCGATCAGCGAGGAGGCCTGCGCCTTCTACGAGGACCACGCACTCCTGGACGGGTTCGCCGGGCCGGAGGACTCGGGGAGGATCGCCCGCGCCCTGGGCCCGTACAAGGCGCTGGTCCTGCGCAACCGCGGGCTGCTGACGGTCGGCGCCTCGGTGGACGCGGCGGCCTGGTGGTTCGTCGCGGCGGAGCGCGCGGCGCAGGTGCAGCTGATCGCGCGGGCCGCCGGGAAGCCGGTGCCGATCGACCACCGCAGCGCGCTCGCGGCGCGGGAGCGGTTCGGCACGGATCTCGCCGCCTGGGTCAGCTACCAGCCCCTCTGGCAGACCGTCGCCCCGTGACGCGGGACTGGGCCGGGCGGGTGACGTCAACATCATGAACGGTTAATCACCTGCTCTGACATCGTGCGCAATCCGGAGCACTGCCGCAGTGGTGCACAATTCGCTGGCATTGCACCGTAGTTCAGAGAGGCGGCACGCACGTGGCTCTCCAAGAGATGTCCCGAAGCACCCACGGCGGCACCTGCACCTGCGACGACTGCCCGCACGGCGCGCAGGAGGGGCACCGGCGCGCGGTCGCCGCGTTCACGGAGAAGAGGGACGAGTTCGCCGCGGGCCAGGGCCTGCCGGCGGCGGTGGCCCGGTCCGCCGGGGCGTCCCGGCAGTGGGTCTCCGACGAACTGACCCTGTCGGCCCGTACGGTCGCCGACCGGGGCCGGGAGGCCGGCTACTCCTGGCTGTACCTGTTCTCCCGGCGGGCCGTGCTCGCCGTGTGGATCGCCGCCGGAGTGCTGCTGCTGGTACAGGTCGGCACCGCGCTCGGCACCGGCTGGTCCACGGCGCGTACCGCCGGGCTGCTCGCGGCGGTGGTCCTGGCCGGGCTGCTCACGGTCGCCGCCCGTGCCCAGTCGCTGCGCGGCGGGCTGCTCGCCCCGCTGGTCGGGGAGGACAACCGGCTGTCCACCTCGAAGGCGGTGCCGAGCGCGTGGGTGGTGCTGACGGCGTTCGCCGCGCTGCTGCCCGCGCTGCGGCTGGCGGCCTCCTCGCCCGGGCCCGAGCGGCAGGCGCTGTACGCGGGGCTGGCGCTGGGGCGGGCGCTGCCGCTGCTGGCGGTGGTCGCGCTGACCTCCGCCGTGGCGGTGCTGGTGCGCCGGGTGGTCACCGTAAGGATCATGGGCCAGCGGATGCAGAAGCTGCCGGCGGACCGGCCGCGCGGGGCGGACCTGCTGACGGACGACGCGGGCCGCGGGAGCTTCCCGGACGCCCAGTACGTGCTGGTCTCCACGGTGGTGCTGGCCTTCGCGGCGGTGTCGATGGCCCGGTTCCCGGACCGGCTGCCGCGGCTGCCGTGGGCGCTGGCCATGCTGGTGGCCCTGTCGGCGGCGGTGTACCTGGCGGCGAAGTACGCGGAGGTGACCCGTCCGCTGATCCTGTCGGTGGTCCGCAGACGGGAGCCGGGCGATCTCGACGCGGCCGTCCGGCCGGGCGATGACATCGAGATCCGCGGCGTGGGCTTCGTACCGCCGGGGGCGCAGACGCCGGAGATGCTGGCCCGGCTGGTCGTACGGATCGGGGCGGTGCACGTGCACGTGCCGCTGGTGCCGGTCGCGGGCGGGTTCACCAACCCCTCGGACTCGGTCCTGACGGTGCCGGTCCCGGCGGAAGTGGAACCCGGGCGCATCGAGGTCCAGGTGGTCACGGCCGCCGGAGTGGAATCCAACCGCTGCACCGTCGACGTGGCCGAGTGAACGGGGTACACATGGGGCGTGACCCGAACTGATGTCCCTTCCGCCGATACTTCCGGCCCTTCCGGACTGCGGGAACAGGCCGCCCGGTACGCCCTGCTGCCGCTGCGGATCTTCCTCGGCGTGACCTTCGTCTACGCGGGCCTGGACAAGCTGACCGACTCCGCGTTCCTGTCCGCTTCCGGCCCAGGCTCCATCGGCGAGCAGATGCACGGCGTGCGCGACACCTCCGCGATCCCCGCCCTGGTCGACTGGGCCCTGCTCTCGCCCGTCGGCTTCGCCGTGGTGCTCGCCATCGGGGAACTCCTGGTGGGCCTCGGCGTCCTGGCCGGCCTGCTGACCCGGATCGCGGCCACCGGCGGAGCGCTGATCTCGCTCAGCCTGTGGCTCACGGTGTCCTGGCAGGTGTCCCCCTACTACTACGGCAACGACCTGATCTACCTGATGGCCTGGATCCCGATGATCCTGGCCGGTGCGCCCTACCTGTCGCTGGACTCGGTGATCCGGTCGCGCCGGTCCCGGCGTACGGCGTAGGTCACCGTCCCGACCAGCGCGGCCAGGCAGAGCCCGCCCATCGTCATCGGGATGACCAGGAACCAGGGCAGGTCGGCCTCGCCGGTCGCGTCGAGCAGGTACAGCACGCCCGCGGCCACCAGGACCAGGCCGGCGAGCAGCCGTCCGGGCTGGAACTCATGACGCCGCACGGGCCACCTCCACCTGTCCCACACCCGCGTTGAGGTGCAGCTCGATCGTTCCCCCGGCCTCGGTGCCGGCGGGCGGCTTCAGGGTCGCCTGCTGCGTTTCGCCGCCGCTCTTGATGCGTACGTCCTGACCGGTCTCCCCGGGCATGTGGATGTCGCCCAGCCTGACCGAGACGTCGGCCTGCGCGGTGACCTCGCGGGGCACGATCACCTTGAGCCGGCCCGCCCTCGCGGTGGCGCGTACGGACAGGGTGGTGCCCTTCGGCACGTCCAGCCGGCTCAGGTCCAGCGTGGCCAGCCCGGTGCCCGCCGTGTAGACGGGCTGGACGTCGGCCACCGCGGCGGGCCGCCATTCCACGGCCTTCCAGTCGGTGCCGATCTCGCGGGGCAGCGCGGAGGCCCCGGCGAGCAGCCCCGCGGTGATCATCGCGAGCAGGACCGTGCCGAAGCCGGTGCGGCCCTTGACCGAACTGACCGCGAGGCCGAGACCGAAGACCGCAAGGGCCGAGGCGAGCCCGATCTGCAGCGCGTGCGAGAGGGTGCTGCCCTGCCAGACCGAGGCGGTGGCGGCGCCCCCGGCCAGCAGGGCCAGGACGAACACCCGCCCCCCGATGCCGCCGCGCGGGACCCGCGGGGCGGCGGCCCGCTCGGGCGCCGCCGCGTCCGTGCCGCCCGCGGTGGCCGGCACGGCGCCCGCCTCGGCGGAGTCGTCCGGGCCCCACAGGTATCCGGTGGCCCCGACGGGGCCCGTGGTGCCGTCCTTGACCAGCGGGTCCCGCCACCAGGAGGGGGCGCCGGGCACGGGCGGAGCCTGGGTCTCCGGCGGGCCCGGGCGGTGGGCCGCCTGGGGCTCCGCCTCGGGGGCTGCGGCGGCGCGGCGGCGCTGCGACCAGTACGAGGCCCCGCCGAGGGCCAGGATGACCAGCACGGAGAACACGGCCAGTCCGCCGTTGTCCAGCATCGACAGGAACAGCGCGCAGCCGACCAGGGCCGCGAACACCGCGGCCAGGGTGGCGCCCTCGACCCGGCCCGTCAGCAGCTTCTTCGCCTCGCTGTCGTCCTCGCCCTCCACCGGCAGCAGCAGCCAGGCGAAGCCGTAGAAGATCAGGCCGACGCCGCCGGTGACCGCGAGGACGCCCAGGACGATCCGGAAGATCGCCGGGTCCAGGTCGAAGTACCGGCCGAGGCCGCCGCACACGCCCGCGAGGACCTTGTCGCGCTTGCTGCGGCGCAGGGGCGGCCGGTCGGCTGCGCCCGGCGGCGGTGCCGCGCCGGCAGCGGCCGGCGACGGCGGGGAGTCGTGCTTGGTCATGGATCCATGGTGACCGGCCGCCGCGCCCCGCGGCACCGGGCCCGACCCTGGCACAACCCTGATATCCCCCCTACAGAACTGGGGGGACGCCCTGATGCCACGCGTGCCGCGCGCGTGTGACCATCGGGAACATGCCCGTCTCCGCCGCCCCCCGCCCGCCGCACGCAGCAGAACCCGACGAACCGCCGCAGCGCAAGCTCTACCGCAGCGCCGACGGCCGGATGCTCGGCGGTGTCGCGCGCGGTCTCGCCGGGCACCTCGGGCTGCCCGTCGTCTGGGTCCGGCTCGCCTTCCTCGGCCTGTTCATGTGGGGCGACGGGCTGGGCGTGCTGCTCTACGCCGCGTTCTGGGTCTTCGTACCGCTGGGCGTCGGCGGGCGCACCGGCCACCGCTCCTTCTTCGAGACGCTCCCCGACGGCAGCCGGCGCCTGCGCAAGCCCGACAAGGGACAGATCACCGCGCTCATCGCCCTGTGCATCGGCGCCGGGATCTTCATATCGAAGGTCCAGGTCGGGGGCGCGTCCGGGCGTTACGTCTGGCCGACGCTGCTGGTCGGCGCCGGTGTGGTCCTCGTATGGCGGCAGGCCGACAACGCCCGCCGCGCCCACTGGGGCGCCGCCGGCGGGCGCAACGCCCGCCTCCTGCAGGTGGCCCGCGGGTTCGCCGGGGTCGCACTGGTCGGCGTGGGCCTGACCGTCTTCATCGTCGTACGCGGCTCCGCGGCGCAGCTCGGCAACGTCCTGACCGCAGCGCTCGCCGTCCTCGTCGGCATCGCCCTGCTCGCCGGGCCCTGGCTGATCCGGATGACCCAGGACCTCTCCGAGGAGCGCCTGATGCGCATCCGGGCCCAGGAGCGCGCCGAGGTCGCCGCCCACGTGCACGACTCGGTGCTGCACACGCTCACCCTGATCCAGCGCAACGCGGAGGACGTGGGCGAGGTGCGGCGGCTCGCCCGCGCCCAGGAGCGGGAGCTGCGGAACTGGCTGTACAAGCCGGAGGGCACCGGCAAGGACGAGGCCGAGGAGCCGGCCACCCTCGCGGAGGCCGTCAAGAAGACGGCCGCCGAGGTGGAGGACCACCACGGCGTCCCCATCGAGGTGGTGGTGGTCGGCGACTGCCCGCTGGACGAGAAGCTCGCCGCACAGATCCAGGCCGCGCGCGAGGCGATGGTCAACGCCGCCAAGTACGGTGGCGAGGGAGGGCCGGTGCAGGTGTACGCCGAGGTGGAGGGGCTGACGGTGTTCGTGTCCGTACGGGACCGCGGACCGGGCTTCGACATCGACGCGGTACCGGACGACCGCATGGGCGTACGAGAATCGATCATCGGCCGGATGCAGCGCAACGGCGGGACCGCACGGCTGCGGTCCGCGCCCGACGGCGGCACGGAAGTCGAGCTGGAGATGGAGAGGGCGGCGAACGCAGCATGACCGAAGAGACCGGCAGCGGGGGAGTGGCCAAGAACGTTCGGGTGGTGCTCGTCGACGACCACCGGATGTTCCGTACGGGCGTGCAGGCCGAGATCGGCGAGACCGCCCGGACCGGCGTCGAGGTCGTCGGCGAGGCGGCCGACGTCGACCAGGCCGTCACCGTCATCACCGCCACCCGGCCCGAGGTGGTCCTGCTCGACGTGCACCTGCCCGGCGGCGGCGGGGCCGAGGTGCTGCGGCGCTGCGCCCCGCTGATGTCGGCGGCCGAGGACCCGGTGCGGTTCCTGGCCCTGTCGGTGTCGGACGCCGCCGAGGACGTCATCGGGGTCATCCGGGGCGGTGCGCGCGGGTACGTCACCAAGACCATCACCGGGACCGACCTGGTGGACTCGATCTTCCGGGTGCAGGAGGGGGACGCGGTGTTCTCGCCGCGGCTCGCGGGCTTCGTGCTCGACGCCTTCGCCTCGACGGACGCGCCGCCGGTCGACGAGGACCTGGACCGCCTCACGCAGCGCGAGCGCGAGGTGCTGCGGCTGATCGCGCGCGGGTACGCGTACAAGGAGATCGCCAAGCAGCTCTTCATCTCGGTGAAGACGGTGGAATCGCACGTCTCGGCGGTGCTCAGGAAGCTCCAGCTGTCCAACCGGCACGAGCTGACCCGCTGGGCGACGGCGCGCCGCCTGGTCTGAGCACGTGCGGGTCCGCGCGCGTGTGACCCACGCCGCCGCGCGTGTGACCCACGCCGCAGGGGGCGCGGGCAACCGCGCGGTGTCACGCGGCCCTCTTGGGTGGCGTGATGAGCTTGACCGGGATCCCCCTCTTCGCGACGGCGATCGTCCTCACGGCGATCGCCGTCGTCCTGCCGCTGGCCGTGTGGAGCAAGGTGCGCGGCCCCGCCGTCGTACGTGTGTCGACCCGCGCCCTGATGGTGCTGTTCGCCCAGGTCACCGCCGTTGCGCTGGTGTTCATCGCGGTGAACCGGCAGGAGACCTTCTACAACTCCTGGAGCGATCTGCTCGGCACCGGCAAGTACGTCACCGCCGCCCCCGACCTGGGCCCGGACGGGCTCGGCGGGAAGAAGGCCACGGAGGTCAAGGCGGAGCCGAAGATGCTCCAGGAGTTCCAGCCGGTCGACGGCCTCGGCGGCCGGGTCAAGAAGACCGAGCTCAACGGCAAGATCT